>DMTU01000217.1:8329-11268 GCA_003476595.1 Acidimicrobiaceae bacterium | reverse complement strand
ACCATCAACTACCGCACGCTCAAGCCCGAGAAGGACGGACTCTTCTGCGAGAAGATCTTCGGTCCGACCAAGGACTTCGAGTGCGCCTGCGGCAAGTACAAGCGGGTGCGGTTCAAGGGCATCATCTGCGAGCGCTGCGGCGTGGAGGTCACCCGCTCCAAGGTCCGGCGCGAGCGCATGGGCCACATCGAGCTGGCCGCCCCCGTGGTGCACATCTGGTACCTGCGCGGCACCCGCTCGTGGCTGGCCTACCTGCTCTCGGGCACCGAGGCCCGTGAGGAGCTGAAGGCCAAGCAGCTCGAGAAGGTCATCTACTTCGCGGCCAACCTGGTCACCTGGGTCGACCACGACAAGCTCCACGAGGAGCTGCCCAACATCGAGGCCGAGATGCTCGCCGAGCGCGAGGCCATCGAGAAGGAGCGCGAGCTCGAGATCGCCGAGCGCTACGAGGAGCTCGAGTCCGAGCTCGGCGCGCTCGAGAACGAGGGTGCCAAGGACTCCGAGCTGAAGGCCCGCCAGAAGCAGGCCGAGAAGGACGTCACGATCATCCGCGAGCAGTACGAGGGCGAGCTGGACCTGCTCCAGCGCTCCTTCGACGAGCTCAAGGAGCTGCACACCCGCAAGATCATCGAGGACGAGATGCTGTGGCGGGAGCTCACCGACCGCTACGGCGACTACTTCGAGGGCGGCATGGGCGCCGACGCGCTCGCTCGCCTGATCGACCGGATCGACTTCGACGAGGAGGAGATCCAGCTCCACGCGAACATCAACCCGGCCGAGGGCGAGAAGCCGCTGTCCCAGCAGCGCAAGCAGAAGGCGATCAAGCGGCTCAAGATCGTCGCCGCCTTCAACCGCCGCGACGAGAACGGCAAGCGGGTCAACGACCCCAAGGCCATGATCCTCGAGGTCGTGCCGGTGATC
Source organism: Acidimicrobiaceae bacterium (assembly GCA_003476595.1). GTDB lineage: Bacteria > Actinomycetota > Acidimicrobiia > Acidimicrobiales > Salinilacustritrichaceae > Salinilacustrithrix. The sequence goes on along the minus strand of DMTU01000217.1, from coordinate 10,347 downwards.
CCGCCGGAGCTGCGCCCGATGGTGCAGCTCGACGGCGGCCGCTTCGCCACCTCCGACCTCAACGACCTGTACCGCCGGGTCATCAACCGCAACAACCGCCTGAAGCGCCTGCTGGACCTCGGTGCCCCCGAGATCATCGTGAACAACGAAAAGCGCATGCTCCAGGAGGCCGTCGACGCCCTGTTCGACAACGGCCGCCGCGGCCGTCCCGTGACCGGGCCCGGCAACCGCGCCCTGAAGTCGCTGTCGGACATGCTCAAGGGCAAGCAGGGCCGGTTCCGCCAGAACCTGCTCGGCAAGCGCGTCGACTACTCCGGTCGTTCGGTCATCGTCGCCGGCCCCACGCTGCGCCTGCACCAGTGCGGCCTGCCCAAGCTGATGGCCCTCGAGCTGTTCAAGCCCTTCGTCATGAAGGAGCTGGTGGACCGCGAGCACGCCCAGAACATCAAGTCGGCCAAGCGCATGGTCGAGCGCCGCCGTGGCCCGGTGTGGGACGTCCTCGAAGACGTCATCAAGGAGCACCCGGTGCTCCTCAACCGTGCCCCCACGCTGCACCGCCTCGGCATCCAGGCCTTCGAGCCCGTGCTGGTCGAGGGCAAGGCCATCCAGCTGCACCCGCTGGTCTGCACCGCCTTCAACGCCGACTTCGACGGCGACCAGATGGCCGTGCACCTGCCGCTGTCCGCCGAGGCCCAGGCCGAGGCGCGCGTGCTGATGCTGTCGGCCAACAACATCCTGTCGCCGGCCAACGGGCGCCCGCTCGTGACGCCGACCCAGGACATGGTGATCGGCGCCTTCTACCTGACCTCGCTGATGGACGGCGAGAAGGGCGAGGGCCGTGCCTTCGGCGACGTGGAGTCCATCCGCCGGGCCTACGAGCACGGCGACATCGCCATCCACGCCAAGATCCAGTACCGCGCCGGTCGCGACGAGGACGGCAGGGCCAGGTGGATCACCACCACGCCCGGCCGCGTCATCTTCAGCGAGTGCCTGCCCGAGTCCTTCGACTTCCTGGGCACCATGAACGACCGCCTCGACAAGCGGGGCCTCGGCGCCATCGTCGACCGCCTCGCCTCGGAGTACAGCAAGGCCGAGGTGGCCGAGGCCCTCGACGCGATCAAGGACCTCAGCTACACCTGGGCGTCCCGGTCCGGTCTGACGGTGTCCATCGACGACGTCAAGACGCCGGAGTCCAAGCGCGACATCCTCGACAGCCACGAGGTCGAGGCCGACAAGGTCGAGACCCAGTTCCGTCGGGGCATCATCACCGACGGTGAGCGGCGCCAGAAGGAGATCGAGATCTGGACCAACGCCACCGAGGAGATCCGGGCGCAGATGGAGATCGGCCTCAAGGCCGAGCGCTTCAACCCGATCGACATGATGGTCGCGTCCGGCGCTCGAGGGAACATGATGCAGGTCCGCCAGATCGCGGGCATGCGTGGCCTCGTGGCCAACCCCCGTGGCGACATGATCCCCCGCCCGATCAAGTCGAACTTCCGCGAGGGGCTCGACATGCTCGAGTACTACATCGCCACGCCTGGTGCCCGGAAGGGCCTGGTCGACACGGCGCTGCGGACGGCCGACTCCGGCTACCTCACCCGTCGCCTCGTCGACGTGGCCCAGGAGCTCATCGTCAACGAGGAGGATCCCTTCGATCGTGCCGAGCGCACCGGCTCGCCCGTGCGCTCGATCTGGATCGAGGACATCCGCCCCGACCTGGCGAACAAGCGCTTCTACATCGAGACCAAGCTGCTCGGCCGCGTGCTGGCCGAGGACGTCACCCTCGCCGAGCCCGACGAGGAAGGCGTCAGCACCTACGAGCGCGGCACCATGGTCAGCGAGCTGATGATGCAGGCGATGATCGATGATCCCGACGTCACCCGGGTCCGGGTGCTGTCGCCGCTCACCGACGACTCCGAGCGCGGCATCTCCGCCCTCGGCTACGGCATGTCCATGGCCACGGGCGGGATGATCGAGCGCGGCGAAGCCGTCGGCGTGATCGCCGCCCAGTCCATCGG
>DMTU01000217.1:4552-8217 GCA_003476595.1 Acidimicrobiaceae bacterium | reverse complement strand
CGAGCGCGGCGAAGCCGTCGGCGTGATCGCCGCCCAGTCCATCGGCGAGCCCGGCACGCAGCTCACGATGCGCACGTTCCACACCGGTGGCGTCGCATCCAGCAGCGGCGACATCGCCGGCGGTCTGCCCCGCGTGGTCGAGCTGTTCGAGGCCCGCACGCCCAAGGGCAAGGCCACGCTGTCCACCGTCTCCGGCGTCGTCCGGATCCTCGAGGACGAAGGGCGCGGCAAGACCGTGCTCGTCGTCACCGACGACGGCGAGGAGGTCTCCTTCCCCATCCCGGTCGGCGCCCGCCTCGAGGTCACCGACGGCCAGGAGCTCCGGGCCGGCGACGCCATCGTCGAGGGTCCCCGCGACCCCCGCGAGCTGCTCGAGATCAAGGGCCTGCGCTTCACCCAGCAGTACCTGGTCGACGAGATCCAGAAGGTGTACCGGGACCAGGGCGTGTCGATCCACGACAAGCACATCGAGCTGATCGTCCGCCAGATGACCCGCCGGGTCCACATCAACGAGTCCGGCGACTCCGAGTTCCTGCCCGGCGAGCGCATCGACCGCCGGCGCTACACCGAGGTCAACAAGCAGCTGCTGCTCGAGGGCAAGCAGCCGGCCGAGGCCCGTGACGAGATCATGGGCATCACCAAGGCCTCGCTGTCGACCGACTCGTGGCTGTCGGCCGCCTCCTTCCAGGAGACGACCCGGGTGCTCACCGAAGCCGCCATCGAGTCCAAGTCGGACGGGCTGGTCGGCCTCAAGGAGAACATCATCATCGGCAAGCTCATCCCGGCCGGCACCGGCCACGGCGACTACCGGGACGTGGACACCTACGCCCCGGAGTACCGCCAGATGGAGGGCTGGTCCTCCGACGACGACGGCGACGACGACCTCGCCGCCTCGCTCGCGGCGGGCTTCGAGGAGCAGGCCGGCGCCGACGTCGTCCAGCTCCCCACGGCCGGCGACGCCGGCTGAGGCCGCGGCAGGCCCGAAGGGCCGCCTGAACCGAAGTCCCGTGGATCCGGATCACGAAGTGGTCTGGATCCACGGGATTTCGTCCTTTTCAGTCGCCCGGCACCCAGCGTGCCAGGCGCTTCTCGCGGAAGGCGGCCATCCCCTCGGCGGCCTCCTCGGAGGCGAACAGCTCGGCCGACAGCACCTCGGTGGTGGCGAAGGCCTGGTCCCGGTCGAGCTCGGGGACCTCGCGCAACAGCCGCTTGGCCGCGGCGAGGGCGAGCGGCCCGCCGGCCACGACCTTGCCCACCACCTCGGCCACGGCGTCGTCGAGCTCGTCGCGGGCCACGACCCGATTGAGCAGGCCGACCTCGACGGCGCGGGCCGCCGTGATCCGCTCGCCGGACAGGAACAGCTCGGCGGCGTCGGCCCGGCCCATCTTGGGCAGGCAGACCACCGAGATCATCGCAGGGGCCACCCCGATGCGCACCTCGGTGAAGCCGACCTTGGCGTCGTCGCTGATGACCGAGATGTCGCAGGCGGCCGCGAGGCCGACGCCGCCGCCCATGCAGTGCCCGGCGATGCGCCCGATCACGGGCTTGGGGCTGTCGAGCATCGTGGTGAGGACGTCGACGAGGGTGTGCCGGGGCGAGCGCGCCGCGCCGGCCTTGAGGTCGGCGCCGGCGCAGAACGTGGTGCCGGCGTTGGTGAGGACGATGACCCGGACGTCGTCGTCGGCGACCGCTGCCTCGAGGTGGTCGGCCAGGCCGTCGACGAGGTCGGCCGACAAGGCGTTGCGGGCGTCGGGCCGGTCGAGGGTGATGGTGGCCACGCCTCGGTCGATCGTGAGCGTCGTGGCGGTGTCGGGCATGGCAGACCTCTCTCGGATGGCGTCAGTCGGTGGGGGAGCGGTGACCGTCGGGCAGGCCGTCCCGGGCGAGGGCGGCGTTGGTGTAGCGGGGGTCGTCGGAGACCTCCTCGCCGAACCAGTCCGGTGCGGTGAAGGCGTCCATGGACGCGTCGTCGTCGAACTCGACCTCGACGAGCACCAGCCCGGCGAGCGAGCCGGCGAACACGTCGATCTCGGCCGTGCGCGGTCCGAGGGGCACCTCGTGGCGCACCTTGTCGACCCGACCGCAGCGGGTGAGCGGCCACAGCGCCTCGAACTGCTCGGCGGTGAGGTCCCACTCGAGCTCCGTGCGGCTCCGGGTGCCCCGCCCCTTGACGGTCATGAGCCGCCGGGCGCCGGCGCGCCGGACGCGCACCGCCACGTCGCCGTCGGCGAGCAGGTACCCCTGCGACACGGGGGTGCCGGCGGGCAGCGGATCGGGGAGCGAGCGCACGAGCCAGGTCCGCTCGCGCTCCACGCTGTCGGACGCCATGGCCGGCGATCCTAGGAGTGGACATCCGCCGCGCCCACTCGCCGAGCTGCGAGGATGGCCCGGGACCGCGCCGTCGCCGGGTTGTGTGCCGCCGAGCCTCGCCCATAGTCTGTCCTGTCGGTCATGCGCGCCCCCGGAGCGAACCTCCTCGAGGTGCGCCAGGCCGTGCGATCGCCCCCGATACCCAAGCACACGCTTTCGATCCGTCAGGCAGAGGACACCCGTGCCCACGATTCAGCAGCTGGTCCGCAAGGGCCGGCAGTCCAAGATGACCAAGGCCAAGACGCCGGCCCTCAAGGGTGCGCCCCAGCGGCGCGGCGTCTGCACCCGGGTGTTCACCGTCACGCCCAAGAAGCCGAACTCCGCGCTGCGCAAGGTCGCCCGCGTCCGGCTCACCTCGGGCATCGAGGTCACCGCCTACATCCCCGGCGAGGGTCACAACCTGCAGGAGCACTCCATCGTGCTCGTGCGCGGTGGCCGTGTGAAGGACGTCCCGGGCGTCCGCTACAAGATCATCCGCGGCACGCTCGACACGTCGGGCGTCCGCGACCGCAAGCAGGCCCGTAGCCGCTACGGCGCCAAGAAGGACGCCTGAGATGCCTCGCAAGGGACCCGCACCACGTCGTGAGATCAAGCCCGACCCGATCTACGACTCCACCGTCGTCACCCAGCTGACGAACAAGATCCTGCTCTCGGGCAAGCGCTCGACCGCCGAGCGGATCATGTACGACGCCATGTCGATCGTCGAGTCCAAGACGGGCTCCGAGCCGCTGTCCACGCTGAAGCGCGCCCTCGACAACATCAAGCCCCAGCTCGAGGTCAAGAGCCGCCGCGTCGGTGGCGCCACCTACCAGGTCCCGATCGAGGTCCGCCCCCGCCGGGCCAACACCCTCGCCATCCGCTGGATCATCACCTTCGCCCGTGCCCGCCGCGAGCGCACGATGGCCGAGCGCCTCGCCAACGAGATCCTCGACGCCAGCAACGGCCTCGGCGCCTCCGTCAAGCGGCGTGAGGACATGCACAAGATGGCCGAGTCGAACAAGGCCTTCGCGCACTACCGCTGGTAGTGCCCGCACATCCCCTGATCTGTCCATCCCACGCGGGCCATCGGCCCCACGACCGGGCCGCCTGTCACCAGGCCCCGGTCGTCTTTCTGTGAGAGCCCTCCATGACTGAGAAGCGCACCAACTCCATCGCCAAGACCCGCAACATCGGGATCATGGCCCACATCGACGCCGGCAAGACCACCACGACCGAGCGCATCCTCTTCTACACCGGCCGCAACTACAAGATCGGCGAGGTCCACGAGGGCGGCGCCACGATGGACTGGATGGAGC
>DMTU01000217.1:0-4457 GCA_003476595.1 Acidimicrobiaceae bacterium | reverse complement strand
ATGGACTGGATGGAGCAGGAGCAGGAGCGGGGCATCACCATCACCTCCGCTGCCACCACCTGCCAGTGGAAGGACCACACCATCAACATCATCGACACGCCCGGCCACGTCGACTTCACCGTCGAGGTCGAGCGGTCGCTGCGCGTGCTCGACGGTGCGGTCGCCGTGTTCGACGGCGTCGCCGGTGTGGAGCCCCAGACCGAGACCGTGTGGGGCCAGGCCAACAAGTACGGCGTCCCCCGCATGTGCTTCATCAACAAGATGGACCGCCTCGGCGCCAACTTCTACGACGCGCTCGACTCCATCAAGGACCGGCTCAACGCCAACACGGCGGTGCTGCAGCTGCCCATCGGCTACGAGGCCGAGTACGCCGGCGTGGTCGACCTCATCACCATGAAGGCCCTGATCTGGGAGAGTGAGGACCTCGGCGCCAGCTGGAACGAGGTCGAGATCCCCGACGACCTCAAGGACAAGGCCGCCGAGTACCGCGCCGAGCTCATCGAGACCGTCGCCACCGCCGACGAGACCCTCATGATGAAGTTCCTCGAGGACGAGGAGATCACCGAGGACGAGCTCCACGAGGCCATCCGCAAGGCGACCATCGCCGGCGAGATCGTGCCCGTGCTCAACGGCACCGCCTTCAAGAACAAGGGCGTCCAGCCCCTGCTCGACGCGGTCATCCGCTACCTGCCGAGCCCGGCCGACCTGCCCCCGGTCAACGGCCTGAACGTCAAGGAGACCGAGAAGCTCACCCGTGAGCTGACCGACGAGGCCCCCTTCTCGGCCCTGGCCTTCAAGATCATGACCGACCCCCACGTGGGCAAGCTCACCTACTTCCGGGTGTACTCCGGCACGCTCGCCAAGGGCGACACCGTGCTGAACGTGCGCTCCGGTAACAAGGAGCGCCTCGGTCGCCTGCTGCAGATGCACGCCAACACCCGCGAGGACCGCGAGCGCATCTTCTCCGGCGAGATCATCGCCGGCATCGGCATGAAGAACACCAAGACCGGTGACACGCTCTGCGATCCGGACAACCCGATCGTGCTCGAGTCCCTCGAGTTCCCCGAGCCCGTGATCCACGTGGCCGTGGAGCCCAAGACCAAGGCCGACCAGGAGAAGATGGGCAAGGCACTCCAGTCGCTGTCGGAGGAGGACCCCACCTTCACCGTGCGCACCGACGAGGAGACCGGCCAGGTCATCATCGCCGGCATGGGCGAGCTGCACCTCGAGGTGCTGGTCGACCGCATGCTGCGCGAGTTCCGCGTCGACGCCACCGTCGGCAAGCCCCAGGTCGCCTACCGCGAGACCATCACCCAGACGGTCGAGAAGGTCACCTACACCCACAAGAAGCAGACGGGTGGTTCGGGTCAGTACGCCGAGGTGCAGATCACCCTCGAGCCCACCGGTCCCGGTGGCGGCTACGAGTTCGTGGACAACATCACGGGTGGCCGCATCCCCAAGGAGTACATCCCCTCCGTCGATGCAGGCATCCAGGCCTCGCTCGAGGCGGGCGTCCTCGCCGGCTACCCCACGGTCGACGTGCGGGCCATCCTCACCGACGGCAAGTACCACGACGTGGACTCCTCGGAGATGGCCTTCAAGATCGCGGGCACCATGGTGTTCAAGGAGGCGGCCCGCAAGGCCAAGCCCGTGATCCTGGAGCCGGTCATGAAGGTCGAGGTCGTCACGCCCGAGGACTACATGGGCGACGTCATCGGCGACCTCAACTCTCGTCGCGGCCAGGTCGGCGGCATGAGCCAGCGCGGCAACGCCCAGGTCATCGATGCGCAGGTGCCCCTGTCGGAGATGTTCGGCTACGTCGGCGACCTGCGCTCCAAGACCCAGGGTCGTGCGCAGTACACCATGCAGTTCGACTCCTACCAGGAGTGCCCGACGAGCGTGCAGGAAGAGATCGTCAAGCGCATCCGTGGTGAGTGATTCACCGCACACCAGTTCGTCAGTCCGCTAGTCACCCACTCGAGAAGCAAGCAAAGGAAGAGGCGCCACCATGGCCAAGGAGAAGTTCGATCGGTCGAAGCCCCATGTGAACATCGGGACGATGGGTCACATCGATCATGGGAAGACGACGTTGACGGCTGCGATCTCGCGGGTGTTGTCGGAGCGTGTCGATGGGAACAATGCGACGGCGTTCGACATGATCGACAAGGCGCCGGAGGAGCGGGAGCGTGGGATCACGATCAATGTGGCTCACATCGAGTACGAGACGGACAAGCGGCATTACGCGCATGTCGACATGCCGGGTCACGCGGATTACATCAAGAACATGATCACGGGTGCCGCGCAGGTCGATGGTGCGATCTTGGTGGTGGCGGCGACGGATGGTCCGATGCCTCAGACCCGTGAGCATGTGCTTCTGGCTCGTCAGGTTGGTGTGCCGGCGATCGTGGTGGCGTTGAACAAGGTCGACATGGTCGATGATGAGGAGCTGTTGGAGCTGGTGGAGATGGAGGTGCGTGAGCTTCTCTCCGATCAGGACTTCGATGGTGACAACGCGCCGGTGGTGCCGGTGTCGGCGTTGAAGGCGTTGGAGGGTGACTCTGATGCTGGTGATCAGGTGATCGAGCTGATGAACCAGGTGGATGAGTACATCCCGGAGCCGGAGCGTGATCTGGACAAGCCGTTCTTGATGCCGATCGAGGATGTGTTCTCGATCCAGGGTCGTGGCACGGTGGTGACGGGCAAGGTGGAGCAGGGCGTGATCCATGTCGGTGACGACATCGAGATCGTCGGTATTCGTGACACGCAGAAGACGACGTGCACGGGTGTGGAGATGTTCCGCAAGCTGTTGGATCAGGGTCAGGCTGGTGACAACATCGGTGCGCTGTTGCGTGGCATCGACAAGGACGGGGTGGAGCGTGGCCAGGTGCTGTGCGCGCCGGGTTCGATCACGCCCCACACCGAGTTCGAGGCGACGGTGTATGTGTTGACCAAGGATGAGGGTGGTCGTCACAAGCCGTTCTTCTCGAACTACCGGCCGCAGTTCTTCTTCCGGACGACCGACATCACGGGTTCGATCGAGCTGCCGGAGGGCACGGAGATGTGCATGCCGGGTGACAACACGGACATGACGGTGACCTTGATCAACCCGATCGCGATGGATGAGGGTCTGCGCTTCGCCATCCGTGAGGGTGGTCGCACGGTTGGTGCGGGCCGGGTCACCAAGATCCTGAAGTAGCAGCGAACCCGTCGGCCGCTGAGCGGCCTTCGGGGTTCGTGACCGATGCTTCGCGTCGGTCCCATGCTGTCGGAGCTGGCCGTCCCTTCGGGGGCGGCCGCTCCGCGTTCGGGATGCGTTGCTACCCGCGGGTAGCCAGCGAGGGTGTCACCGAGTCGTCACGTAACCGCTTGGTGCCCAAAGGGGTCGGAATGCCTGCGATGCGAACCGAGATGGACGAGCTGGTCGCTCGGGCTCAGGAGGGGCACCGGGGTGCCTTCGACGAGCTCGTCCGGCGCACCCACGCCGACACCTACACCTTGGCGTATCGCCTCTGCGGCAACGAGGAGGACGCGCGAGACGTGGTGCAGGATGCCTACCTGCGGGCCTTCAAGGGCCTCAAGCGGTTCCGGGGCGAGGCCCAGTTCTCGACCTGGATGTACCGCATCACCGCGAACTGCGCGAACACGCTCATGTCCAAGCGCCACAAGCACCGCCACGACGAGCTGCCCGACACCGTCGAGGACACCGACCACGAGCGCGACCCCGCGGCCCGGGCCGATGCCATGGCTCTGCGCCAGGACCTCGAGGAGGCCCTCGCCGAGCTGTCCCCCAAGCTGCGGGCCGTCGTGGTGCTCCGCGACGTCTACGAGCTGCCCCACGAGGACATCGCCGCCGAGCTCGGCATCAGCGAGACCGCGGCCAAGGTGCGCCTGCACCGGGCCCGCCGCCAGCTCAAGGAGCACCTCTTCCCCCGCCGGGAGGACCAGCCCCTCGGAGAAGAGATCCGTGCCAGCTGAGCGCTGGGAGCCCCGGTCGTGAGCGCGGTCCGCTGCACCGACCTCGCCGAGGACCTGGGCGGCGTGGCCGACGGCACCCACCAGCTGAGCCGCACGGAGCGGCGCCACGTGGAGGGCTGCCTGCGCTGCCAGGCCGACCTGGTCCAGTACCGCCGGCTGCTGCGCACGTTGCGCACGCTGCGCACCGACGTCCTCGAACCTGCCCCCGGCCTGCTCGCCGACATCCTCGCCTCCCTCGAGCACGCGGGGGAGCGCCACGCCATCCGCGGCGTGCTCCACGGCCGCCGGGCCGCCTACGTCGGGGGCCTCGCTGCGGCCACCGCCGCCGGCGCCGCCGGGGCCCTGGTGCTGGCCGCCCGCAGCCGCCGCACCGAGCTCGCCAGCTAGGCCAGATGGGGTCCTGCCCAGGGCCGGTGCTAGCGTGAACCCTCGCGTCCGAGGGCAGTAGCTCAACTGGCAGAGCACCGGTCTCCAAAACCGGC
>DMTU01000231.1:2140-2995 GCA_003476595.1 Acidimicrobiaceae bacterium | reverse complement strand
CGGCGACGAGGTCGTCCTCCACGATGCGTCGGCGCTGGTTGTGGGTGCCCTCGAGGCCGCGCGCGGTGTCGACCACGTGGTTCACCACCGCCGGCTCCAGCTTCAGGATGAAGCGCCCGACCGGCACGCGCGCCACGGTGCGCAGCCGCCGCTGGCGCATGCGCAGGGCCCGCCGGACCACGCGCACCATGCGCAGGTCGGCCTTGAGCGACGCCACCCGGACGTCGTCGTCGGGGACGGCCCGGACACCCGGGTACAGCTGGTGGACGGTCGCGAGGCGAACGTCGTGCTCGCCGAGCGAGGGCAGCACGTCGCGCACGTAGTCGAGGAACCGGCCGTTGGGCCCGAGGACCAGCACGCCCTGGCGGTCCAGCACGTCGCGGAAGGTGTAGAGCAGGTAGGCGGCCCGGTGGAGGGCGACCACCGTCTTGCCGGTGCCCGCCGCCCCCTGGACGATGGTGAGCCCGGCCATCGGGGCGCGGATGACCTCGTCCTGCTCGGCCTGGACCGTGGCCACCACGTCCGACATGCGCCCGGTGCGCGGCCCCTCCAGGGAGGCGAGCAGCGCGGCCTCCCCCACCAGGGCGTCGTCGTCGGGGGCCGGCACACCAGCGTCGGCGTCGAGCACCACGTCGTCGATGGCGAGCAGCCGCCGGCCCCGGCAGTGGAAGGCCCGGCGCCGGCGCAGGCCCATCGGGTCGGCACGGGTCGCGCGGTAGAAGCCCTCGGCGATGGGTGCCCGCCAGTCGACGACCAGCTGGGTCTGGTCCTCGGCGAACACGCCGATGCGCCCGACGTGGAACCGCTCCTGGCCCTCGACCGCCGCTGCGAGGTCGATCCGACCGAACACCAGCG
>DMTU01000231.1:0-1984 GCA_003476595.1 Acidimicrobiaceae bacterium | reverse complement strand
CGGCGCCCTCGTCGTCGTCGAGGGCCGAGGGGCCGGCCGCGGCCGCCCCCTCGCGCAGGCGGTCGAGCGCCTCGTAGGCCCGGTCGATGTGGGCCTGCTCGCGCGCCACCTCCTCGGCGTGGTCGCTGACGCCGGTCACGTGTGGTAGCCGGAGTGGATGTAGACGCAGGGCACGCCCTCGTCGTGGAACATGTCGACGTTGCGCTGGTCGTCCTCGAACGCGAGGCGCAGGTCGAACCCGTAGTCGCGCAGCTCGTGGACGGTGAGGCGCTTGAAGCTCGGGGCCGCCATGTAGTCGCCCCAGTCGCGCATCACCAGCAGGTCCCAGCGCAGGTCGTAGCGCTCGAGCCAGCGCAGCGTCTGGGGCTGCACCCGGATGGGGCGGGCGGTGAGGAGCACGACGCGCAGGTCCTCGTCGAGGCACTCCAGGACCCGGGCGACCTCGGCGATCAGCTGGTCCTCGCCGCACTCCTCGAAGAAGGTCTCCCAGTCGCGGCGCGGCCACTCGAGGTAGTGCTGGCGGCGGGTGGCGTCGGAGAGGACACCGTCGAGGTCGAACACCACGGTCTCGCCGGGCACGACGTGCCCGTCGCGCCAGGCCCAGTTGTCGGGGTCGTGCCAGGCCATGTCAGTCCAGCGTCCGGTCGAAGATCGAGATCACGCCGAGCTGGCCGCGGATCGCGCCGTCGGGGAACGACGCCGTGTGGACGTCCACGTAGGCCAGCTCGGGCGCCGCGGCGAGGTCGTCGATGACGTCGTCGTCCACGCCGGTGCAGACGTCGGTCCAGGTGGTGTCGCCGCCGTCGCTGGTCGAGGGCGGGCCGAGGTCGACGAGCACCGGACCCTCCTCCCCCTCGGGGCCGCCGTGCAGGTGGGCCTCGGTGACCGCGGCGTCCAGGCCGGAGGCCACCAGATCCACGCACAGCGTGCCGTCGACGAGCTCGGCCTCGACGCGGCCGGTCGCGGCCGTGTCCCCGGGGCCGGGCACGGGGCTGCGACCGTCCAGGTCGCCGGCGAGCACGGCGTCGCCGAGGCCATCGCCTCCGTCGGCCCCGTCCGGCGCCTCCCCGGCCGGGGCATCCACCGGCACCGTGGTGTCGGGGACCGTCTCGCTCGCCGCGCCCTCGGTGGGCTCGTCGTCCTCGGCCTCCGCCGGCGCCGTCGCGTCGGGGGTCGACGCACCGTCGACGACCGTCGTGGTCGCACGGTCCGCGGCATCGTCGTCGTCGCCGCACGCGACGAGGACGACGAGCGGGACGAGCAAGGCCAGCGATCGGCGCATCCGCGGGAGGCTACCGGCGGTCCCGGCCGGCCCGACCGAGGGCGCGCGCCGTGCTCGCCCGGGGCGGCCGCCTACTCGTCGCCGCCGCCCTGGGCCCGGGTCTTGATCTCGTCGACGACGCCCGCGTCGGCGAGCGTGGTGGTGTCACCGAGGTCGCGGCCCTCGGCCACGTCGCGCAGCAGGCGCCGCATGATCTTGCCGGAGCGAGTCTTGGGCAGCTCGGGCACCAGCACGACGGTCCTGGGCTTGGCGATGGGACCGATCTCCTGGGCGACGTGCTGGCGCAGCACCTCGCCGAGGTCGTCGGTGACCTCGACGTCGCCGCGCACGATGACGTAGGCGATCGGGATCTGTCCCGTCGTGGCGTCGGTGGCACCCACGACCGCGGCCTCGGCCACCGACGGGTGGGAGACCAGCGCGGATTCGATCTCGGTGGTGGACAGCCGGTGGCCGGAGACGTTCATCACGTCGTCGACCCGGCCGAGCACCCAGAGGTAGCCGTCGGGGTCGATCTTGGCGCCGTCGCCGGCGAAGTACCGGCCCTCGAACCGGGACCAGTAGGTGTCGACGTAGCGCTGCTCGTCACCCCAGATGCCCCGCAGCATCGACGGCCACGGCTCGGTGATCGTGAGGTAGCCGCCGCCCTCGGCGACGGGGTTGCCCTCGTCGTCGACCAGCTCGGCCGAGATGCCGGGCAGCGCG
>DMTU01000219.1:3743-3938 GCA_003476595.1 Acidimicrobiaceae bacterium | reverse complement strand
GGCGTCATGGTCGCCCGGGCGCCGTCCCCGACCCGGTCAGCCAGGACCAGCGCCGTGCCGCCGGCGTCGTCGTCGGGTGCGGCGGGCGAGTACGCGGTGGCCTCGACGGCCGACGCCAGCGCACGGATCGGCTCGTCGACGGCGGGGATCCGTCGGGCGATCTCGGCCGCAGCCTGGCGCTGGGTGGCCGACGGG
>DMTU01000219.1:859-3699 GCA_003476595.1 Acidimicrobiaceae bacterium | reverse complement strand
GGGCCTCGACCGCGGACGCCAGGGCGCGGATCGGCTCGTCGACGGTGGGGATGCGCCGCGCGATCTCGGCGGCGGCCTGCTGCTGGGTGGCCGACGGGCGGACGCCGACGCCGGCGCGGCGCGCCGCGGCGAGGGACTCGTCCCAGGCGAGGGCGACGCGGGCCACGGCCGATTCCGCCCGCCGTCGCCGGATCAGGCGGGTGGCGGCGGTGACGGCCAGCACGACGAGCAGGTAGAGGACGAAGGCCCCGACCGAGATGGCCACCGCGATCGCGATGCGCAGGGGCCACGGGTTCGGTTCCGGTTCGGCCGTCCCGCCGGTGCCGAGGTCCACGCCCGGGTCGTCCGGGAACACCGGCGGCGTCTGGCCGGGCAGCGACGTGTCCGGCGACGGGACCTGGGTCGACGGGGTCGCAGGCAACGTGGTGGCCGTGCCGCCGTCGCCCCCGCTCTGGGTCTGCTGCTCGGGCACGCCCGTGTACTGCTCGGCGAGCGGGGCGCCGCGACCCGGGGTGGGCTCGAAGGCGACCCAGCCGTACTCGCCCAGGTACACCTCGGGCCAGGCGTGGGCGTGCTCGCCTCGCACCCGGTAGAGGGTGGGGTCGGCCGGGTCGGCCACGCCCTGGGTGAACCCGACCGCGACGCGGGCAGGTAGCCCGAGGCTGCGGGCCATGGCCGCGAAGGAGCCGGCGAACTGCTCGCAGTACCCGGCCCGGACGGCGAAGAGGAAGTCCTGCATGTCGCCGATGCCGTGCTCGAGGTCGACGTCGAGGTCGTAGGTGAACTGGGTCCGGAAGAAGTCCTGGAGGCGCATGGCCTGCTCGTAGCCGTTGGCGCTCCCCGCGGTGACCTCGGCGGCGAGGGCGCGGATGTCGGGGGAGAAGTCGCCCGGGAGCTCCAGGTAGCGCTCGGCGATGTCGGTGGGGATCTCGGGCGAGGCCGAGGCGAGGGCGTCGGGCTGGTGCTGGGGCAGCGCAGAGCGCACGGCGTAGGCCGTGCCGTCCGACGTGGGGACCTCGGTGTCGACGATGAGGGTGCCGGAGACCTCGTCGTAGCGGACGGGCTCGTCGACCTGGACCTGCTGGGGTTCGTAGGCAGCCGGCAGCCAGATCTGGGACAGCGCGGAGATCGTGAACTGCTGGTCGAACACGATGCGCTCGGAGGCGACCGGGACGCCGTCGTCGAGGTCGCCCGAGCTCTTCCCGTAGGAGCCGTTGGAGGACCAGATGCTGCCGTCGAAGCGGTCGAGGGAGGTCAGCCGCCAGTACGCCCGCTGCTCGCTGCGGACCGTGAACACCTCGACGTTGGCCTGCTGCACGAGCCGGGAGCGGATGTCGACCAGCGGGCTCACGGTGACGCGGGTGCCGGGAGCGTCGTCGCCCAGCTCGGTGAGGGAGACGACCGCGTCGGCCTCGGCGCCGGGCAGGCGCGGGCCGACGAGGCCGGCGACGAGGGTGGCCACGACGGCGAGGCTGACGCCGAGCACGACGAGGGCCTGGGGTCCGCGGGAGCGGTGGTCGCCGACCCAGGTCGAGGTGCGCCCCAGGCGGTCGGCTCGACGGACGAGCACGAACGAGAGCACCGTGGCGATCCAGATGCCGGCGAGCAGGATGCGCCCGACGTCGGCGCCGAGCACCGATGCGACGCCGAAGAGGGCGGCCGCAGGCAGCACGGCCTCGACGGTCGCATCGGCGCGGAACGCGGCCCAGTCGCCCACGACGGCGCTGGCCCACACCGCCACCGCCGACGCCACGAGGAAGCCCTCGAGCGGTTCGGCCGGTGCCTTGATGTCGCCGAACTGGGCGAAGGCGTCGCTCACCGAGGACAGGAGCAGGTCGATGGTGGACAGCGTCGGGAGGCCGAAGGTCGTCGCCTGGCCGGCGTGGACCCAGGCGATCACGACCACGGCCGCCACCGCGGCGAGCAGCGCCGCAGCCGGCGCGGGGACCCGCCGGCGACGGAGCACGGTGACGGTGGCGTGGGCGGCCACGACGTGGACGAGCAGCGGCGCGAACCACTCGCTGCCGGCGAAGACCCGTCGCAGGCTCACCACCGTGGCCAGGCTGACCAGTGCGAACGCGACCTCGGCGATGGCCAGCACCGGGAAGGTGCGGTTGCCGGGACGGAGCCCGACGGCGGCGGTCACGAGACCACCTGTCGGCGCCGACGACGGCGACCGGCCGTGGCGCCGGTCGACTCGGTCCACGCCGCGGCGAACTCCTCGCCGGGACCGATGCCGAGGACCTCGGTCCGCCGGGGGGTCGTGACCCGCTGGCTGCCGTCGAAGCGGACGATCCGGCGCAGCGACACGGCGCTGCCGCTGCGCTCGAACAGCTCCATGTCGGCGCTCGACAGCGACCCGCTCACCAGCACGACGGCCCCGCTGGCGCCCCGCTCGACCAGCTCCATCGCCATGCGCAGCGAACCCGAGCTGCTGCGCGCCGCGACGGCGAGGTACTCGAGCAGGCCGTCGAGGTGCGACGCGCCCACGCCGTAGCCGCTGTCGACGCCGGTGGTGGTGAGCAGGCGGACGTGGTCGCCCCGGCGCAGGTGGGTGCGCAGCACGGATGCGGCGGCCGAGATCGCCCGCTCCAGGGTCACGTCGTCGCTGGCCTGCCGGCGCAGGTCGAGCACCACGCACACCCGTCCCTGCCAGGGGATGTCGTGCTGGCGCACGAGCAGGTCCCCGGTGCGTGCCGAGGACGGCCAGTGCACCCGGCGCAGGTCGTCGCCGACGATGTAGGGCCGCAGGGCGGCGAAGTCCTCGCCGGAGCGGCCGAGGGACCCGGTCTCCGCCGTGCCGTCGGGGTCGGGGCCCACGCTGCGGGGAAGCGGGGGGA
>DMTU01000219.1:0-770 GCA_003476595.1 Acidimicrobiaceae bacterium | reverse complement strand
CGCTGCGGGGAAGCGGGGGGATGTCGTCCACCCGGGGCAGGACGGTGACCTCCACCGTGGGCGCGGCCGGGTTGCGGGTGCTGGCGAGGCCGAACGGGTCGGACATGGCCACCTGCATCGGCCCGACCGTGACGATGCCCCGCTTGGTGGTGGGCAGCCGGTAGGCGACGTCGGTGGTGCGCCGCAGGCCGATGGGGGCGAGGAGCAGGTCGGCGCCGGCCGTGCCCGTCACCGGATCGAGCAGCCGCAGCACCGGGGTGGCGCGGCCGGCCCGGTTGCGCACCTGGATGGCGACCGTGCACGGGTTGCCGACGTGGACGCGCGACGGGCGCACGCTGCGGGTCACGACGATGTCCAGGCGCCGGAGCGCGACCCAGAGCCCGCACACCAGGGCGAGCAGCCCGACCGCCGCACCGATGGCGTAGAGCTCCGCGAGGCCGAGCACGCGTCCGGCCACGACCAGCGCCGCGCTGGCGATGCCGACCGCCAACCCGGTGCGGGTGGGGCGCACGCTCGTCAGGCCGACCGGGGTCGGGGGACGGGGACGCTGTCGAGCACGTCGGCCACCACGTCGGCGGCGGTGACGCCCTGCAGGTCGGCCTCGGGCGTCACGAGCAGGCGGTGGGCGAGCACCGGCACGGCCAGGGCCTTGACGTCGTCGGGCGTGGCGTAGTCGCGGTCGCGCATGGCGGCCCAGACGCGGGCGATGCGCAGGAAGCTCAGCGTCGCCCGGGGAGACATGCCGAGCTCGAGCTGGGGGTGGGCGCGGG
>DMTU01000110.1:26243-28168 GCA_003476595.1 Acidimicrobiaceae bacterium | reverse complement strand
ATCTCGTCGGCCTCGTCGAGCACCACCGTGGTGATGGCGTCGAGCTTCAACGACCGGCGGTTGATGAGGTCGATGGCCCGGCCGGGGGTCGCGACCACGATGTGCGCGCCCCGCTCGATCGACTTGAGCTGGCGCTGGATGGGCTGGCCGCCGAAGACGGCCACGACGCGCACGCCGAGGCTGCGCCCGTAGTTGGACACCGCCTGCTGCACCTGCATGGCCAGCTCGCGGGTCGGCACGAGGATCAGCGCGGTGGGACGGGACGCCGGCACGTCACCGAGCCGGTGGAGCAGCGGCAGCGCGAAGGCGGCGGTCTTCCCCGTGCCCGTCGCGGCCTGGCCGAGCAGGTCCGAGCCCTCGATGAGCACGGGGATCGCCTCGCGCTGGATCGGGGTGGGCTCTTCGTAGTCGAGCTCGACGAGGCGAGCGACGAGCTCCTCGCGCAGGCCGAGGTCGGCGAAGGAGGTGACGGGGTCTTCTGGGCTCACCCCCCAATGCTCACAGGCCGGGGCCGCTCAGGGGCAATCCCGCATCAGTGCAGGGCGGCGGCGACCTCGCCCATGCGGGCCAGCGCCCGCGGGTCGCCCTGGTGCATCTCCTCGGCGAAGTACAGGATCAGCCGATCGGCGATGCCGTCGTACTTCGTGCGCAGCACGTCGGCGAGGTCGTCCCAGGCGGCCTCGACGGCGAAGTGGGCGAGCATGTCGTCGGTGATGAGGGCGGCCATGCCCGCCATGTCGCCGGCCTTGAGCTTGTCGTTGATCGCCGAGGACGTGCCCTCGAAGCCGAGCATGTCGAACATGAAGGCGTAGTTCTTCGTCGACCCGTAGAACGCGATCTGGAACTTGGCGCGCTCGCGCCAGCGGGCCCGCTCCTCCTCGGTGTCGCCGACGACGGTGAACACCGGCACCGACAGGGTCAGGTCGTCGAGGGTGCGGCCGGCGTCGTCGGCGCCCTCGCGGAGTCCGGGCAGCAGGTCGTTGTCGAGGTAGGTGCGGGAGTGGAAGGGGTGCACGTGCACGCCGTCGGCCACCGCACCGGCCATCTGGACCATCCACGGGCCGACCGCGGCGATGTCGACCGGGGGGTCGGGGTGGTCGATGGGCCCGGGCGACCACATCTGGGGCATGAGCGAGAGCTCGTGGTACTCACCGTCGAACTCGAGTCCGTGGCCCCGGAACGAGGCGAACAGCGCCTTCACGGCCTGCACGTACTCGCGCATGCGGGGGCCGGGCGGGTCGAAGTCGACGCCGTAGCGGCGCTCGATGTGGGCCCGCACCTGCGTGCCGAGCCCGAGGCGGAACTTCCCGTCGGTGATGTCCTGCAGCTCCCAGGCGTTGGTCGCCGTCACGGTCGGGCTGCGGGGGAACGCGACGGCGATCCCGGTCGAGAGCTGCAGCCGCGGGGCGGCCAGCGCCGCCGCGGCGACCGACAGGTACGCGGTGCGGCCCGACTCGACGTAGACGATGCCGTCGAGGCCGGCCTCGTCGACCGCTCGGGCGAACTCCTGGACCTTGTCCAGCCGGCGTCCGCCGGCCATCACGTGCAGCTCCATGGGTGCTCCTCTCCCCTATCGGGGGTCCTGGATCGAGACGGTGCCCTGCGCTGCGGCTGCGAGGCGGGCGCCACCCTCGGGGGTGTCGTTGGTGATGTCGATGCGCACGACGGCCGTGCGGCGGCTCATCGAGATGATGTCGGCCCGGGCCCGGAGCACGCCCTCGCGCACCGGCCGCAGGAGGTTGAGCTTGAACTCGGTGGTGGCCGCCCACTGGCCCGACGCCATGACCGGGTACATGACCGAGCCGAGCACGTGGTCGGCCAGCGCGGACACGACGCCGCCGTGGGCGGTGCCGAACGGCGTGAGCAGGTCGGCCCGCACGTCGAGCTCGGCTTCGATCCACCCCGCACCGCATCCCGTATGGCGG
>DMTU01000110.1:20815-26072 GCA_003476595.1 Acidimicrobiaceae bacterium | reverse complement strand
TCGATCCACCCCGCACCGCACGCCGAGTGGCGGATGCCGAGGAACCCCATGAGCCCGGCCTCGAGCATCGGGTTGGTGCCGAGCATGCCGTCGGCGGTCTGCTCGGAGTAGTTCGGGAACTCCAGGGACGGGTCCGCCATGGCGACGGACCATAGTTGACCGATCGGTCAAGAAGCGGCGGGCTCGTCGGAGACGTGGCGTCGGACGACCCGGTACAGGCGGTAGAGGATGAAGGCTCCGACGGCGAGCAGCATCGCGTTGGTGAAGTACGAGCTGTACTGGTCGACGGCGTCGTAGTTGTCGCCGAGGATCGAGCCGAGCCAGGTCAGCACGCTCACCCAGAACGCCGTGCCGGCCAGGTTGAGCAGGAAGAACCGGCCCCACCCCATGTCCTGGATGCCGGCGGGGATGGCGATGAAGGCCCGGAGGCCCGGGACCAGCCGCCCGATCACGACGCCCCACTGGTCGTGGCGGCGGAAGAAGTCCTGGCCCCGCTCGAGGTTGTCGTGGGTGAAGCCGAGCCAGCGGCCGTACTTCGCGAGGAAGTCGTCGACCTGGTCCTCGGAGAACCGCCGGGCGAGGGCGAACAGGGCGAGGGAGCCGGTCTGGCTGCCGGCGATCCCGGCCGCTGCGGCCAGGCGGATGTCGAGGTCGCCGCGGGACGCGGTGAACCCGCTGAACGTCATGACGATCTCGGACTGCACGATGGGCAGGAAGATCTCCAGGATCATCAGCAGGTAGATGCCGGGATACCCGATGGTCTCGATGAAGGTGGTGACCCAGTCGCTCACCCCTCCCCCGTACCCACCCGTCTAGGTTCCGACCATGAGCGACGCCGGACTCCGCATCGACCGGCACGGCGACGTCGAGGTGCTGACCCTCGACCGTCCCGATGCCCGCAACGCCCTGACCTTCGAGCTGTACGACGCCCTGGAGACCGCGGTCCGCGAGACCACGGCGCGCTGCCTGGTGATCACCGGGGCCGACCCGGCCTTCTGCTCAGGCGACGACGTGAAGCAGGTGATGGTGGGCGCCGGCGAGGCCACCTCGTCGAACCTGTCCCGCTCCCCTCGGCTCACCCCGACTGCCGATGCGCTCCTGCACACCGGCGTGCCGGTCATCGCGGCCGTCAACGGGGCAGCCGTCGGTTGGGGCATGGAGCTCGCGCTCATGGCCGACATCCGCATCGCCTCGGAGCGGGCCAAGTTCGGCGAGCTGTTCGTGCTCCGCGGCCTGGTGTCCGACGTCGCCGGCATCGGTCGCCTCGCCCAGCTCGTCGGCCGGGAGAACGCCGCCTTGCTGCTCTACACCGGCGCGGTCATCGACGCGGAGCGCGCCGAGCGCATCGGCATGGTCTCCTCGCTGGTCCCCCACGACGACCTGCTCCCGGTCGCGCTCCGCCTGGCCGAGGAGATCGCGTCCCGCCCCCCGCTGGCCGTGCAGTCGATCAAGCACGGACTGCGCAAGGCACTGGACCCGGACTGGAACGAGCTCGGTCGCTGGGTGTCGTCCACCCTCGCCGACCTGTTCCGCACCGAGGACCACAAGGAGGGCGTCGCCGCCTTCCTCGAGAAGCGGCCGCCCGAGTTCACGGGGCGTTGACCACCGAACCGGGCCGCGTCCGGCGCTCCCGATGCGTGCCCCGCGGCCCAGAACCGACCGTGAGCGACGCTCAACCGTCGCTGACCTCGACGGTCTGGGCCATCTCGTCCAGCACCTGGACGGCCTGGTCGAAGGCGATGTCGTAGCCCAGGTCGTAGGTGTCGAGGAAGAGCGTCGCGTCCCCGCGCACCTCCGAGAGGTCGACGAGCCAACGGACGTACGCCGTCCCCTCCGGGTACAGCCCCTCGGCCTCCTGCGCCCCCTCGACGCGCACGGCGGGGAAGCCATCGATCGTTGTCTCCTCACGCGCACCATCGCCCGGCGCAGGCTCGGCGACCTGCTCGAAGGCGACCGGGTCGACGAAGGCGCTCACGACGCCCGTCCGCTCGTCGGTGGCGGGCGCGGGCTCATCGAGCGGTGCAGGCCCGAACTGGCCGCAGTCGCTCACCGCGTCCCAGTCCCCGGGGAACGAGATGGTGAACCCGTCCGGCGACTCGCACGACTCCTCGAGCTGTGCCTGGTCGCCCCCGTCGCCGGCGGTGGTCGTGGGGGCAGTCGTCGACGTGGTGGTCGAGGTCGTGCTCGACGTGGTGCTCGTCGTCTCGGAGGTGACCGTCGTCGGGTCGCCGGAGGCGGCGGGGGGCGTGTCGTCGTCGTCACCGCAGGCACCGGCGACGAGCGCGAGCGCGGCGAAGGAGAGCATCAAGCGTCGCATGACCGGTCCCTAACCGAGGAGGGCCGGGCGGTAGAAGGTCCGCCGGTGGACTACCGGGGGACCTCCTTCCAGGGCAGGTCCTTGTCCACGCGCGGCTCGCCGGGCAGGCCGAGCACCCGCTCGCCGAGGATGTTCTTCATGATCTCCGACGTGCCGCCCTCGATGGAGTTGGCGCGGGACCGCAGGAACATCTTGCGGGCCGAACCGGGAGGGCCCTCGAGGCCGATGGCGTCGGCCCGGCGCATGTCGAAGTCGTAGTCGATGAGGCCCTGCGCCCCGAGCAGGTCCACGCAGTACGCGTAGATGTCCTTGTTCACGAGGGCGAGCATGAGCTTGGAGATCGACGACTCCGGGCCGGGGTTGCCGGCCTTGCGGGCCTGGCCGGCCCGGATGTTGGTGAGGCGCAGCGCCTCGGCCTGCACCCAGAGCTGCATGAGGCGGTCCCGGTGGGCGTCGGTACGGGCCCACTCGGGAAGGTCGTTCCAGATCCGCACGGCCTCGGCGATGGGACCGGACCCCGCCGGACGGGGACCGCCGCCACCACCCCCACCGATGGAGGTGCGCTCGTTCATGAGCGTGGTCATCGAGACCCGCCAGCCGTCGCCGATGTCGCCGATGCGGTCGGCGTCGGGGATGCGGACCTCGTCGAGGTACACCTCGTTGAACTCGGCCTCTCCGGTGATCTGGCGCAACGGCCGCACGTCGACGCCGGGGGCGGTCATGTCGACCATGAAGTAGGTGAGGCCCTTGTGCTTGGGCTGGTCGGGATCGGTGCGGGCCACGAGCATGCCCTTGTTGGCCAGGTGGGCCATGGTGTTCCACACCTTCTGGCCCGACACCACCCACTCGTCGCCGTCGCGCACGGCCTTGCACGACAGGCCGGCCAGGTCGGAGCCGGCACCTGGCTCGGAGAACAGCTGGCACCAGGCGTCCTCACCCGTGTACATCCGGCGAAGCGTGCGGGACTTGAGGTCCTCGCTGCCGTGGCTCACGACGGTGGGGCCCGCGAGGGCGAGCCCGAAGAACTGGGTCTGGTCCATGCTCGGCCCGCCGGCCTCCCGCAGCGCCTTCTCGACGATGCGCTGGTGCGTCGGCGCCAGGCCCATGCCACCCCAGCCCTCCGGGAAGTGGATCCAGGCCAGGCCGGCGTCGTAGACGGCACCCCGGAAGGTGACCTTGTCGACCTGCTTCGGGTCGTGCTCGGCGAGCAGCTGCTCGACCGCCTCGGTCACGCGGGCTTCGTCGGTCGTGCTCATCGGTTCCCCCTGGGCTGCGGCATGCGTTCGTCGTTGCGACGGCATCTCAGCCGGTCACTGCGCGACCGGTCAAGAACACCGACGCCGGCGGCGGAGGCCCGCGTAGGGTCCGACCATGGCGCTCGAACCCACCATCGATCCCTCCGAGGTCGGCGTCGACCCCGGCCGGCTCGCCCGCATCGACGAGCTCACCCACGCCTACGTCGACGACGGGCGGTTCCCGTTCGTCCAGCTGCTCGTCAGCCGGCGGGGCGAGATCGTCCACCACGACCTGTACGGCTACGCCGACCGCGACAGCGACCGGACGATCCGGGACGACTGCATCGTCCGCGTGTACTCCATGACCAAGCCGGTCACGAGCGTGGCGCTGATGATGCTCTACGAGCAGGGCAGGATCCTGCTGGAGGACCCGGTCTCGAAGTACCTCCCCGCCTTCGCCGAGCCCCGGGTCTTCACCAGCGGGAACCAGCAGCGCTACGAGACCCGCGAGGCGGCCCGGGAGATCACGGTCCACGACGTGCTCACCCACATGTCGGGCCTCACCTACGGCTTCCAGAACCAGCACGCCGTCGACGCCATCTACCGCACGCACGGCCTCGGCGACTTCAGCCCGTCGACCCGCAGCCTCAGCGAGGAGATGGAGCTGCTCGGGAGCCTGCCGCTGCAGTTCGATCCCGGCACCAGCTGGTGCTACTCGATGTCCACCGACGTCTGCGGCGCCATCGTCGAGGTCGTCAGCGGCATGGCCCTCGACGAGTTCTTCGAGCGGGAGATCTTCGAGCCGCTGAAGATGCCGGACACCTCGTTCTGGGTCGAGGGCGAGGACCGCTGCGCCCGCTTCACCACGAACCACCTGTTCTTCGGCGGCACCACGAGCGTGATGGACCCGTGGGACAAGTCGCTCTACCACCGGCGCCCGCCGATGCTCTCGGGCGGCGGCGGGCTGGTGTCGACCATGGCCGACTACCACCGCTTCGTCCGGATGCTGGAGCGTGGCGGCGAGCTGGACGGCGTCCGGCTGCTGTCGCCCCGCACCGTGCGGTACATGGCCAGCAACCACCTCCCCGACGGCCGGGACCTCAACGACATGGGCCAGGTCGGCTTCGCCGAGTCGGCCATGGAGGGGATGGGCTTCGGCCTCGGGTTCAGCGTGTCCGTCTCGCCGCAGGAGAACCGGGCCATCGGCTCGCGGGGCGACTACGGCTGGGGCGGCGCCGCCTCCACGGCCTTCCGCATCGACCCGGCCGAGGAGCTGAGCTTCGTGTTCCTCACCCAGCTGCTGCCGTCGTCGACGTACCCCATCCGGCGGGAGCTGCAGGCCACGATCTACCAGGCGCTGGTGGACTGATGGAGCAGGCCTCCCAGATCCTCACGGCCGCCGGCCTGGCCGACGACGTGCTCACCGGCGGCGACCTCGACGTCCGCACCCCGATCGACGGGAGCCTGCTGGCATCGATCGCCACGGTCGATGCCTCCGACGTCGACGGCGCGGTCCAGCGGGCGTCCGATGCCTTCCGCACGTGGCGCGACCTGCCTGCGCCCCGCCGCGGCGAGCTGGTCCGGTTGCTCGGCGAGGAGCTGCGCGCCGCCAAGGACGACCTCGGCGCCCTCGTCTCGCTGGAGTGCGGGAAGATCCGCCAGGAGGGCCTGGGCGAGGTCCAGGAGATGATCGACATCTGCGACT
>DMTU01000110.1:17933-20745 GCA_003476595.1 Acidimicrobiaceae bacterium | reverse complement strand
GGAGATGATCGACATCTGCGACTTCGCCGTCGGCCTGTCCCGCCAGCTCCACGGCCTCACCATCGCCTCCGAACGGCCGGGCCACGCCATGCGGGAGACCTGGCACCCGATGGGTCCCTGCGCGGTGATCACCGCGTTCAACTTCCCGGTGGCCGTGTGGGCGTGGAACACCGCCCTCGCCCTGGCCTGCGGCGACCCGGTGATCTGGAAGCCGTCGGAGAAGGCGCCGCTCACCGCGCTCGCCACCCTCGGCATCTTCGAGCGCGCGGCCGAGCGCTTCGGTGACGCACCCGACGACCTCGTCCAGGTGGTCGTGGGCGACGCCGAGGTCGGGCGGGCGCTCGCCGAGCACCCCGACGTGGCGATCGTGTCCGCCACCGGCTCCACCCGCATGGGCCGGGCCGTCTCCCAGGCCGTGGCCGCTCGCCTCGGACGCAGCATCCTCGAGCTCGGCGGCAACAACGCCATGATCGTCGCGCCCTCCGCCGACGTGGACCTGGCCCTGCGGGCGGTGGTCTTCTCGGCGGTCGGGACGTGCGGCCAGCGCTGCACGAGCCTGCGCCGGCTCATCGTGCACGAGGACGTCGCCGACCGGCTGCTCCCGGCCCTCGAGCGCACCTACGCCGGGCTCCCGGTGGGCGACCCCCTCGCCGAGGGCACCCTCGTCGGCCCCCTCATCGACGGCGCCGCGTTCGATGCGATGCAGGCCGCGCTGGACCGGGCCCGCGAGCAGGGCGGCACCGTGGGGGGCGGCGAGCGCATCACCGACGTGGTCCCAGCGGCAGACGACGGCGAGGGCTTCTACGTCCGCCCCGCCATCGTGCACATGCCCGAGCAGACCGACCTGGTCCGCACCGAGACCTTCGCCCCGATCCTCTACGTGCTGCGGTACCGGGACCTCGACGACGCCATCGCCATGCACAACGACGTCCCCCAGGGCCTGTCGTCGTGCATCTTCTCCACCGACGTGCGCGAGACCGAGCGGTTCCTGTCGGCCACCGGCTCGGACTGCGGCATCGCCAACGTGAACATCGGTCCGTCCGGCGCCGAGATCGGCGGGGCCTTCGGCGGCGAGAAGGACACCGGGGGCGGGCGCGAGTCGGGCTCGGATGCCTGGAAGGGCTACATGCGCCGCCAGACCGCCACGGTGAACTGGTCCCGGGAGCTCCCCCTGGCCCAGGGCATCGTCTTCGACGTCGAGGGCGGCACCTCCGTCCCCACCGATGGGGAGGCGCCCTGATGCCGCTGCAGTCCGTCGCCGTGCTCGGCCTCGGCAAGGTCGGGCTGCTGGCGGCGCGCCTGCTCGACCAGCTGGGCTACGACGTGAGCGGGCACGACCTGCGCCAGCCGAGCGAGGAGGTGCCGTTCCCCGTCCTCGGCACCGACGTGTCCGACGCCGACGAGCTGGCTCGGGCGCTGGCCGGGTCCGACGCCGTGCTCTCCTGCCTGCCCTACCACTGCAACCGCCTGGTGGCCGAGGTCGCCCACCGGCTCGGCATGCACTACTTCGACCTCACCGAGGACACCGCCACCACCGAGGCCATCCGGGCCATGGCCGAGACCGCCACCGGGCTCATGGCCCCCCAGTGCGGGCTCGCGCCCGGCTTCGTGGGCATCGTGGCCGCGTCCCAGGTCGAGTCCTTCGACCACTGCCGCGCCATCCGCATGCGGGTGGGTGCCCTCCCCCAGCACCCCACCGGCCTCCTCGGCTACGCCTTCAACTGGTCGCCCGAGGGCGTGGTGAACGAGTACCTCAACGACTGCGAGGTCATCGAGGACGGCGTGCGCAAGTGGGTCTCGCCGATGGAGTGGAAGGAGGCCGTCTACGTCGCCGGCACCAAGCTCGAGGCCTTCACCACCTCGGGCGGGCTCGGGACGATGTGCGACACCTACCTCGGTCGGGTCGAGAACCTCGACTACAAGACCATGCGGTACCCGGGCCACATGGACCTGATGAACTTCTTCTTCCACGAGCTGCTGCTGCGCGACCGCCGGGAGCTGGCCGGGGAGATCCTCACGCACGCCAAGCCGCCGGTGGACGAGGACGTGGTCTACATCCACGTGTCGTCCGAGGGCACCGTCGACGGCGAGCTGCGCCGCATCGAGTACGCCCGTGCCCTGCTCCCGCGCGAGGTCGCCGGCACCACCGCCCGGGCCATCGCGTGGACCACCGCTGCCTCGGTCGTGGGGGTCATCGATCTGGTGCGCGACGGCGTGCTGGTCGATCGCGGCTTCCTCCGCCAGGAGGACGTGCCGTTGCAGGCGCTGCTCCGCACACCGAGCGGCAGCCTCTTCGAGCGACCCGGCGAGGGCCAGACCGTCTACGACGCCTGGTGGCGACCGGCCGCCGAGCCGGGTTCGGCGTCCACGTAGACCCAGCGTCCGCGGTGCCGGGTGAACCGGCTCCGCTCCCGGATCGTCGCGACCTGGCCGAGCTCGTCCACCCGGGCCTCGAACGCCACGACGCCCTCGTCGTCCTCGGGGCCGCCGGCCACCACGTCCACCACGTCGAGGCCGAGCCAGCGCTCGGCCCCCATCTCGACGGCATCCGGCCGGGTCGAGGGGTGCCAGGACGCCAGCAGGTGCCGCTCGTCGTGGCGCACGTAGGCCGTGTAGCGGGAGCGCATGAGCGCCTCGGCGGTCGGGGCCGGCTCACCGCGGAGGATGGGGAGGCAGCAGCGGGCGTCGCGCTCGCCCGATCCGCAGGGGCACGGCTGCACCACGGCGAACGACGGCTTCGGGGTCGACGAGGTCATCGCCGGCGAGTGTGCCAGCCGGCCTCCGCCCGAGTCGCGACCTGAGACGGCTGGCA
>DMTU01000110.1:4088-17830 GCA_003476595.1 Acidimicrobiaceae bacterium | reverse complement strand
CGACGGCACCGTCACCGAGGTGGGCGACGTCCCCGCCCGGGGGCGGCGAGAGATCGACGCCGACGGCGCCCTGGTCACGCCGGGCTTCGTGGACGTGCACTGCCACTACGACGGGCAGGCCACCTGGGACGAGCGGCTGCAGCCCTCGTCCTGGCACGGCGTCACCACCGTGGTGATGGGCAACTGCGGTGTCGGGTTCGCCCCCGTCCACGACCGGGACCACGAGCGGCTCATCCAGCTGATGGAGGGGGTGGAGGACATCCCCGGCGCGGCGCTGGCCGAGGGCCTGCAGTGGGGCTGGACCGACTTCGCCGGCTTCCTCGAGGCCGTCGACCGCCGCCCCCACGACCTCGACGTCGCCGCCCAGGTGCCCCACGCCGCCGTGCGCCTGCACGTCATGGGCGAGCGCGGCGCCGACCACGAGGAGGTCGCGACCCCGGAGGAGATCGCCGAGATGGGACGGGTCGTGGCCGACGCGATCCAGTCCGGCGCGCTCGGGTTCACCACGTCGCGCACCCGGAACCACAAGACCAGCACGGGCGCCTACACGCCGACGCTCACCGCAGCGCGCGACGAGCTGGTCGGCATCGCCGAGGCCGTGGGCGCCACCGGCACCGGCGTGCTCCAGATGGTCGGCGACTTCCTCGACCTCGACCACGAGTTCGGCACCCTCGTCGAGATGATGCGGGCCTCGGGTCGTCCCCTGTCGTTCTCCCTCGCCCAGTCGCCCCTCGCCCCCGACCAGTTCCGCGAGCTGCTGAAGCGCCTCGACGCCGCCGTCGACGACGGCTTCGACATGCGGGCCCAGGTGGCGCCCCGCGCCGTCGGCCTGCTGCTCGGCCTCGACTGCACGCTCAACCCGTTCCTGGCCAACCCGGTGTGGCGCGAGGTCGCCGACCGCCCGCTGGCCGAGCAGGTCGCCACCATGTCCGACCCCGAGTTCCGGCGCCGCGTCCTCGAGGCGCACGAGACGGGCAAGGCCAAGGGCAAGCTCGGTGGTGGACTCATCGGCGCCTTCGACCGCATGTTCCCGCTGGCCGACCCGCCCGACTACGAGCCCGACCTCGCCGACGCGGTCACCGGCCAGGCCCGGCGCGCCGGCGTCGACCCGGCCGAGTGGGCCTACGACTTCATGCTCGGCGACGGCGGCTCGGCCATGTTCTACGTGCCGTTCCTCAACTACGCCGAGGGCAACCTGGACACCACCCGAGAGATGCTGGCCCACCCCCGCACCGTCCCCGGCCTGTCCGACGGCGGCGCCCACGTCGGCACCATCTGCGACGGCTCGTTCCCCACCTTCCTGCTCACCCACTGGGGCCGGGACCGCCAGCGCGGCGAGCTGTTCGACATCGAGTGGCTGGTGCGCCAGCACACCCTCGAGACCGCCCGCACCGTCGGCCTGCTCGACCGCGGCGTGCTCGCCCCCGGCATGCGGGCCGACCTCAACGTGATCGACTTCGACCGCCTCGCCGTCTCCCGCCCCGAGATGCACCACGACCTGCCCGCCGGCGGTCGCCGGGTGCTCCAGCGGGCCACCGGCTACCGCCACACGGTCGTGGCCGGGGTCGAGACCTACGCCGACGGCGAGGCCACGGGCGAGCTGCCCGGCCGCCTCGTCCGCGGCGCCCAGCCCGCCCCAGCCTGACCCCCCGACAGCGTTCCTCGCGCGCAGATCGACGCCACATGGTCGATCTGCGCGTGACGAACGCCCAGGGTCAGCGCCGGACCCGGCGGAGCAGGACCTCCTGGACCACGGTGGCGGCGTGCACGCCGGCCTGGGAGAAGACCTCGCCGATGGCGAGGCCGCGCGCGCCGGTGAGGTTGTGGCCGCGCAGCTCGTGCAGGTGCCACTCGGCCGGGTCGACCGTGCGGTGGAACCAGATGGCGTGGTCGAGGCTGGCATTCATGAACGTGCGCTCCCAGTCGCCCTCCTCCCGGACCAGCTTGCGGTCGGGGTGCAGGGCGATGGCGCCATCGGTGGGGAGGTCGTCGGACACGTAGGAGATGGCGCACGCCCGCAGCAGGGGGTCGTCGGCGACCGGCTCGACCATGCGCAGCCAGGCGCGCGACAGGCCGGCGTCGGAGCGGCGCATGTCGCCCACGGGCCGGCGGTCGAACACGTGGCTCCAGCCGTCGGAGAGGTGGTCGTCGGGCGATCCGGCCTCCGGCGAGAGGGTGGCGGACTGCACGTCGGCTTCGTCCTCGACCACGTGGAACGAGGCGGCCAGGTTGAAGATCGCGCCGATCGACTGGCGGGCGACGACCCGGCGGGTCACGAACGAGCGGCCGTTGCGGATGCGGTCGACCTCGAAGCGGATCGGCTCGGTGTGGTCGCCGGGCCGGATGAAGTACGCGTGCAGCGAGTGGGGCAGGTACTCGGGCTCGACGGTGAGGCCGGCGGCCCGGAGCGACTGGGCCACGATCTGGCCGCCGTAGAGGCCGCCCCACGGATACCGGGGGCCGACGCCGACGTAGGTGTCGGCGCCGTGGGGCTCGAGGGCCATCATCTGCTCGAAGGTCGCCTGCCCGGTCGCGTCGTCCACTCCGGGAGTCTTATCGCCGGTGGACGGCCGCCCGCCAACGTCCGGTGAGCGGGATCCGGGTCAGCGCCCGCGACGCGGTCAGGGTCCAGGCGAGGACCTGGTCGAGGCCGATGTCGATGGGCACCCACACGACGAGGCCCCGCTTGGAGTGGTCGGCAACGACCCGCCAGCGGTCGGGGAGGGTGATGTCCTTCTCGGCCAGGTGGCCCATGGCGTCGGCACCCGTCCCGTGGAGGATGCCGATCGACATCGGCTCGGGCCGGCGCCGCTCGATGTCGGCCGGGACCCAGGTGGCACGGGGCACGGCGGGGCCGCGCCCGGACACGATCTTGCCGAACAGGTTCTGCTCCGGCGCCGGGAACCGATCGTCGATGGCGGGGTCGAGGGTGATCCACCCGGCGCCCCCGGCGAGGTCGGCCATGGCGGCCAGGACCTCGTCGGGCGCGTCGGGATCGAACTCCAGGAACTCGACGTCGACGCCCACGTCGGTCAGAAGATCTTGGCGATCCGCTCCGCGGTGGCGTCGTCGAGGCGGCCCAGCACCTCGATGGCCTTCATGTTCTCGGTGACCTGCTCGACCCGGCTGGCGCCGGTGATGACCGTGGACACGTTGGGGTTCTTGGCGCACCAGGCCAGCGCGAGCTGGGCCGGGGTGGCGTCGAGCTCGTCGGCGATGCCCATGAACTCGCGCACCTTGTCGTTGACCTCTTGGTCGGTGACGCGGTCCTTGATCCACTCGTAGCCCTCGAGCGCGGCGCGTGAGCCCTCGGGGATGCCGTCGACGTACTTCCCGGTGAGCAGGCCCGACGCGAGCGGCGACCAGATGGTGAGGCCGAGGCCGATGTCCTCGTACAGGCGGGCGTACTCCTTCTCGACCTTGCGGCGGGCGAGCAGGTTGTACTGCGGCTGCTCCATCACCGGGGCGTGCAGGTGGTGGCGCTGGGCGATCTCGTAGGCGGCCCGGATCTCGTCGGCCGTCCACTCCGACGTGCCCCAGTAGTAGGCCCAGCCCCGGTCGACGGCGTCGGACATGGCCCGCACCGTCTCCTCGATGGGCGTGTCCGGGTCGGCCCGGTGGCAGAAGACCAGGTCGTAGGCATCGAGGCCGATGCGCTCCAGCGACGCAGGGATGGCCTCGAGGAGGTACTTGCGGTTGAGGGTGAGGCGGCTGTTCGGACTGTCGTGGATGCCCCAGTAGAACTTGGACGACACCACGTACTCGTGGCGCTTCCAGCCGTTCTTGCGGATGGCCTCACCCATGAGGCGCTCGGACTCGCCGCCGGCGTAGGCCTCGGCGTTGTCGAAGAAGTTGACTCCCGCGTCGAAGGCGGCGCCCATGCAGTCGGCGGCCAGTCCCGAGTCGAGCTGGGGACCGAAGGTCACCCAGCTGCCGAACGACAGCACGCTGACCTTGAGTCCAGAACGTCCGAGGCGGCGATATTCCATGTCCATGGTTCGCACCCTACGAGCGCCGCATCGGAGCCGCACCGCGAGCCCGTCGGTGGTAGGCACGCTCCATGACCGAGCAGCCCATGACCGAGCAGCACAGCACCACCTCCGACGAGTTCGCCGGCCGCGTCGCCATCGTCACCGGGTCCTCGAGCGGCATCGGCGAGGAGATCGCCCGCCGGCTCGCAGCCGGTGGCGCCAACGTCGTGGTGAACTCGGCCTCGTCGGTCGAGGCCGGCACCGCCGTGGCCGGGTCGCTCCCCACGGAGTCGATCTACGTGCAGGCCGACATCAGCGACGGCGACCAGTGCCGGGCGCTGGTGGACGCCACCGTCGAGCGGTTCGGGAAGCTCGACTACCTCATCAACAACGCCGGCTGGACGACGGTCATCCCCCACCACGACCTCGACGCCCTCACCGACGAGGTGTTCCGCCGCACGTTCGACGTGAACGTGTTCGGCACGTGGTGGCTGACCAAGGCAGCAATGCCGCACCTGAAGGAGAGCGACGACGGCAACGTCGTGTCCATCACCTCGCTCGCCGGCGTGCGCCCGGTCGGGTCCTCCATCGCCTACGCCATGACCAAGGCGGCGCTGAACCACATGACCGTGCTGCTGGCGAAGTCCCACGGGCCGGTCCGGTTCAACGCGGTCGCCCCCGGCCTGGTCGACACGCCGTGGACGGCTGATTGGGGACCGATGCACGAAGCGGTCGCCTCCATGGCGCCCGTGCCCCGCAGCGCCACGCCCGAGGACTGCGCCGAGGCGACCCTCGCCCTCATCCGCAACCGCTACACGACCGGGCACGTCTTCCTGGTCGACGGCGGCCTCTCGCTCGTCGGTTGACCGCGCTCGCCGTCGCCGTCGCGGGTGCGCTCGGGGCGCTGCTCCGCTGGCGCATCGGGGTCGCCATCGGGCTGCGGTCGTTCCCGTGGGCGACCCTGGCGGTCAACGTGGTCGGCTGCTTCGCGCTGGCCGCCGTGCTCGCCGGGCCCGGCGCGTCGCGCTGGTCGCCCACCACGACCACCGCGGTGGCCGTCGGCCTGCTCGGCGCGTTCACGACGTTCTCGACCTTCGGCTACGAGACCTTCACGCTCCTGCGCACCGACGAGCCCGCCCGGGCCGCGGCGTACGTCACCCTCTCCCTCGCCGGCGGCCTGGGGGCCAGCGCCCTCGGCTGGGTCGTGGGGCGAAGCCTCTGAGCGCTGGCAGCCTCTGAGAACTGGCAGCGGCCACGGAACGCGTTCCGCAGCCGCTGCCAGAACGCTGGGGCGTGGCTCAGATGCGGGCGCCGGCGACCCGGAGCGCCGAGGGCACGACCTCGCAGGTGACGGGGAGCGGGCCGAGCAGGTCACCGTCGGCCCACATCTCCACCGCGGGGCCGTCGGCATCGGCGGCCTCGACCACCACGGCGCGACCGCGGTAGGTCGCGACGTCCGGGTGCTTCACGTGGCCGCCTCGGAAGACGCGCGGGAACACCCGCAGGAAGGTGCCCCGGCCGACGTCGCCGATCACGACAGCGTGCAGCAGGCCGTCGGCGGGCTCGGCGTCGGGGCAGATGCGCATGCCGCCACCGAAGTAGGCCGTGTTCCCGACCGACAGCATCGTGGTGTCGGCGTCGTGGGTCGTGCCGTCGACCGTGATCCGGGCGTGGATCGTGCGGAGCCGTGGCAGCTGGAGCACCGTGGCCACCGTGTAGCGCTGCTGCCCGCGTGGCCAGCGCAGGCCGTTGGCCCGATCGGTGACGTCGCCGCTGAAGCCGACGGTGGCCACGCTGGCCACCCAGCCGTGGTTCGTTTGCATGGCGTCGACCGGCACCGGGGCGGCGAGCGCCCGGCGCACGTGGTCGTCGAGCTCCCCGTCGAGCAGGCCGAGCGCACGGGCGAAGTCGTTCCCGGTGCCCTGGGGCACGATGCCGAGCGCGATCCCCGACTCGGCGACGGCGTCGACCGCGATGCGCACGAGCCCGTCGCCGCCGACGACGACCAGGCGATCGTGACCGGCCGCCACCGCGTCGCGGGCGGCGGCCGCGGATGCCTCGGCCGAGTCCGCTCGGAGGAGCGCTGCTCGCCGCCCACCGGCGCGGATCTCGTCGACGACGCGCTCGACGTCTCCCGTCCCGCCCCGCGCTGCGGGGTTCCCCAGCACCTGCACCTCGGTCACCTCTCGCACCGTAGGCCGCTACCGTCCCGCCGATGGCGACCTCCGACGCCGTCGAGCTCGAGATCAGCGGGCGCACGGTGCGCATCACCAGCCCGGACAAGGTGTTCTTCCCGGAGCGGGGCGAGACCAAGCTGGACCTGGTCGAGTACTACCTGGCCGTGGAGGAACCCTTCCTGCGGGCCGTGGGCGGGCGGCCGACCCTGCTGCAGCGGTTCCCCGACGGAGTCGGTGCGAAGTCCTTCTTCCAGAAGCGGGTGCCCAAGGGCGCGCCGGCCTGGCTGCGCACCACGACCATGAGCACCCCCAACGGCACCACGTCGAACGCGATGGTGCTGGAGGACATGGCCCACGTCGCCTGGGCGGTGAACATGGGCTGCCTCGGCTTCCACCCGTGGCCGTGCCGGGCCGACGACCCGGGGACGACCGACGAGGTCCGCATCGACCTCGACCCCTCCCCCGGCGTCGACTTCCCGATGCTGCGCGAGGCGGCCCAGGAGCTGCGCAGGCTGCTCGACGAGGACGGTCTCGCGTCGTTCCCCAAGACCACCGGCAACCGAGGCATCCACGTGCACGTCCCGGTCGGCCCGGGCTGGGACTCCTACGACGTGCGCCTCGGGGCCGTGGCGTTGGCCCGGGAGCTGGAGCGCCGGCGACCGGAGCTGATCACTGCGGCGTGGTGGAAGGAGGAGCGCGGCAGCCGCGTCTTCGTCGACTTCAACCAGAACGCGCCGCACAAGACGGTGTTCGGCGCCTGGTCGGTCCGGGCCCGGCCCGGCGCGCAGGTGAGCACGCCGTTCCGCTGGGACGAGCTCGACCAGATCCACCCCGACGTGCTGACGATGGAGACCGTCCCGCCGAGGGTGGAGGAGCACGGCGACCCGTGGGATGGCATCGACGACGTCACCCAGTCGCTCGAGCCCCTGCTCGCTCGGTCCGCAGACGACCGCCGGGCCGGGTTGCACGATGCACCGTGGCCGCCCGTCTACCCGAAGATGCCGGACGAGCCGCCGCGGGTGGCCCCGAGCCGAGCCGCCCGCTGACGGCGCCCCCCACGGGGTGGCGGCCCCGCTGCACCGGGTGCGAGGGTGACCGGATGGAACGAGGCACGAAGTACCTGCTCTCGAGCTCGATGCGGGCCCTGCACGCCGCCAACGCCCGAACCCCGATCTCCCGGTCGGGCCCCCTCAGCCTCCCCTCCTTCGCGTGGGGGCTCCCCGGCTCGGAGCTGCCCCGGCCGCACATGGCGCTGCACGCGGCGTCGATGGCCTGGGCGATCGCCCGGGGATCGCACCGCACCCTGGCCGGGAAGGCCGGGCTCGCCCTCACGGCGGCCTCGATCGCCACCCTGTGGAAGGTCCACCAGCAGTCGACCGACGCCGAGCAGCTCGTCGAGCGTGCCCTCCGGGACCAGCTCGGCGACGACTACCGCAGCCGCATGGCGGAGTCGCCGGTCGAGGCGACCCGCACGAAGCTCCCCACGCTCCCGACCCGCTCGGTGCGCAAGCGCTACGTCGATGGCGGCCACATCCAGTACAGCGAGCACGGCAAGCGGACCACCCTCGACGTGTGGAAGCGACCCGACCTCCCCGCCGACGCCGGCGCCCCGGTCGTGGTGCAGGTGCACGGCGGCGCGTGGGTCCTCGGTGACAAGGAGGGCCAGGCGTACCCCCTGCTCGCGCACCTCGTCGAGCGCGGGTGGGTCTGCGTCTCGGTCACCTACCGGCTGAGCCCTCGGGCGACGTGGCCCGATCACATCGTCGACGTCAAGCGGGCCCTGGCCTGGGTGAAGGACAACATCGCCGACCACGGCGGCGACCCGAGCTGGATCGCGCTCACCGGCGGCTCCGCCGGCGGCCACCTGTGCGCCCTCGCCGCGCTCACCCCCAACGACCCGCAGTTCCAGCCCGGCTTCGAGGACGCCGACACGGCCGTGCAGGCTGCCGTCCCGTTCTACGGCGTCTACGACTGGCTCAACCGGGACGGCACCGGCCGCGACGACCTCACCAAGCTGCTGGTCGACCGGGTGGTGAAGCAGCCCTTCCAGTCGGCTCGGGACGTGTACGAGCAGGCATCCCCGATGACCCACGTCGGCGACCACGCCGTGCCGATGATGCTGCTGCACGGGACCAACGACAGCCTCGTGCCCGTCGCCCAGGCCCGGTCCATGGTCGACCTGCTGCGGGCCGAATCCAAGCAGCCCGTCGTCTACGTCGAGTACCCGGGCGCCCAGCACGCCTTCGACGTGTTCTCCGGGAACCGCACCGACGCAGCTGTCGCGGGCATCGAGCGGTTCCTGAACGTCGCCCGCGGTGAGGCCGGCCAGCACGTGCACGAATCGGCCGGCGAGGCTCAGCCCTCCTCGACCACGTAGCCGACGCCGGGCACCCACCGGGCCTCCGGCGGGATGTGCTCGGCCGACTCGACGACCCAGCCCACGCCCGCGACCCACCGGGTGGGGCCCGCCGGCGGCGAGGGCACGGCCTGCTGCGTGGTCAGGTCGGCGTTGCCCCCATCGCCCCGGCCTGGGCGCGACGGCGACGCATCGACCCGCGTCGGATCCGCGTCCAGCTCGGGATGGCGTCGGCCCTGGGGAAGAGGCTGGACGGTGGTCGGCGATGCGTCCGGCCGGCGTGGCGGCACGGCTGGGGCGGGGCGAGGCGCCGGTCGGGAGATGTCCCGGCGCGGCGGTGGGCCGCCGACGAGGCGTGGTTCGCGACGGGGTCGACGCTGCGGGGGCGCGGGTTCGGCCAGCAGTGCAGGCGCGGCCCGCCAGAACAGCGAGAGCACGATGCCGGCAGCACCGAGGATGCCGAGGGTGATGGCGGGCACCCGGGTCTCGGCCACCATCGCCCCGACCAGTGCGGCGATGACCTCGGATTGATCGGGCACCACGCGCCCGGCGAGCGCGGGGATGCCGTACGCCACCGCGAGCACGAGGGCGGAGAGCGTGACCGCCCAGATCCCGGCACGCCGGATCACCGCCGGCCGGTTCGAGGTGACGACGAGGGCGAGGAGGGCGCCGACCGCAGCCACGCCGGCCAGGATCGGCACCGCGGTCAGCAGGCCCCGGCGGACCGGACCGAGGTTCGGCACCCGCTCGGTCGGCAGCGAGACCGCGACCTGGGGCGCAGCGGGGAGCACCCCGTCGAGCTCCGGTCGGGCGGCGACGAGCGCGTCGCGGCCGGCGGTGCCGAACGCGCCCGGGTCGACCGACTGCGGCACCTCTCCCTCGCCGAGCATCGCTTGGTGCGTGCGGACGAACGCATCGACGAACACGGCCTCGACCGCCGGCGACTCGAGGGCCTGGGCGGCGCCGGCCTCGACGGTCGCGTCATCGACGGGGAAGCCCTCGGGCAGCGAGGCCTGCACGCCGTCGACGATGTTGGCCGCCAGGCGGGCCCGGACCGCCTCGTCCTCGTAGAGCGCCTCGGCCACGCGCTCGGAACGATCCGGGTCGAGGACGGTGCGCGTCAGCAGGAAGCCGGACCAGGCGAGGGACCCGATCCACAGGCTGATGCCGAGGAGGGCGGCGGCGAGGGCGCGGCGCACGAGCCCATGATGGGCCACCCGTGCCGCGGCGGCGCGGCAACCGGTGGTTCAGCGGTCGAGGAACCGGTCCAGGTGCTCGGCCAGCACGAGGGGCTGGTCACCCTGGATGGAGTGGCCGGCGTCGGCGACGGTGACGACATCGGCATCGGGCTGGCGCTCGGCGAACAGCGCGCGGTCGGTCTCGTCCACCACCGGGGAGCGGTCCCCGAGGAGCAGCAGCAGGGGCACGTCGACGGCGGCCAGGTCGTCCCACATCGCGGCGAAGTCGAGATCGGCGCGCTGACCCTCGACCAGCTGGGTGCGCTGGTGCCGCCACACCCATCGGCCGTCCTCGCGCTGGACGGCGTTGTGCAGGATGCCCCGTCGCAGCGACGACTCGCTGCGGGTCGGGTTGAAGGCGACGGTCCGTTCGAGGATCTCGTCGAAGCTCTCGAAGGACTCGGGTCCGGCGAGGAAGGCGACCACGTCGGAGGCCTTCTCCCGATCGGCCCCGGGGGTGACGTCGACCATCACGAGGCGGCGGACGAGCTCCGGGGCCACCACGGTGACCTCGAGCGCGGTCAGGCCCCCGAGGGACATGCCCACGACGGCGGCCGCGTTCGGTGCGTGCTCGCGGACGGCGACCGCGACGTCCTCGGCGAAGGACCGCGGCCCGACCGGCCGGGTCGGGTCCACGTCGCCGCTGTGCCCGTGGCCCGGGAGGTCCAGGGCGAGCAGCGGCCGGCCGAGGGCGAGGGCCACGGTGTCCCACGTGTGGGCGTTCTGGCCGCCGCCGTGGAGGAGCACGACCTGGGGCGCATCGGTGCCCCAGCGCAGGCCGCTGAGCGTGCGTCCGCCGCCGAGGTCGGTCTCGACCCGTCGCACGGTCGGCGGGCCGTGCCAGTCCAGGCCGGCTTCTTCGGCGTTCTCGTGGAACAGGCCGAGCTCGTCGTAGCTGCTCGGATCGGAGGAGGAGGCGGCGGCCATGGCCGGACTCTATGGAGCCGAGCCGAAGGCGAGGCGACCCAGGTCACGGTTCAGCGCCGCTCGCGCAGCACCAGCTCCAGCTGTCGTGAGCCGGTGGCGTCGCCCTCGCGGCGGCTCGGCTCGGTCGCCCAGGTGATGGTGCCCCCGCCGAAGTCCACGATGGCGATGACCTCGGGGGCGACGCTGAAGGCCAGGGCGGTCACGGCGTCGCGCACCTCGACGAGGAGCGACCGATCGGTGAGCACGACCACCGACGCCTCCTCCAGGACGGGTCGGCCGGCGATCGTCGCCCGGAGCCGGGCCGGCTCGACCGGCTGGCGGAGCGCCACCATGGGCGCCGCACGCCGGTCTGGATCTGGGGATGCTTCGAGGGCCACGGGTCTCCGCCGATCGTCGTCCGGGCGATCGTACGGCAGCTCCCGTCCACCGCTGCTGTCGGAGCCGTGGCGGATCGGTGCCACGTGGGGCAGGCTCGGGGCACCCGACCCGGAGGAATCCGATGAGCGATCTCGCCCAGCGCATGCAGCAGGACCTGACCGACGCGATGAAGGCCCGCGACGAGGTGCGGGTGGCCACGCTGCGCATGGCCATCTCCGCCGTCCGCGAGGAGGCGGTGTCCGGCAAGCAGGCCCGGGAGCTCAGCGACGACGACGTCGCCAAGGTCCTGCGCACGCAGGTGAAGCGAAGGGACGAGGCCGCCGAGGCGTTCCAGGCCGCCGGGCGCGAGGAGCAGGCCCAGCGGGAGCTGGACGAGCGGGCGATCCTGTCGGCGTACCTGCCCGAGGAGCTGGGTGACGACGAGCTGGAGGCCCTCGTCGACGAGGCCCTGACCTCGGGTGGGTTCACCGAGCCCTCGCAGATGGGTCAGGCCATGAACGCGACGATGGCCGCCGTCGCGGGGCGCGCCGAGGGCAAGCGGGTGTCCGCGATGGTGAAGGCCAAGCTGGCCGACCATGGCGGCTGAGGCCGGCCACACGACGGCCGCCGTGGTGCTCGGCAGCGGTGGCGCCCGCGGCTACGCCCACATCGGCGCGCTCCAGGTCATCCTCGAGCGCGGCTTCGACATCGTGTCGATCGCCGGTTCGTCCATGGGTGCGCTGGTGGGTGGGGTGCACGCCGCCGGCTGCCTCGACGAGTACACGGCGTGGGTCACCGGGCTCCGCCAGCTCGACGTCCTGCGCCTGGTCGACCTGTCGCTGTCCGCCGGCGGGGCCATCCGCGGGGAGAAGGTCTTCGCCGTCGTGCGCGAGATGGTCGGCGACCTGCAGATCGAGGACCTCCCCATCGCGTTCACCGCGGTCGCCACCGACCTGCTCGCCCACCGCGAGGTGTGGTTCCAGGAGGGCTCGCTCAGCAACGCCATCCGGGCATCGATCGCCATCCCGTCGCTGTTCACGCCGGTGGTCTCCGGGGACCAGCTCCTCGTCGACGGCGCGCTGATGAACCCGGTGCCGATCCTGCCGACGCTGTCGGCCAACGCCGACATCACCATCGCCGTGCACCTCTCCGGCGAGGTCCGTCGCCACTCCCCCACCCGCCCGAGCGCGCCGATCACCACGCCGGTGCTCGAGGACGACACCGTGGGCGGTCCGGTCGATGCGCCGGGCCTGCGCCAGCGGGCCGCGCGCTTCTTCGACTGGGAGGCGGTGCGAGCGATGCTGAGCCGCGACGACCCGAGCGATCGCCCGCCACCCGCCGGGGTCGACATCGCCGACGTCGGCCGCCTCGACATCGTCAACCTCGCGTACGAGGTCATGCAGGCGACGCTCACCAGCTACAAGCTCGCCGGCTACCCACCCGACGTCCTCGTCGCCATCCCGAAGGCCAGCGCCCGCACCTTCGAGTTCCACCGCGCCCCCGAGCTCATCGAGCTCGGCCGGGAGCGGACGGAGCAGGCGCTCACCGAAGCCGGGCTCTGACTGCGAGACTGCCGGCATGATCGAGCACGAGTCCGAGCAGACCATGGGCCGGGAGGCCGCCGCCGACAAGCTGCGCGAGATCGCCGACCAGCTGTCCCGTCACAACGAGATCGCCTTCGACCTCGACGGGCTCAAGACGTCGGTCAAGGTGCCCAACGAGGTGACCTTCTCGGTCGAGGTCGAGGTCGGCGACGACGGCAACGAGATCGAGATCGAGATCTCCTGGTAGCCACCCGCTGAGGATCCCGTGGATCCGTACCACCGGTGGTGACGGATCCACGGGATCTCCGGGTCAGGCGGCGGTGGTGGCCTCGTCCGGGTCGTCCACGATGGCGTCGCCCTCGGCCGCCAGCTGGCGGTGGCGCTCGTGGGCCCACCCCGGACCCCGCAGCACGAAGCCGAGGCGATCCCGCCACGAGGTGGAGCCGGCGACGTCGCGCACGATGTCGCGGTACTCGTGGGTGGCGACCTTCACGGGGTTGTACGTGTCGATGTTGGTCGTGAGCCCGTAGACGACGCGCTCGTCCTCGCGCTCGAAGGTTCCGAACAGCCGGTCCCAGACGATCAGGATCGACCCGTGGTTGCGGTCGAGGTACTGGCGCTGGGAGCCGTGGTGCACGCGGTGGTGCGACGGGGTGTTCAGCACCGCCTCGGCCCGGCCGATGGTGCGGATCGTCTCGGTGTGGATCCAGTACTGGTACAGCAGGTTCAGGGCCCGGGCCTGGGTGAGCACGTGGGGACGGATGCCGAAGCGGGCCATCACGCCGTAGGGCAGCCACAGGCCGAGGACGTCGGCGACGGGCTGGCGCAGCGCGGTCGACAGGTTGTAGCGCTCCGAGGAGTGGTGGACGACGTG
This sequence comes from Acidimicrobiaceae bacterium, assembly GCA_003476595.1. GTDB lineage: Bacteria > Actinomycetota > Acidimicrobiia > Acidimicrobiales > Salinilacustritrichaceae > Salinilacustrithrix. Next base: position 4,386 of record DMTU01000110.1, on the reverse strand, counting down.
GATCGCCCACAGCGCCCGGACCTCGTGCATGAACCGGTGGTTCCAGTAGTAGAGGAAGTCCCAGCCGGCGATGGCGACGAACCAGGGCAGCGGCCCGTTGCCCTTGTCCCGATCGGCGCCGCCGGCAGCCCACTGGGCCTCGGCGTCGGTGCGGGCCGCGAAGGAGGTCGTGATCGCGAGGGCGCCGGCGCCGACCGCCACCCGGCCGGTGACCCGGCGAGCCCGTCGAGCGAGGCGGCCGGGGCGCTGGCGAGCGGTCGGTGCGGTCTCATCGGCGGCCCGATCGGCTCGATCGACC
>DMTU01000110.1:3049-3984 GCA_003476595.1 Acidimicrobiaceae bacterium | reverse complement strand
GGCTCGATCGACCAGGCGGTCGGCCACCGTCGTCGCGACGGCAGCGGCCGCAGCCACGCCGACGAGCACCTTGCCGTACCGGCCCTTCCCCGGCACCACGTGGCGAACCAGCGTCGGCAGCACCAGCGGGACCGCCAGCGAGCCGAGGCCCATCGCCAGCGACGTCGCCGTGTCCTGGGGGGTGTAGTCGGCGGGGGCCGGGGCCCTGCTCGGCGGCGCGCGCCCGCAGGTAGCGGTGCTCGGCGGCCATCGTCCCGAAGTAGATCGGGATCGAGGCGACCGTGAGGTCCAACATCACCCGAGATCGTGACAGATCGGACAGAGCGGCACCGAGCCGGACGGTACGGTCGCCGGCGTGGACGACGTCCTCCGCACCTCGATCGCCGCCGCGCTCGGCGCCGCGCCGGTGGCGCTCGCCGCCGTGTCGGGTGGGGACGTCGCCGCCGCCTACCGGGCTGACCTGGACGACGGGCGTCGGGTGTTCGTGAAGACCCACGACGATCCCCCGCCGAGCTTCTTCACCACCGAGGCCACGGGGCTGCGGTGGCTGCGCGACGTCGGCTCGGTGCTGGTGCCCGAGGTGCTCGCCGTGTCCGACGACCCACCGTTCCTCGCGCTGGAGTGGATCGACGAGGGCCGACCCGGTCCGGGCACCGAGGCCGACCTCGGTCGCGGGTTGGCCGAGCTCCACCTCGCCGGTGCGCCGGCGTTCGGGCGCGAGGACCGCCGCACCACCGGCAGCCGGGGCCTGCCCAACGAGCCCTGCGAGACGTGGGCCGAGTTCTACGCCACGCAGCGCCTCCTCCCGCTGGCCCGCCTGGCGCGGGATGGCCGCGCGCTGCCGGACGCAGCGATCGCCGACCTCGAGCGGGTCGCCGCCCGGCTCGGCGACCTCGGCGGTCCGGTCGAGCCACCGGCCCGGCTGCACGGCGACC
>DMTU01000110.1:1411-2918 GCA_003476595.1 Acidimicrobiaceae bacterium | reverse complement strand
GGCCGAGCCGCCGGCCCGGCTGCACGGCGACCTGTGGGCCGGCAACCGCCTCGTCGACCGGGACGGGCGCAGCTGGCTGATCGACCCAGCCGCCCACGGCGGCCATCGCGAGTTCGACCTCGCGATGATGCGGCTCTTCGGTGGGTTCGGCGCCGCCTGCTTCGCCGCCTACGACGACGTGCACCCGCTGGCCGACGGCTGGGAGGCGCGGGTGCCGCTCCACCAGCTGGCGCCCCTCGTCGTGCACGCCATCAAGTTCGGCGGCGGCTACGTCGCCGGCACCGAGCGGGCGCTGGCCCAGCTCACCTGAGCCGCTGGAGGCGCTCGCGGATGCGCTTCTCGCTCACGGACACGGCGGTGCCGAGCTGCTGGGCGAAGAGCTGGACGCGCAGCTCCTCGATCAGCCAGCGCACGTCGTCGAGCGCCGCCGTCAGCCCGTGGACCGAGACCGCCTCGGCGTGCTCGGCCTCCAGTCGGGCGATGGTCCGGAGGCGCTCGACGTCCTTGGCCGGCCCCTCCCGCAGCTTGTCGAGGCGGGCGTCGATCGCGTCCAGGTAGCGGGGCAGGTGGGCGAGCCGGTCGATGCCGATGCTGACGACCATGCCGTCGAACACGAGCCGGGTGAGCTGGTGGGTGACGTCGTCCAGCGAGGCCGACCACGACGTCGGCGCCGGCTGGGCCAGCCGCTCGCGCAGGCGCTCGGCGTGCTGCACCACCCCGGACAGCGTCGTCACCGCGACCACCAGGTCGTCGAGCCAGCGGTCCTGCACCCGCCGGCGGAGGGCGACGTAGCCGTCCTCGTCGAAGGGCGGGCCGCCGGCGTCGAGCAGGAGTGCGTCGAGCACGCCGTGGAGCGCGTCGTCGACCGCAGCGGTGACCGTCCCGTGCGGTGCAGCGGTCAGGCCGAGGAGCACCCGGGCGTCGAGCCGTTTCTGCAGGGCGCGAGCCGGCTTCCCCAGCTGCAGCGCCAGCAGCCGGCGGACGCCGTTCCAGTGCAGGGCCCGCTGCTGGTCGACCGACGCGAGGATGCGCACCCCGACGGAGTCCTGGGTGTCGATGACCGCCGGGTAGCCCTGCACGGTGAACCCGTCGACGGTGGACTCCACCACCCGCGGCAGGGTCCCGAAGGACCACGACGTGAGGCCGCTGCGCTCGAGCTCCGGCGCCTGGGACACGACGGTGGCGCGCACGTGGGCTCGGAGCCTGCGCTCCAGCTCGCGCAGGTCGTCACCTTCGGCGAGGGTGCGCCCCTCGCCCACGACGCGGTAGCGGGGGCAGAGGTGGCCGGGCAGCACGAGGTCCGACCACATGTCCGGGGTCACGGGCACGCCGGCCATCCGGCTCAGCTCGGCCGCCACGACCTCGCGCAGCGGCCCGTCGTCCGGGCCGACCCGCTCGAGCACCTCGGCGGCGCGGTCGGGCGCCGGGACGAGGGAGCGCCGGACCTGCTTGGGCAGGGCCTTGATGAGGCTCGTCACGAGCTCGTGGCGCAGCCCGGGGACGAGCC
>DMTU01000110.1:459-1334 GCA_003476595.1 Acidimicrobiaceae bacterium | reverse complement strand
CCCGGGGACGAGCCACTCGAAGGGCGCGGGGTCGGTGCGGTTCAGCACGGCGACCGGCACCTCGAAGGTCGTGCCGTCCGACGCCCGTCCCGGCTCGAACTCGTAGTCGATGCGGATCTCGGCCGGCGCGTCGTCCCACCGGTCCGGGAAGGCGGTGTCGTCGACGTCGGTGGTGCCCGGCACGACCAGGTCGGCGACGGTGAGGTCGAGCAGGTCGGGCTGGTCCTGCTGCGTGTCGCGCCACCACCGGTCGAAGCGGCGGACGTCGGTGACGTGGTCCGGGATGCGGGCGTCGAAGACGTCGAACACGTCGTCCTCGCCGACGAGGATGTCCCGCCGTCGAGCCCGGTCCTCCATGGCCCGGACCTCGGCGACCCGATCGGCGTTGCGCTGGACGAACCCGTGGTGGCTCTCCCACTCGCCCCGCACCAGCGCGTGGAGGATGAACAGCTCGCGGGCCATGGCACGGTCGACGCGGTCGAGGTTGATCGCCCGGCCCTCCACGATGGTGAGGGCGCGCAGCCGGACCCGCTCGATGACCTGGGCGGCACCACGGTCGGGGTTCCAGTGGGGTTCGTCGTAGGTGCGGGTGACCAGGTGGCCGGCGGCCTGCTCGATCCACGACGGCTGGATGGTGGCGGCGGTGCGGGCCCACAGCCGGTTGGTCTCCACGATCTCGGCCACCATCACCCAGCGGGGCGGGCTCTTCGACAGCACCGACCCGCGGCCGAGGGCGAAGCGGGCGTTGCGGGGCCCGACGTACTCGATCGGGCCCTTCGGCCCCCGGCGCCCGGACGGCCCCTTGGCCGGTGCCGGCTCCTCGCTGTCGTCGCGGTTGCCGACGTTGGCGAGCAGCCCGGCGAGCAGGGCGCGGT
>DMTU01000110.1:0-191 GCA_003476595.1 Acidimicrobiaceae bacterium | reverse complement strand
CGCGGTCGATGCCGATCTTCAGGCTGCGTACCACCTGGCGGATCTGGGTGTAGACGTCCTGCCACTCCCGGAGGCGCACGAAGTGCAGCAGCTCGTCGCGGCACTCGCGACGGAACCTCGATGACGACAGCTCCCGCTGGCGCTCCTTCACGTGGTCCCACAGGGCCAGGTAGCCGAGGAAGTCGGAACCG
>DMTU01000256.1:51819-53689 GCA_003476595.1 Acidimicrobiaceae bacterium | reverse complement strand
TCGTCGACGAATCGCTCCCCACGTGCGAACCTCGTGCCATCCGGGGAGGTCGGATGGGGTACGCGGGTGAGGACCGGGTCGAGCGCACCGAGGTGGATCTCTCGCCGCTCGTCCTCGCGACCCGCCTGGCGCCGCACTGGGAGGCCCGCGGGCAGTTCGGGGCCGGCCGGGAGACGCTCGAGGGCGTGCTCGACGACGGGACAGGCACCGACGCCGAGCGGGCGGCTGCGCACGGTGCGGTCGCCCACCTGGCCATGGCCCAGGGCGACCTGCGGGCCGCGCGCGAGGCCAACGAGATGGCGATCGTGCTGTACGAGGCGGACGGTGACATCCGTGCTGCCGCGGGGCGTCGACACGCACTGGCCATGGTCCTGTTGGCGGCCGGCGACCCGATCGCGGCCGAGGCGCACTGCGATGCCGCGCTCGCGGTCATGGTCGCCGTGGGCGACGCCCGAGGGGAGGCCTTCGCTCGATCGAGCCGTGGCCTCGTCCTCGCCGCTCGGGGCCGACCGGGGGCTGGGTCCGACGAGCTGCTCGAGTCGTTGCGCGCGTTCCGGGCGATCGGCGCCATCGGTGAGGCCGCGTCGGTCTTGGCCAACCTCGGCAACCTGTCCTGGGACATGGGCGATGTGGCGCGCGCCGCTCGGTTCCACGAAGGCGCCCTCCAGCTCTTCGAGCGACTCGGCGACCGACGGGGCGCGGCGCTGTGCCTGAACAACCTGGCGGTGCTCGCCCAGATGCGTGGCGATGCCGACCGGGCGATCGAGCTGGCCCAGGCGGCGCTCGACGCCTTCCGAGCAGCCGGCGACCGGCACGGCGAAGCGGCGATGCACTGCAACCTGGGTGCCATGTGGGAGGACGGTGGTGCCACCGCCGAGGCAACTGCCAGCTACCAGCAGGCCGCGGCGCGCTTCGACGAGCTGGGCGATCCGGGACGGGCGGCGCACGCTCGTCAGCAGATCGCCGCCCTGCGGCCGCCCGCGAGCGAGCTGTCACCCCGGGAGCAGGAGGTCGCCTCCCTCGTTGCCGTCGGGCTGGGCAACCGGGAGGGCGTGAGGTCCATGGCCTCCGTGACCCTCGTGTAGGGGATCTGCGCCTCGTCGTTCAGGTCGCTCACGTCCTGCGCGCTCGGGGCCTCGAAGAGGCACATGCAGTGCGACTCCCCGGGGACGAACGTGCTGCGGATGTAGCGCACGTCGCGTCCCTGCGCCTGGTAGGTCGCCGCGGTGTCGATCGCGGCGCGCTGGGCCTGGGCGAGCGCATCCATCGTCACCCCAGGCAGATCCCTGTCGACCATGTACACCGGCATGTGTGCCCCCGTGCTGTCCGGGGCCGCCCCTCGCGGCCCGCTTCGAGGACCGTACGAGACGAGACCCGGGCCGGCATCGGTGGAAACACGCATCGGCGGCGGGCGCTTGACAGGGTGTGAGCGATCGCTCACAGTTGGTCTGTGAGCAGTCGCTCACAGACCAACGGAACGTGCAGGAGCACCATGTCGACCCTCGAGTCCCCGCCGCCCACCACCGCCCAGATCCAGGTCCGGCGGGTCGCCGGTGCGCTCGGTGCCGAGGTGCTGGGCGTGGACCACGGCGCCCTCGACGACAGCACCTTCGCGGCCATCGAAGCGGCCCTGGCCGAGCACCTGGTGCTGTTCTTCCCGGGTTGGGCACCGAGCCTCGAGGAGCAGCGCGACTTCGCTGCCCGATTCGGGCCGCTCGAGGTCCACCCGGTGCTGGCCAAGGTCGATGACGCCGTGCCGGAGGTGGTGCTGATCGACGGTGGTGTCCGGGCCGACACGTGGCACACCGACGTCACCTGGTCGGCGCATCCGCCGATCGCGTCGGTCTTCCACCTCGTGGAGGGCCCGGAC
>DMTU01000256.1:49532-51684 GCA_003476595.1 Acidimicrobiaceae bacterium | reverse complement strand
GTGGAGGGCCCGGACCACGCCGGCGACACCATGTGGACGAACATGGAGCAGGCGTTCGCCGAGCTCTCCGCCCCGATGCAGGAGCTGTGCCTCGGGCTCACGGCGACCCACGCCGGCGCGCTGTTCGGCCTGCCCCACGAGACGGCGATCCACCCGGTCGTGAGGGTGCACCCGGTGACCGGCCGCCCTGCGCTCTACGTCAACCGCACCTGGACCAGCCACATCAACGAGCTCACCCACCCCGAGTCCGTCGCACTGCTCGCGATGCTGTACGCCCACAGCGAGCAACCCCACCTCACGGTGCGCCGGCACTGGGCCCCCGGTGAGGTGTGCGTCTGGGACAACCGCTCGACCATGCACGTGGCGGTCAACGACTACGGCGACGCCCCTCGCCGGGTGCACCGCGTCACCGTGCTGGGCGATGATCCCCAGCCGGCCGGTGAGCTGCGCTGGCCCGAGCACACCGACGCGATCTTCAGCGCACGCACCGGGATGGGGCTGGTGCAGCGCAGTGCCCGTCCGGCGCCGAGGTGACCCCGGTGGCGCCGCGTGGGCGCGAGGAGGTCATGGCCGCGCTCGTCCGAGCGGCGGGCGATCTGCTGTCGGAGCGAGGTCCCAGCGCGGTCTCCGTGCGCGACATCGCCGGTGCGGCGGGCGTCAACCAGGCGCTCGTGTTCCGCCACTTCGGGGACAAGGCCGGCCTGGTCCGCGCCGTGCTCGACGAGCTCGGCGGTGCGATGCGGGACGACCCCGCGGCAGCGAGCCTGGAGGCCGACGCCATCGCCGGCCTCGTCCAACGGCACCGGCGGTACCTCGACGTGCTGACGCGGGTCATCCTCGATCCCGAGTCCACCGAGGTCGAGTTCCCGTACCCGGTGATGCGCCAGCTCGTCGCCGACGCCAGCCTCGACGACGTCGCGGCCGGCCGGATCGTCGACGCGGTCGCCGCCGTCCTCGGTTGGGTCGTGTTCCAGCCCTACGTGGCGGCGGCGACGGGCCGCCCTCCGGCCGCACCGGAGGAGGTGGCCGACCGCGTCGCCGGACTCGTCGGGGCGATCACCGCACCCCTGCGCGCCGCCGGGGGCAGCCGCGAGGTGTGACGACAGAGCTGCCAGTTCGGGGGAGGGGGCTACAGCATCGAGAGGGTGTCGAGGTCGAGGGCCATGCGTCCCGACCGGTTGGCCATCGCCATGAACATCTCGTCGCCACGGTCGGTCTGGCCGACGATCATCGAGGAGATCATCGCCATGATGAACCCGGCGAACGCGGAGCGGCGGTACTGGTCCCAGCACGCCTCGAACGACTGGTCCTTCACCCCGCCGGCCCGCAGCGTCGACAGGTACTCCTTGACCAGGTCCCGCTCCACCTCGGCCCGCAGGTCGGGTTCGAGGCCGGTGCCGAGGAAGTAGGCGACGTCCTGGACGCCGGGGCCGTGGCTCACGGTCTGCCAGTCGACCGTCGTCATGGGCACGCCCCCGGGAGAGGGGTCGAAGAGCATGTTGTCGAGGCGGAAGTCGCCGTGGACGGCCGTGAGCTGCTCGGGCCGCCACGACAGGTAGGCCTCGAGGCGTTCGACCAGCACGCTGCCGGCGTCGACCACCTCGGCGTCGAGGCGGCCGTCGTAGCGTTCGAGGAACCCGGGCCACACCATGTCGACCAGGCCGCGCAGGCCCTCGGGGGAGTTGCGGTTCATCCAGTCGAGGCCGGCGAGGGTGCTGTCGCCCCACAGCGGGGCGTGCAGCTTGGCGGCCTCCTCGACGGCGATGGCGGCCTCGTCCGGCGTGCAGCCGGCGATCTGGTCGCCCTGCTCGGCCGGGGCCAGGTCGTTCATCACGATGGCGAAGTCGTGGGTCGCCATGTCGATCTGGGCGTAGTACGGGATGGGCGCGGCGATGTCCACCCGGCTGCGGAGCTGCTGGTAGAAGCGGGTCTCGACCTCGTAGGTGCGCACGGCCGTGGCGGTGGCCCGGCTCGTCTCGTCCTCGGTGGGGAACTTGCCGACCACCGTCGCCGGTCCGGCGTCGGCGTCGTCCCAGGTGAGGGCGAAGCGCACGCTGTCGCCCACCTGGCCGGTGCCGACCGGCGTGGCCTGCACGTCGACGACGGCGCCCTCGTCGGTGGCGCCGGCGGCGCGCAGCACCGTGGTGAGCCA
>DMTU01000256.1:45317-49351 GCA_003476595.1 Acidimicrobiaceae bacterium | reverse complement strand
GCCTCAGATGTGGTGCTGGACGGCGCTGCGCCCGGCGATGACGGGGATGATGAGCTCGGTGATCACGGCCTGGTGCGCCGGGTGGTCCCGGTACACCTCGTAGCCCTCCACCGAGTCGAAGTCGGCGACGATGCCCAGGTGGGCGTTGCCCTCGGCCAGCTCGGCGTCGGTGCCCACGTCGTAGCTGCGGATCTCGTCGATCTGGGACGGCAGCCGGCGCAGCGCCTCGACGATCTCGTGGATCTGGTCATCGGTGGTGTCGTCGCGGAAGGTGAGCGTGACGATGTGTCGCAGTCCCATGGTTCCCCCTCGTGGTGCGGTCGTCGGACCGTAGCCTGCGCTCGTGACCCCGTCCGCACCACCTCCGGCCGACGTCCGGGACGCCCGCGACGTCGCGGCCGCGCTCGAGGCCCACGACTACCTGCCCGACACAGGCCTGGCCACCGCGGTGTTCCTGGCGCTGCGCCTCCAGCGGCCGCTCCTGCTGGAGGGGGACGCCGGCGTCGGCAAGACCGAGGTGGCCAAGGTGCTGTCGCGCTGGACGGGCGGCGAGCTCCTCCGCCTGCAGTGCTACGAGGGGCTCGACGTGAGCCAGGCGGTGTACGAGTGGGACTACTCCCGCCAGCTGCTCCACCTGCGCGCCGCCGAGGCCGCGGGCGTCGCCGGCGAGGCGAGCGTCGACCAGCTCGAGGACGAGCTCTACGACGAGCGCTTCCTGGTGCGCCGTCCGCTGCTGGAGGCGGTGACGCCGCGGTCGGGTCCGCCTCCGGTCCTGCTCATCGACGAGGTCGACCGCGCCGACGACGAGTTCGAGGCGTTCCTGCTCGAGGTGCTGTCCGACTACACGGTCACCGTCCCCGAGCTCGGCACCTTCCACGCCGACCTGCCCCCGCTCGTGGTCATCACCTCCAACCGGACCCGCGACGTCCACGACGCCCTCAAGCGGCGCTGCCTCTACCACTGGGTCGAGCACCCCGACTTCGAGCGGGAGGTCGCCATCGTCGGGGTGCGGGTCCCCGACGTGGGGGAGCGCCTCGCCCGCCAGGTCGCCGCGGCCACCGAGGCGCTGCGGGGCGCCGGGCTCTACAAGCCGCCGGGCGTCGCCGAGGCCATCGACTGGGCCGCCGCGCTCCACGTGCTCGGGGCCAGCGAGCTCGACGTGGAGACCGTCGACGCCTCCCTCGGCACCGTGCTCAAGTACCGGGAGGACCAGGCGCGGGTGCGGGCCTCCGGGCTCGACGACCTGGTGGCCCGGGCCGTCGAGCGCAGCGCCTGAGCGGTCGCGTGCCCGACGTCCTGCGCGACCCGGCCACCGCAGCCGTGGCCTTCGTCCGGGCCCTGCGCCAGGCCGGCCTCGTCGTCCCGATCGACGCGTCGGTGACCTTCACCGCCGCGCTCGACCAGGTCGACCTCGTCGTCGGGGACGACGTGTACTGGGCCGGCCGGGCCACGCTCGTGCGCCGGGCCGAGGACGTGGTCGCGTTCGACCAGCTCTTCGCCGCCTTCTTCGGCGGCGTGCCCCTGCCCCGGCCGCCGGCCTCGACGCCCCAGCGCATCACGATCGCAGTCGACGATCCCGACGCGGAGATGGACGGCGGTGACGACGTCGCCGACGCCGACCCCACCGTCCAGGCGCGGTTCTCCCGGGTCGAGACGCTGCGCCACAAGGACTTCGCCGCCTACGACGACGACGAGCTGGCCGAGGCGTGGGCGCTCATGGACCGCCTGGCGCTGGTCGGCGCCCCGAGGCCGTCGCGCCGCAGCATCCCGACCCGAGGCGTCCGGGGCCGTCCCGACCTCCGCCGCACCGTCCGCCACGCGCTGCGCACCGGGGGCGAGCCGATCCGCCGGTCGCACACCCAGCCGGGCGAGCGGTTCCGGCGGGTGGTGCTGCTGGTCGACGTGTCCGGATCGATGGAGGCCTACGCCCGCCCGCTCCTGCGCTTCGTCCACGCCGCGGTCGCAGCGCGCAGCCGGATCGAGGCCTTCGCGCTCGGCACCCGCCTCACCCGGCTGACTCGGGAGCTCAAGCGGCGGGACCCGGACGAGGCGCTCCGCCTGGCGGCGGCCGCGGTCGCCGACTTCGCCGGCGGCACGAGGCTGGGGGAGGGCTTGGCCCGGTTCAACGACGAGTGGGGCGTGCGCGGCATGGCCCGGGGCGCGGTCGTGGTGATCCTCTCCGACGGCTGGGACCGGGGCGACCCTGAGGCGCTGGCCGAGCAGATGCAGCGCCTCCAGCGCGTCGCGCACCGGGTGGTGTGGGTCAACCCCCTGAAGGCCACGCCCGGCTACGCCCCGCTCGCCCGCGGCATGGCGGCCGCCCTGCCCCACGTCGATGCGTTCGTGGAGGGCCACAGCATCGATGCGCTGGAGCGACTGGCCGCGGTCATCGCCGGCGACGCGGCCCCCGTCCCCGCGGCGGCTCCGTAGGCTGGCGACGTGCGCGAGATCCTCGGGGACCTGGACCGCTGGCGGAAGGCGGGCAAGCAGGTCGCCGTCGCGCGCGTCGTCGACGTCGAGGGGTCGGGTCCCCGCCTGCCCGGGGCGGCCATGGCCGTGAACGAGGACGGCGAGGTGGCCGGGTCGGTCTCCGGCGGCTGCGTCGAGGGCGCGGTGGTCACCGAGGCCCTCCAGATCATCGAGTCCGGCGACCGGCGCATCGTCACCTTCGGCTACTCCGACGACGAGGCCTTCGCGGTCGGGCTCACCTGCGGCGGCACCATCCACCTCTTCATCGAGCCCCTCGACTGGTGACCGCGCTCTTCGAGGTGCTGCGCGGCGCCATCGCATCCGAGGAGCCGGTCGCGCTGGCGACGGTGGTCGAGGGCCCCGGCGTGGGCGGGAAGCTGCTCGTGCGACCGGACCAGGAGCCGATGGGTTCGCTCGGCGACCCGGACCTCGACCGCGTCGTGGCCCGCGATGCGCTCGGCGAGCTCGCGGCCGGCACCACCGGCGTGCGCCACTACGGCACCCAGGGCCAGGCCAACGAGCACGACGTCGCCGTCTTCGTCGAGTCCTTCGCCCCGCCGCCCCAGCTGCTCGTGTTCGGTGCCGTGGACTTCACCGGCGCGCTCGCCCGCGTCGGCAAGGTGCTCGGCTACCGGGTGACGGTCTGCGATGCCCGGGAGGTCTTCGCCACGAAGGCCCGGTTCCCGTTCGCCGACGAGGTCGTCGTCGACTGGCCCCACCGCCTGCTCGAGCGGGTGGGCGACCAGCTCGGCCCCCGCGATGCGGTCTGCGTGCTCACCCACGACCCCAAGTTCGACGTCCCCGCCGTGATCGCCGCCCTGCGCACCGATGTCGGCTACCTCGGGGCGATGGGCTCGCGGCGCACCACCGACGACCGCAACCGCCGGCTCCGGGAGGAGGGCGTCACCGACGACCAGCTGGCCCGGGTGATGGGCCCCATCGGGCTCGACCTGGGCGCCCGCACGCCGGAGGAGACCGCGGTGTCGATCATGGCCGAGGTCATCGCCACCCGCACGGGCCGCCAGGCCCCGTCCCTGCGGGATGCCGCCGGTCCCATCCACTGACCGCCACCACCCGTTCCTCACGCGCGATCTGACGGTCTGACGTCGTTTCGCGCGCCGGGAACGAGATCCTCACCGTTCGTTGCGCGCGATCCGTCCGCGTGACGTCGTTCCGCGCGCAGGGAACGGGTGCTCAGGTGGGGTGGATGAGCTTCTCGTTCTTGGCCGCTTGGGAGCCGAGCCAGGTGCCGAGCAGCCCCGCGGCGGTGGCCGGGACGGCCGCCCGCCACGGCAGGTAGCCCCGGAGACCGCCGACCAGGGACGCCATCGCATCGGCCGCATCGACCGGCACGGCCCGGGACGCGAGCTCGGCCTCGTCGAGGCCCGGCGCCGGCATGAGGAACGGGGCCGCCATGAACAGCTCCCGAGCGCCGAAGAGCCGGGCCAGGTACGGCGCCGCCGGGTTCGCGGCGACGTCGATGCCGAACAGCCTCCCGGTCACCCGAGGCGCGACGAGGGCGCCGATGCCGATGGCGAGGCGGACCTGGGCGAGGGAGCGGCGGG
>DMTU01000256.1:41656-45148 GCA_003476595.1 Acidimicrobiaceae bacterium | reverse complement strand
GGGGATCCATGCGCCGATGCTGCCACGACCGCGCGACCCGCGCCGCCGGCTCCCGGCCACACTGGTGCGATGGTCCTGGCCGTGCTGCTCGCCGCCGGCGGCGGCAGTCGCTACGCGGGCGACACCCACAAGCTCCTCGCCCCCCTCGACGGCCGCCCCTTGCTCGCCCACGCGCTCGACGCGCTCCAGGCGAGCGGGCTCGAGGCCGTCGTCGTGACCGGGGCCGCGGACGTCGGGCAACTCGTCCCCGAGGGCATCGCCACCCTGGGCAACCCGGCGTGGCAGGAGGGCCAGGCGACGTCGGTGCGGGTCGGCATCGACGAGGCCCGCCGCCGCGGCCACGACGCCGTCGTGGTCGGCCTCGGCGACCAGCCCTTCGTCACGGAGACGGCCTGGCAGGTCGTCGCGGCCGCCGATGCCGCGGTCGCCGTCGCCACCTACGACGGCCGGCGCGGGCACCCGGTGCGGCTCGGCGCGCAGGTGTGGGACCTGCTGCCGGCCGCCGGCGACGAGGTCGGGCGTGCCGTGATGCGAGGTCGTCCCGAGCTCGTCTTGGAGATACCGTGCGACGCCGGGCACACCCGCACCGATCGCACCGCCGACATCGACACCCTGGAGGATCTCCGCAGATGGAGCTGACCAACGAGTTCACCGTCCCGGTCCCGATCGAGCGGGCCTGGGAGGTCCTGACGGACGTCGAGCTGATCGCCCCGTGCCTGCCCGGCGCCCAGCTGCAGGAGATCGAGGGCGACGAGTACCGCGGCATCGTCAAGGTCAAGGTCGGCCCCATCACCGCCCAGTACAAGGGTGCGGCCACCTTCCAGGAGCAGGACGAGGCCGCCCGCAAGCTCGTGCTCAAGGCCGAGGGGCGCGACACCCGGGGCCAGGGCAGCGCCAGCGCGCTCATCACCGTGAACATGTCCGAGGACTCGGGTCGGACCCACGTCACCGTCGACACCGACCTCACCATCAAGGGCAAGGTCGCCCAGTTCGGCCGGGGCATGATCGCCGACGTCAGCGCCAAGCTCATGGGCGAGTTCGTCGACTGCCTCGAGGGCAAGCTCGACGCGCCGGCCGAACCCGCAGCGAGCTCCGGCACCACCGCTGACGCGGCCGAATCCGCCACCGGCACCGACCAGGCGATCGGCACCCCCGACGGCGAGCAGCCCACGCCCGTCGACGGCACGGCGCCCGTCGCCGCCGACGCTGAAGGCGGCGCAGCAGCGGCGACCCCCGTCGCCGGCGACACCGGCGGCGCCGAGGCCGAGCCGATCTCGGGGGTCCGCAAGATCGATTCGCCCGACCGCGAGCCGGTCGACCTCGTCGACGCCGCCGGCGCCTCGGTCGCCAAGCGGATCGGCCCGGTGGTGCTCGTGCTGCTCATCCTCTGGCTCCTCGGCCGCCGCCGCTCCAACCACGGGGCGTAGCCCGCCGTGGCCGACGAGGCCGACATCGCCGCGGTCGCCGAGCTGCTCGGGCGCGCGCCCCAGGCCCACTTCGACGTCGTCGTGCGAGACGACACCGGCGCGCCGCTCGTCATCCGCAACGCGCCGCTGCTCTTCGACGGCACGCCCATGCCCACCCGCTACTGGCTGGTCGGCGACGAGGAGCGCGCCCGCATCGGGCGCCTCGAGTCCACCGGCGCCATCGACCGGGCCGAGGCCGAGATCGGCGAGGACGTCATCGCCGAGGCCCACGACCGCTACGCGGCCGAGCGCGACGCGGCGATCCCGGCGGACCACACCGGTCCTCGGCCCTCGGGCGGGGTGGGCGGCACCCGGCGGGGCATCAAGTGCTTCCACGCCCACTGGGCCTGGCATCTCGCCGGCGGCGACGATCCGGTCGGGCGTTGGATCGAGGCCGAGCTGGCGAGGCAGGGTGGCCCGGTGGATGCCCCCGTGCTCGCCGCCATCGACTGCGGCACCAACTCCACCCGCCTCCTCGTCGCCCGGGGGACCGGCGCAGCCAAGGAGCCCCTGGCCCGGGTGAACACCATCACCCGCCTCGGCCGGGGCGTGGACGCCGCCGGGAAGCTCGAACCCGAGGCCATCGCCCGCACCATCGAGGTGCTCCGCGACTACCGGCGCATCATCGACGAGCACGGCGCCGAGCGCATCCGGGTCACCGCCACCTCCGCCGCCCGCGATGCGTCGAACCGCGACGAGTTCTTCGACGCCGCCGAGCAGGTCCTCGGCGTGCGACCCGAGCTCATCACCGGCGAGGCCGAGGCCGAGCTGTCCTTCCGCGGTGCCACCGCCGAGCTGGACCCGGCCGACGGGCCGTTCCTGGTCGTCGACATCGGCGGCGGCTCCACGGAGTTCATCGTGGGCACCGAGGACGTCGAGGGCTCGATGTCCATCGACATCGGCTGCGTGCGCTTCTTCGAGCAGTACGTGGAGAGCGACCCGCCGGCACCGGAGGAGCTGCACGCCTGCATCTCGGTCACCGAGGCGTGGATGGAGGACGTCGTCCGCGAGCTGCCCCAGGCCCGCTCGGCCAAGACGTTCGTGGGCCTGGCCGGAACCATCACGACGATGGCGGCGGTGGAGCTCGGCCTGCAGGAGTGGGACCGCGACGCCATCCACCACTTCCGCTTCGAGCGCGCCGCGATCGAGGACGTGTTCCGCACGCTCGTCACCGAGTCCCTGGCCGATCGCATGCACAACCCCGGCCTCGAGCCGGACCGGGCCGACGTGATCGTCGCGGGGGCGTGCATCCTCGTGGCCATCATCCGCTGGCTCGGCGTCGAGGAGTGCCTGGTGTCCGAGAGCGACATCCTCGACGGCCTGGTCGACTCGCTGGCATGACGGCCGGCCGTTCTCCGTCGCTCCTGCAACCGATCTAGCCTCCGCGCCGTGCCCCGCCCCGACCGCATCCTCATGGGCCCCGGGCCCGGCAACCCCTACCCCGAGGCCATCGAGGCCTTCATGCGCCCCATGCTCGGGCACCTCGACCCGGCGTTCCTCGCGCTGCTCGACGAGGTGTGCGACCAGCTCCGCACCGTGTTCGGCACCACCAACGCCCTGACGATCCCGATCAGCGGCACCGGCTCCGCCGGCATGGAGACCTGCATCGTCAACGTGCTCGGCCCGGGCGACGTCGCCGTCATCGGCGTGAACGGCGTGTTCGGCGCCCGCATGTGCGACGTGGCATCGCGCACCGGCGCCGAGGTGGTCCGGGTCGACTTCGACTGGGGCACGCCCGTCACCGCCGACCGGCTGCTCGACGCCCACCCCTCGCCGACGCTCATCGGCATGGTGCACGCCGAGACCTCCACCGGCGCCCGCTCCGACGTGGAGCCCGTCGCCGCCGGCAAGGGCGACGCCCTCCTGCTGGTCGACTGCGTCACCTCCCTCGGCGGCATCCCGTTCGAGGCCGACGCCTGGGGCATCGACCTCGCCTACTCGGGCACCCAGAAGTGCCTCGGCGTGCCGCCGGGCCTGTCGCCGATCACGGTGTCGGACCGTGCCCGGGATCGGTTCGTCGAGCGCA
>DMTU01000256.1:34510-41563 GCA_003476595.1 Acidimicrobiaceae bacterium | reverse complement strand
CGGTTCGTCGAGCGCAGCCAGTCCTGGTACCTCGATCTGCGCATGATCGGCAGCTACGTCGGCACCGCCGGCGCCAAGCGCACGTACCACCACACCGCCCCGATCTCGATGATCTACTCCCTCCACGGCGGGCTCACCGCCCTGCTCGACGAGGGCATCGAGGCGGTCCACGCCCGCCACGCCGAGTGCGGCCAGCTCCTGCAGGACGGCCTGGTCGAGCTCGGCTTCGAGCTGTTCGCCACCGAGGGCCACCGCCTGCCCGAGCTCACCACCGTGGTGGTGCCCGACGGCGTCGACGAGGCCGCGGTGCGGGCCCGGCTGCTCGAGCGCTACGACATCGAGGTCGGCGGCGGCCTCGGCGAGTACGCCGGCAAGGTCTGGCGCATCGGCTGCATGGGCCACACCGCCCGGCCGCGCAACGTCACGCTGCTGTTCGGCGCGCTGCGCGAAGTCCTCGGCCGGTGAGCTGGTCGCCGGCGCAGACGCGGCTGCAGGGGCGCCGCATCGTGCTGCGCCCCCTCGACGTCCGCGACTTCCCGGCCTGGCGGGACGTGCGCCGGCGGAACACCGGGTGGCTCACGCGCTGGGAGCCACGCCGCATCGCCGGCCAACCCGACGTCGTCGAGAGCAAGGACGCCTTCGCCGCCCGCTGCTCGGCCCGGGCCCGCGAGTGGCAGCTCGGCACCGGCTACGGCTTCGGCGTGTTCAGCGAGGACGGCGCCCTGATCGGGGAGATCAACCTGTCGTCGGTGCAGCGGGGCCCCTTCCAGAACGCCTACGTCGGCTACTGGGTCGACGAGGCCAACGCCGGTCGCGGCTACACCCCCGAGGCCGTCGTCGTCGCGTGCCGCTACGCGTTCGAGGAGCTCGGCCTCCACCGGCTCCAGATCGCCATCATCCCCCGCAACCGGGCCAGCCGCCGGGTGGTCGAGAAGCTGGCCATCCGCGAGGAGGGCATCGCGCTGCGCTACCTGGAGATCAACGGCGTCTGGGAGGACCACGTGCGCTACGGCATCACGTCCGAGGAGTGGGACACCCGTCGAGACGAGCTGCTCGAGGCGTGGGTGCTGTGAGGGCCCGCAGCGCGCTGCTCGCCGCCGGTCTCGCCGCCGCCGCCCTCGCCGGCTGCGGGGATGACGACGACGGCCCTCCGGCGGCCGATCCCCTCCCGGAGCAGTCGGAGCTGCCCGGCCACGGCGGCACCGAGGAGGCCGACCCCGGCGATCTCGACGTCCCCGAGATCGCCGGCACCACCTTCGCGCCGTTCCCGTCCCTCGGCTTCGGCATCGCCGTCCCCCAGGGCTGGAACGCCACCCGCCTCGACGACGAGGCCCTCGCCGAGCTCGAGGACGTCCGCCTGGCCGAGCCCTTCTTCCTGGACGCAGCCCGCAACGTGGCCTCCACCGGGGCGCTCTTCTACGCCGCCGGCGTGGACGACGAGGGGCGCGTCGCCGAGATCAAGGTCGACCTGGAGGAGGCCACGACCGTCGAGGCCGTGCGCACCGCCGCCGAGGCCGAGGTGCTGGCGGCCGGTGCCACCGACGTGAACGTGGTCGAGGCCGACGACGGCCGGGCCCGCATCGACTTCCGCCTGGCGCAGCCCTCCGCCGAGGACGGCGAGACCATCGACTCCTACGTGAGCCGGCTGCTCGTCCCCGACGACGACCAGGTCTGGTCGATCGTGGTCACCAGCGAGGCCGCCGAGACCCAGACCGCGGTCCTGGCCGTCGTCGACGCCGGCTTCGTCCTCGCCGACTGACCCCGGAGCCGTTCTGGCAGTGGTGGTGTCGCGGCTACTTCTTGGAGATCTTGGCCTGCAGCGCGGCGAGTCGCTCCTTGAACGCCGGCTGGTTCAGCGACCACACCTGCGGATCCAGCTCGCGCTCGACGGCGGCGTCGTGGTCGCTGATGTCGGCCATGTCCTGGATGGAGGCCTTGATCTTCATCACCAGGTCCCGCGGCGCCTCGGCCGAGGCGCGGGCCATGTCGATGCAGTGGTCGAGCAGCTCGGCGTCGGGCACGCAGCGGTGGACCAGGCCGACCCGCTCGGCCTCCTTGCCGTCCATGACCTGACCGAGCAGCACGGCGGCGGTGACGGCCTGCGGACCGGCGATGCGGCGGTACATCCAGGTGTGGCCGCCGCCGGGGTGGAGACCGAGCTGGAGGAAGCGGGTGTCGAACTTCGCCCGCTCGGCGGCGATGCGCACGTCGCAGACCAGGGCCAGGTTCATCCCGGCCCCGACGGCGGCGCCGTTCACCGCGGCGATGGTGGGCAGCGGGCAGCGACCGAAGCGCAGGAAGCCCTGGTAGATCGACATCAGGCCCTCGCGCTGGGAGGAGCCGAGGTGGGAGAGGTCGGCGCCGGCGCAGAAGGCGGGCGGCTCACCGGTGACGACCACGGCCCCGACAGACTCGTCGGCCTCGATGGCGTCCATCGCGGCCATCACCTCCTCCACCATGCCGAGGTTCAGCGCGTTGCGCTTGTCCGGGTCGTTCAGGGTGACGACGGCGACGCCGTCGGTGATCTCGGTGGTGACCTGGCTCATCGGAGCGAGTCTGGCAGACCGCTCCCGCTCAGCCCGGGGGTGGCCCGACCTCGCGGACGTGGTCCCGCACCCTGCGCAGCAGATCGGTGAGCTGACCCAGCTCGGCACCGTCGAGCGCGCCGCCCAGCAGCTGCTCGAGGTCGGCGACGTGGCACGGAGCGGCGGACGCCAGCAGCGCCCGGCCCTGCTCGGTGAGCACCGCCAGCATCCCGCGCCGGTCCTCCGGGCACGCCTCCCGCCGCACGACGCCATCGGCCTCCATGCGGTCGATGAGGCGGGTGAGCCCGCTCGTGCTCATCGTCATGTCGCGGGCCAGCACCGTCATGCGCAGGCGGCTGTCGGGGGACCGGGCCAGGCGGATCAGCACGCTGAGCCAACCGAGGGGCACGCCGGCCTCGGCATCGAGGTTGCGCTGCAGGGCGTTGTGGAGCTCGTTGTGGGCCTCGATCAGCATCCCGAAGGCCTCGATGCGGGGGTCGTCGAGGTGCTCGGCGGGATCGGTGGGGAGGGCCATGGGTCCACGTTACGAACAACTCGTTGCGCGCGCAACGATCTGCTGCTATGTTGTTGTTCAGGCAACAATCCCGCTGACAAAGATCCCCCAGGAGCACCCACCATGTCTGACACCCTGACCCGCACCGCCGCCGACACCACCGTCCCCGTCGCCGGCACCTACCAGCTCGACCCGAGCCACAGCAGCGCCGACTTCCAGGTCCGCCACCTCGGCCTCTCCAAGGTCCGGGGCGGCTTCGCCATCGAGTCCGGCACCGTCGTCATCGGCGAGGACCCCACCCAGAGCTCGGTCGAGGTCTCCCTCGATGCCGCCAGCTTCAGCACCGGCGCCGAGGACCGCGACACCCACGTCAAGTCGGCGGACTTCCTCGACATCGAGCAGTTCCCGAAGGTCACCTTCCGCTCCACCGGCGTGCGCCAGTCCGGCGACGACTGGAAGGTCGACGGTGACCTCACCGTCAAGGACGTGACCCGCCCCGTGACCCTCGACGTCGAGTTCGAGGGCGCCAACAAGGATCCGTGGGGCAACGGCCGCATCGCGTTCGCCGGCGAGACCGAGATCAACCGCGAGGACTTCGGCATCACCTGGAACCAGGCCCTGGAGACCGGTGGCGTGCTCGTGGGCAAGAACGTCAAGATCGTGATCGACGTCCAGGCCGTGGCCGAGGGCTGAGGAAGCAACCGGCCGCCACCGCGGCGGCCGAACCACCAGCGACGACCGGGGTCCGGCCCGCCCGGACCCCGTCGTCCTGCCAGAGGAGCGAACATGGAACCCGTCCACGTCACCGAGCTGAACCACGCCGTGCTCTACGTGCGCGACGTCCCCACCGCCGTCGACTTCTACCGAGACGTCCTCGGCTTCCAGGTCGTGGACGAGATGCCGGGCCGGGCCGCGTTCCTGCGGGCCGGCGGATCGAGCAACCACCACGACCTCGGCCTCATCGGCGTCGGCGCCGGCGCACCCCGCCCGCCCCACGGCGCCACCGGCCTCTACCACCTGGCCTGGCGGGTCGGGTCCATCCACGAGCTCTCCCGGGCACGCGACGTGCTCGCCGAGGCCGGTGCGCTGCGCGGCCAGTCCGACCACGGCGTGTCCAAGTCGCTGTACGGGGTCGACCCCGACGGCAACGAGTTCGAGCTCATGTACCTGCTGCCCGAGGACGAGTGGGGCGAGTACGCCACCCGCGCCGTCGTGCAGCCGCTCGACCTCGACACCGAGGTCGCCCAGCGCTCCTGAGTGCCCGCGCTCCCGAGCGTCAGCGCGGCCGGCGCACGACCGCCGGCGAGCGACGGAAGAAGTCCTCGACCTCGCGCTCGTACTGGTACTCGGCCTTGGGCCCCACCGTGCGCTTGAGGCGGAGCGATTCGATGAAGGCCTGCACGGCGCCCGCCGAGGTGTGCGTGTAGTCGAAGCCGGCCCGCTTGAGGCGGCCGTTGTCCAGGCCCCGGCCGTACTTGAGCAGGTCGACGATCTCCGGTGGGATGTCCACCCCGAGGCGGGCGAGCGCAGCGGTGACGAGACCCTGGCCGATCGGCGGGAGCGGCACGGTGCGCTTGCCGCAGATGCCCGCCACCTCGCTCCAGGGCAGGAGGCCGTCACCGGCCACGTTGAACACGCCGGCCAGCTCGTGGTCGAGCACGAACAGCATCGCCCGCACCACGTCGTCCTCGTGGACGAACTGGAAGCGGGGATCGAAGCCGAACACGTGCGGCACGACGGGCAGCTCGAGCATGCGCGACAGCGGGGTGCTCAGCTCGGGGCCGAGCACGTTGGAGAACCGCAGCATGGTCACGGCCACGTGCGGGTTGTCGACGGCGAAGTCGCGGACGTAGCTCTCCACCTCGGCCAGCGATCGCTCGACCCGGTGCTTGGGCGGCTTCTGCCGGGGCGTCTCCTCGGTGAACCACACCGGGTCGCTCGGCTCGCAGCCGTAGACGTAGGACGAGGACTTCACGACCACGGTCCGGACCGAGGAGTCGGTGGCCGCGGCGAACAGGTTCATCGTGCCGATGACGTTGATCTCGTGCATCGTGCGACCCCGCATCTGGGTCGAGTCCACGACCAGGAACGTGTGCACGATCGTGTCGACCTGGGTCGCCTCCACGATGCGGGACAGGATCGAGTAGTTCTCGTCGCTCTTGACGTACTCGGTGCGCTCGAGCTCGAGCAGCGGTTCACGGGTGTCGAGGCCGACGATGACGTCCACGCCGGGGTCGGCCTCGAGGGCCTTGGCGACGCGGGCCCCCCAGAACGTGCCGAGGCCGGTGACGAGGACGCGCTTGCCCATCACCCGCTCCAGACGGATCGGCGGTGGCGCAGCATGTCGTACAGCGCATCCTGGATCTGCTCGCGGATCGACTCGGCCTCGTCCATCACCTTGCTGCGGCTGTACCGGGGTTGGTCGGGCGGGACGTCGAAGTGGACCGGATCGAGGACCCGGAGCTTGAACTTGGCCGGCAGGTGGACCAGCGCCCCGAGCGGCCCGAGCAGCGGTCCGAAGGCCAACATGTTGGCGGTGACGGGCGCGTAGGGGAGGCTGAGCGCCTTGGCGAGCGGGGTGAGGTTCGCCAGCGTCGGCATCGACTCCTCGGCGCCGACCACGGCGATGGGGATCACGGGCACGCCGGCCCGCATGGCGATCTGCACGAAGCCGGCCCGGCCGAAGCGCCGCAGCTGGTAGCGCTCGTCGAAGGTCTTGCCCGGCCCCTTGGAGCCCTCGGGGAACACGAGCACCAGCTGCTGCTGCTGGCGCAGGAGGCGGTAGGCGTTGTCCGGGTGGGCGAGCACGCCGCCGGCCCGGGACCACAGGGTGCCGACGACGGGCACCTTCTTGAACAGCTCGTCGGCGAGGCCGTAGACGGGCCGCTCCAGCTCGGTCTCGATGCCGTGCATGATCACCGGGGCGTCGCTCGGGATCGCCGCCGCGTGGTTGGCCACCAGCAGTGCCCCGCCGTCGGTCGGGATCTTCTCCAACCCCTCCCACTCGACCCGGAACCAGTGGTCGTACATCGGCGCGAAGAGGGTGCGGGCCAGCCGGCGGGTGCGCTCGGAGCGGCCCCACTCGTCGACGTCGGAGGCCCGCGGGTCGTCCAGCTCGGGCGCTGCCGTCGGCGGCACGTGCACCGGCAGGAGCTGTCCGGTGGCGCGGACCGACTCGGCGGTGGGGCGGGCCATGGCGGCGAGCGTACCGACCCCGTTCTGGCAGTGCCGATGTCACGCCCGAGGTGGTCGGGGCGGGGCGGGACGGCGCCGACGCGTCGTTAGCGTGCCCGGCGATGGCGATCGACGAACCGCAGGCGGAGCGTGCCCGCCCCGGCCTCCGCGAGGCGGGAGCGGCGCTGCGGATCCCGGACTTCCGCCGGTTCTGGATCGGCGCCACGATCTCCAACAGCGGCACGTGGATGCAGAACGTCACCGTGCCCTACGTGCTGTTCCAGCTCACGGACAGCGCGACCTGGGTCGGCCTCGCCTCGTTCCTGCAGTTCCTCCCCGCCCTGTTCATGGGGCCCCTCGGGGGCACCCTGGCCGACCGCTACCCCCGACGCACCGTCCTGCTCGTCGCCCAGTCCGCCCTCGCCCTCGCTGCCGTCGGGTTGTGGCTCCTGTGGAGCTCGGGCGTCGCCGAGCCGTGGAGCATCACGGCGATGGTGGCCCTCTTCGGCGCCATCGCCGGCACATCGATCGGGGCGTGGCAGGCGTTCGTGTCCGAGCTGGTGCCCCGCCACCTGCTGCTCAACGCCGTGACGCTGAACTCGGCGCAGTTCAACGCCGCCCGGGCGGTGGGACCGGCCCTCGGCGGCCTCGTCCTCGGCACGCTCGGGCCGTCGTGGGCGTTCGGGCTGAACGCGCTGTCCTACGTGGCGGTGCTGTTCGCGCTGGCCACCATCCATCCGGCTCCGGTCGAGCGAGCGCCGCGGTCGGGTTCGGTGCTCGGCGACCTGCGGGAGACGGCGGCCTACGTGCGCAACATGCCGGGCATCGCCACCTGCATCG
>DMTU01000256.1:33871-34376 GCA_003476595.1 Acidimicrobiaceae bacterium | reverse complement strand
TTCGAGGTGTCGGGCTTCCGCTACGGACTGCTCGGCGCCGCGCTCGGCATCGGTGGTGTGCTGGCCACGCCGCTGGTGGCGGGACGGGGGAGCGGGCTGGCCCGCTCCGCGCTGGTGGGCGGCGCGCTCGGTGTCTACGGCACCTCCCTGCTGCTCTTCGCCCTGTCGCCGGTGTTCCCGATGGCGGTGCTGTTCCTGGTGGTCGCCGGCGGCGGGTACCTGGGTCTGTCGTCGACCCTGAACACCACGATCCAGGTGCAGGTGGACGAGCACCGCCGGGGCAAGGTGCTGGCCCTCTACGTGATGGGCCTCACCAGCAGCTACCCGATCGGCTCGCTGGTGCAGGGCGCCCTGGCCGATGTCGTGAGCGTGCGGGTGGTGACCGCGGTCTCCGGTGTCGCCCTGCTGGCGGTGCTCGCCCGACTGCTGCAGACGGGTCGCCTGCGCGCCATGGACGAGGACCCCCACGCGTTCGACGAGGCTGCCGAGGACGGTTGACCCTCAT
>DMTU01000256.1:31628-33815 GCA_003476595.1 Acidimicrobiaceae bacterium | reverse complement strand
CTCACGACGCCGCGACCTCCGGCTCGGGCCACCAGAACCCGTCGTCGTGCTCGCCGTCGGCCTCGGCGGCGACCCAGGCGCTGCCCGTCTCGCAGCCGGCCAGCGCCGGGCACCAGCGGCACATCGGATTGGGTCGGACCTGCGCGGGACGGCTCGCCGTGCGCAGCTCCACCATGGCCTCGACCGAGCGCACGACCCGCTCGGTGGCGGCCTGGAGGACGCCGGCGGTGACGTGCTCCACCGTCGGCGTGCCCGTGTCCAGGTACAGGGTGGCCAGCCGGCGCGGCGGCAACCCGACCTTGCAGGCGTCCACCAGGGCGTAGAAGCGCAGGTCGTCGACGTGGTGGCGCGAGGGACGACCGGTCTTCAGGTCGATGATGACCTTGCCGCCGTCGGCGGCCCGGCCGAGGGTGAGGTCGGGCCGTCCGCCGAGCACGATTCGGCCCCCGGCGAGCGCGACGCGGGCCGGCCCGTCGACCACGGGCCGCCACCGGGACCGGAGCGGCGGGAAGCACTCCTCGAAGGCGGTGACGAAGCCGACCGCCTCCTGGCGCAGCTCGGCCAGCTCCACCGTGGACAGGGCCCGCAGGAACGCGGCGAGCGAGCCCTCGCCCTCGGCCAGGCGGGTGATGGCCTCGTCCACCAGCCGGCACGGCTCGCTCTCGCCGCGCCAGTTGGCCTGCAGCTCGATGGCCTTGTGAGCCACCGTGCCCCGGGCCGCGGGGACGTTCCACGCGAAGCGGGAGCTGGCCTCGGCCTGCCAGCGCCCCTCGCAGGTGTCGAGCTGGTGGAGCGCCGACTTGCCCACCCACAGCGCCGCCCCGGCGGGCACCCGCTCGGCGACCGGCGCCAGGCGCTCCTCGAGCTCGACGTGGAGGGCGGTGACGACGTCGGCCCCGACGGGCGCGTCGTCCGGGCGGCGCCGCAGCAGCTCGATGATGCGCTGCTGGGCCGGGGACCAGGCGGTGGCGAGGGCGGGCATGGCGGCACCGTCGCACAGGGGGGCTGACAGGAACGGGGTGCGGCGGGCGCCCGGGGGTTCCTGTCGGTGGGTGCGGGGATGCTGAGGCCATGTCCACGTCGCTCCGCTTCGCCCACGCCGTCCGGACCCTCAGCGAATCCGCCCGCCTCCAGGGTCTGGAGGTGCCGATCTTCCGCACCCCGCCCGGCCGCGGCGACGCCGTGCGCACCATCCGTCGCAACCGGCGGGGCTGCACCGTGGCCGTCCGGGTCGGGGAGCGTCCGTGGACCGCAGTGCTGGCCGACCTGGTCGACGGCATCGTCCTGGTCAACGGCCTCGACGGCGCGGCGGCCATCCGCTGCCGCACCGCGCTGTGGACGGCGCTCGAGCGCGAGGCGGCCCTGGCGGCGTGAGCGGCCCGGTGCCCTACCTTCGGGGTCGTGCAGTCGTACCGGATCGTGCTCTCCCACGCCGACATCGATGGCATCCCCGTCGAGTTCGACTACGCCGATGTGTTCGTGGTCGTCCGCGAGGGGGCCACCGAGCCGGGCCCGACCGACTGGGAGGCCCAGCTGCGCACCGACCAGTACCACCGCCTCGCCATGGCCCGTCACGAGCTGGCCCTCACCGCGCCGGACGGCAGCTGCATGCGGGGCGCGGCCATCGTCCGGTTCAGCGACGGCCACCGGCACCTGTTCCGCGGTGACGACGATCTCGACGGCTTCGTGCCGGAAGACCCGAGCGGGTACGTCGCCGAGAGCTGAGACCGCCGGGGTCTGCCGCCGACGCGGTGCGGGTACGGGGCGCCGGTCGAAGGAGAACCCCCCGCCATGCCCAGCCACGAACCCGACGCGCCCCCGCCGGCGCGCCCGCCGAGCGCCGACCACGAGGCCGGCGCCGATGTCCCGACCGCCGATCCCGCCGATCCCGCCGGTGGAGGTCGCCGCCACGGCCTCCGCCGGGCGTGGCCGTGGCTGCGCTGGCCGGTCTACGGCTTCGCCGCGCTCGTCGTGGTCGTCCTCGGCCTCGGTGCCTGGCTGTGGACCACCACCGAGCTGCCCCCCACGCCCTCGGTCGCGGCGTCGGCCGTGCTGGTCGACCACACCGGCGAGGAGCTCGCCGTGCTGGCCCAGGAGGGCCTCCGGCTCGAGGTCGACCTCGACGAGGTCGCGCCGGTGGCGGTCGACGCGCTCATCGCCGCCGAGGACCGGCGCTTCTACGACCAC
>DMTU01000256.1:25181-31556 GCA_003476595.1 Acidimicrobiaceae bacterium | reverse complement strand
GCCGAGGACCAGCGCTTCTACGACCACGGCGGCATCGACCCGACCGGCATCGCCCGCGCCCTGTGGAACAACGTCACCGACGACTCGACCCAGGGTGGCTCCACCCTCACCCAGCAGCTGGTCAAGAACACCTACCTCACCAGCGACCGCACCCTGACCCGCAAGGTCCGGGAGGCCGTCCTCGCCGTCAAGCTCGACCGCACCGAGGACAAGGACGTGATCCTCGAGCGCTACCTGAACACCGTCTACTTCGGTCGTGGCGCCTACGGGATCGAGGCCGCGGCCCGCACGTGGTTCGACACCACTGCGGCCGACCTCACGCCGGAGCAGGCCGCCCTGCTCACCGGCATGCTGCGGGCCCCGGAGTCGCTCGGTCCCGACGATCACCCCGAGGCCGCCCGACAGCGGCGCGACGCGGTCCTCGATGCGATGGCCGCCATGGGGACGCTCGATACCGATGAGGCCGAGCGGGCCAAGGGCACCCCCGTCGAGGTCACCGCCGCCGACCCGTCCCCCACCGTGCTGCGGGCCGGCGTGGCACCCCACTTCGTGGAGCACGTGCGTGGCCTGCTCGTGGAGCGCTTCGGCGAGCAGGCGCTCTACGACCGGGGCCTCGTCGTGCACACGACCCTCGACCTCGCCGATCAGCGCGCCGCGGAGGCCGCGGTCGCGACGCACCTCGACGACCCCGAGGATCCCCAGGCCGCGGTCGTCGGCGTGGACCGCTTCGGCGCGGTGCGGGCCTGGGTCGGTGGCCGGGACTTCGACGCCCTGCAGGTCGACCTCGTCTCCGATGCCGGCGGCGGGGGGCGCCAACCCGGTTCCACGTTCAAACCCGTCACCCTGGCTGCCAACCTCGAGGCCGGCAACGGCGCCGGCCAGCGGTTCCCGGCCCCGGCGGAGATGACCTTCGACATCCCCGGTTCCGAGCCGTGGGAGGTGTCCAACGCCGGCGGCGGGGGCTACGGCACGCTCAGCCTCGCCGACGCCACCGTGCGCTCGGTGAACACCGTCTACGCCCAGGCCGTCCTGCAGGTCGGCGCCGACGCGGTGGTCGACATGGCGAACCGCCTCGGCATCACCCGCGACCTCCAGCCGCACCCGTCCATCGCGCTGGGGGCCCAGGAGGTCAGCGTCCTGGAGATGGCCACCCTGTACTCCACGCTCGCCCGCTCCGGCACCCGGATCGCGCCCTTCGTGATGACCAAGGTCGAGACCCGCTCGGGCGACGTCCTGTGGGAGCACGAGCTGGAGGGCGAGGAGGTCGTCGACCCGTCGGTCGCGGACACGGTCAACGCCGTGCTGCAGGAGTCGCCGCGACGGGGCACCGCCCGGCGCGCCGCCCTCGAGCGGCCGATGGCGGCCAAGACCGGCACGACCCAGAACAACGCCGACGCGTGGCTCGCCGGCTACACGCCCGACTACACCGCCATCGTCTGGGTCGGGAACCCCGACACCAACGAGACCGTCGAGGTCGACGGGGAGCAGGTGCAGGGCGGCACCGTCCCGGCGATGATCTGGCACGACTTCATGGTCGAGGCGCTCGAGGGCGTGCCCGCCACGGAGTTCGCCGAGCCCGACGGCGACCTGCTGCGCAACCCGAACCGCCGCTCGCCGGCGGCCGAGGAGGCCCAGGAGCGGATCGAGGCCGACGCGTCGTCGACGACCTCGACCACCTCGACCACGTCCTCGACCACGACGACGGAGCCCGACGAGGGGGACGGCGCGGACGACGAGGACGAGGACGGCGGCGGCGGAGACGGCGAACCGACCTCGACCACGTCGTCGTCGACCACCACGACCGCGCCGACGACCACGACGACCACCACCGCGCCGGCCACGACCGAGGCGTCGACGAGCGCCGACGGTGACGCGGACGGTGGGGGCTGACGTACGCTGCGAGTTCTGGCACGACCGTGCCAGGGGTAGAGGTCGGCGGTCGAAGGAGACCCCCACCATGACCGACGAGAACGGGGCTCCTGAGCCCGACCCCACCGGCCCCGACCACGAGCCGGCCGCCGAGCCGGCGAGCGGCTTCGCCGCCTTCCGCGAGCGGGCCCGCCCCGCGTGGCGGTGGCTGCGCTGGCCCGTCTACGGCCTCGCGGCCCTGTTCGTGCTCGTGCTCGTCGCCGGCGCCTGGCTGTGGACGACGACCGACCTGCCCCCGGCTCGATCCACGTCGGCGGCGGCGGTCCTGCTCGACCGCGACGGCAACGAGCTGGCCCTGCTCGCCCAGGAGGGCCTGCGGCTCGAGGTGCCCCTGGAGGAGATCGCCCCGGTCGCCGTCGACGCCCTGATCGCGGCCGAGGACCAGCGCTTCTACGACCACGGCGGCATCGATCCCCTGGGCATCGCCCGAGCGGTGTGGAACAACGTCACCGACGACTCGACCCAGGGCGGTTCCACCCTCACCCAGCAGCTGGTGAAGAACGCCTACCTCAACGACGACCGGACGTTCAGCCGCAAGGTCCGCGAGGCCGTGCTCGCCGTGAAGCTCGAGCGCACCGAGGACAAGGACCAGATCCTCGAGCGCTACCTGAACACGGTGTACTTCGGCCGGGGTGCCTACGGCCTGGAGGCCGCAGCCCGCACCTACTTCGACAGCACCGCCGCCGACCTGAGCGCCGAGCGGGCCGCGCTGCTCATGGGCCTGCTGCGCTCGCCCAGCCGACTCGACCCCGGTGAGGATCTCGAGGCCTCGCAGCAGCGGCGCGACGCCGTCCTCAGCGCGATGGTCGACATGGGCACCCTCACCCCGGAGGAGGGCGAGGCCGCCATCGCCACGCCCATCGAGGTCACCGTCCGGGCCGCCTCACCGACGACGCTGCAGGAGGGCGTGGCCCCGCACTTCGTGGAGCACGTCCGCGGCCTGCTCATCGAGGAGCTCGGCGAGCAGGCGCTGTACGACCAGGGCCTGGTCGTGCACACGACGCTCGACCTGGCCGACCAGCGCGCCGCGGAGGCCTCGGTCGCTGCCCACCTGGACGATCCGTCCGACCCGCAGGCCGCCCTGGTCGCCGTGGACCGCACCGGCGCAGTCCGCGCCTGGGTCGGCGGGCGCGACTTCGAGACCCTGCAGGTCGACCTCGCCGGTGGCGCCGGTGGCTCGGGTCGCCAGCCCGGCTCGACGTTCAAGCCCGTGACCCTGGCTGCGAACTTCGAGGCGGGCAACGGTGCGGGCGAGCAGTACCCGGCGCCGGCGGAGATCACCCTCGACGTCGAGGGTGGTCCGTGGACGGTCACCAACGCCGGCGGCCAGGACTACGGCGTCATCACGCTCGCCGAGGCCACCGTGAACTCGGTGAACACCGTGTACGCCCAGGCGCTGACCAAGGTGGGGCCGCGAGCGGTCGCCGACCTCGCCCAGCGGCTCGGCATCCGCCGCGAGCTGGAGGCCGAGCCTTCGATCGCCCTCGGCACCGAGGAGGTCAGCCCGCTCGAGATGGCCTCGCTCTACAGCACGCTCTCCCGGTCCGGCGTGCGCATCGACCCGTTCGTGATCACCGAGGTCGAGAACGGCGACGGCCGCACGGTCTGGGACCCGGAGGGTCCGGAGGAGGAGGAAGCGGTCGAGCCCCGCATCGCCGACACGGTCAGCGCCGTGCTCGCCGAGACCCCTCGCAGCGGCACCGCCCGCCGCGCCGCCCTCGACCGCCCGATGGCGGCCAAGACCGGCACGACCCAGAACAACGCCGATGCCTGGCTCGCCGGTTACACCCCGGAGTACACCGCGATCGTCTGGGTCGGGAACCCCGAGGGCAACGACCCCATCCCGGACGTCGACGGCCAGGTCGTGCAGGGCGGCACCATCCCGGCGATGATCTGGCACGACTTCATGGTCGAGGCCCTCGCCGACGTGCCGCCCACCGAGTTCCCCGAACCCGACCCGGAGCTGCTCAGCGACACCTCCCCGCCCATGGAGCTCACCGCCACGCCGAGCGTGGAGCCCGGCGACGCCGTCGACGTGATCGCCAACGGCTACCAGATGTGCCGGGCCGCCTGGTTCGTCGTGCTCGAGGGACCGACTTCGGTGGTCGAGCAGGAGGTCCCCGAGGGGCAGGAGCCGCCTCCGCCCACCCCGGTGCTGGTCGAGAGCCAGCCCGACGTGGACTCCGATGAGGCGACCCGACGGGCCAGCGTGCAGATGCCGGCCACCGCGGTGCCGGGCACCTACCAGGTCTCGGCCCGGTGCGACGCCGGCGCCGGTCCCCAGCAGCTCGGCCCGACCGCCACCGTCGAGGTGCGCCCGGATCCCTCTGCGACCACGACCACCTCCTCGACCACGACGTCCACCACGACGACGACCGAACCCGACGAGGAGCAGCAGTCGACCACGACGACGGCGCCCGAGGCGACGACCACGACCCAGGCGCCGCCCGGCCAGCAGGACGACGAGGGCTGACGGCCGGGTCGGTCATCCGCCCGGGCGTAACGTGACGCCCGCGCCCGGGTGGCGGAACTGGCAGACGCAGGGGGCTTAAACCCCCCGGCCCGGCGACGGGCGTGCGGGTTCGAACCCCGCCCCGGGCACCGCGACTCGGCACGTGCGGATCCGGTCGACCTGGGTGTCGATTGGTGTGATGCGCCACGTCGTAGCGACAACCCGGTGCTTCACCGCACTGCGAAGTCGGCCAGCGGTCCGCACGGGCGGCTCGGAGAAGGGGCGTTATACGGGTGATCGGTGTCAAGCGGGCTCCTCGGTGGCGCGAGTGATGAGGGTGTCGAAGAGCGCAGCGCGGTCGGGCTGGTCGTGGTCGCGGGCGTGGTCTCGCTGGCGGAGCAGGACGGGCACGAACTCGGGTCCGGTGGAGAAGTAGCTGCAGGTCTCGCAGGCGGATTCCATGCGGCAGTCGAGTTCGACCGGTCGGGTGCAGAGGCCGTTGCCGAGCATGCGGGCGTGGGCTTCGCGTCGGAGCCGGCCCATGTTGGCGGGCTCGAGGCTGGCTTCGATGGTGGGCCCGTAGATCGAGTCGAGCTGTGCGGTCACGGTCGCGTATTCGTCGGCGACGACTCGGTCGGCGATGCGGGCGTAGGTCAGGGTCATGCGCATGCTGCGGTGCCCGAGCAGCGCGGCGATGGCCTCGAGGCGCATGCCGCGGTTGATGGCCTGGGTGGCGAGGGTGTGGCGGAGTTGGTGGGGGTGGACGTGTCCGATCCCGGCGCGTTTGGCGGTGCGCTTCACGATGCGGTGGAGCACGTCGTAGCTCAGTGCGCCGCGGTGGTCGGCGAGCAGGCGGCGGTGGGCGCGGATGTGGTCGGTGTTCGTCGCGCACCAGTCGTCGAGGAGCTCGACCAGCTGCGGGTGGAGGGGAACGAAGCGGTCGTTGCGCAGCTTGCCGACCGGGACGCGGAGCCAGTGTCCGTCGCCGACGCGCACGACGGCGTCGGCGTCGAGGCCGGTGGCTTCGCGTGCTCGTAGTCCGGTTCGGGCGAGCAGTTCGACGACGAGCCGGTCCCTGGGGTCGGTGGCGGCCCGGGCGGTGGCCATGAGCTTGGCGGCCGCGGCGTCGTCGAGGAACTTGGGAAGCGAGTCGGGCCGCGATGGCAGGTCACCTTTGAGGACCGGGTTGCGCCGTGGTGCGTCGTCCCAGTCCCACTCGATGATCCGAGCGAAGAAGGCCCGGAGCATGTGGATGCGCTGGGATCGCGTGTTGTCGGAGAGGACCGGTCCTTTCTGGCCGGGCTGGTCGGCGAGCCACAGGGTGAAGTCCTCGATGTCGTTGCGGGTGACCGCTCCGATGGCGGTGACGTCGGTGTGCTCCAGCAGCCACAACGCCAGCTGTCGCAGCGCGATGGAGGCGGCGTCGATGCTGCGCGGGGCCAGGAACGTCGATGCTTGGGTGAGGTAGCGGCCCATGGTCGAAGCCATCTGTGGCGCCAGGGCGGCGATGGTCTGCCAGTCGTCGCCGATCTTGTCCGGTGCGGTCGATGCCGGCTGTGCAGCGGCGCTCATCGGGTCACCGCCTGGTCCTGCATGGCGATCATCTCAGCGACGGCGGCCTGGTCGGCGTCGATGGCGGCCGAGGCGCGCAGGTACTCATCAGCGAGCCAGTCGTTGGTGAGGTGCAGATACACCCGGGTCGACTCGATCGAGCGGTGACCGGCCTGGGCCTGGACCGCCTCCAAGGCCATGCCTGCTTCGCGCAGCCGGGTCAGACACGTGTGGCGCAGCTCGTGGCACGTGCCCCGCTCCAGCCCGGCCCGCCGGCGCGCCCCGGTGAGGATCTCATCGACCCCGTCGGCTGAAAGCGGCCGGCCCCGTCGGGGGCCCTTCAACACGACGAACACCGAGTCGTGATCGCAGCGGGGTCGTTCGTCGTGGAGGTAGTCGCCGACCGCGGTGAAGAACTGGTGCGAGATCGGGACCACGCGCTG
>DMTU01000256.1:22087-25070 GCA_003476595.1 Acidimicrobiaceae bacterium | reverse complement strand
AGGACCTCGCAGCGGCGCAGGCCGCCGAACACCATGGCTGCGACCATCGCCCGGTCCCGGGCGGTGCGCAGCGCGCCGAACAGGGCGTCGACCTCGGCTGGCGACAGGATCTGCGGGAGCCGCTTGCGGACACGCACGAGCGGGACCGTTCGGGTCTGGCGGCCGCCGCCCTTGCGCGTCGCGAGGCCACGCGGCACCGGGTTGGCGTCGACGCCGGCATCACCCCGGGCGACCAGGTAGGCGTAGAAGCCCGACACCGTCGACAACCGCCGGGCGATCGTGGCTGGCGCCAGACCCGACTCGCCATCGACGATGCGCACCACCGTCCTGTCGCCGCGCTGGTGGGCGAGGAAGTCGAACACGTCGGCCGCCACGACCTCGACCGGGGCCTTGTCGATCACGGTGAAGAACGTCTTCAGATCGTGAGCGGTGGCCCGCACCGTGTTCGGCCGGCACCTCCCCGCCACGAAGGCCAGGTACCCATCGACCAGTGGATCACCCAGCGCGTAGCGGAGCTCTCCTGACGGCGACGACGAACGAACAAGACACGGGAAACGGATCATCCCCGCAGCCTCAACGGGCCCTGTGAGATGTACGGGGATACCTCAACGATCACCCGTGTATTAGGCGTTCTCTGGTGCTCTCTCGACCTCAGATCGGTCGGCGAGCGGGGCCCCGAGTGCGGCTGTCGCGGGAGTGCGTGCTGGATAGCCGGGCGCGTCGTTCGCACGCGAGTGTGCTCAGAGCCGACGTCTCCGCCAGCGAGCGGTCCGAGCATCTCCCAGGTTGCGCAGCTACAGGAAGTCGAGCTCGCGGGCGCGCTGCACGGCGGCCTTGCGGTCGTTGACGCCGAGCTTGCGGTAGATCGCCCGGCAGTGCGTCTTCACAGTGTTGAGCGAGACGAAGAGCGCCTCGGCGATCTCCCGCTGCGAGCGAGTCGTGGGCAGGTGCCGAAGGACAGCCAGCTCTCGATCGGTCAGGTCCTCGACGACCGACGGGTGCGGATCGGGGGGTGACGCGAGGCCGTGACGGGATTCGACCCGGGACAGGGTCGTCGCGGCGATGCCAGGGTCCGATGCCTGGTCGACGAGCGTGCGGGCCTCTCGCAGCAGCGCTTCGCCCGTTGCGTCGCCGGCCCTGGCGAGCACGTCGGCGGCGGTGGCGAGCACGTAGGCCGACAGGGTGAGGTCCGACGAGCGACGCGCGAGGTCGACGGCCCGCTTCGCGCTCCTGGCCTCGAGCTCGGCGTCGTGGGCTGTGGCGGAGTGCACGGCGTGGGCGAGGGCGAGGTGCGGCGTCTCCGCCACCCCGGAGGTGGCGGCGTGGTCGATCGCTTCGGCGGCCTGCTTCTCGGCGGCGAGCGTCGCTCCGGTCTCGAGGCAGGAGAGCGCGTCGAAGGCAGCGCCGACCGACGCGGCGAAGTCGGACGGCTCGGATGCGGCGAGCTCGGCCGCGAGGTCGAGGAACGGGCGGGCGCGTTCGTGCCGTCCGGCCCACGTCCAGACTGCGCCGAGGGCCACTGCTTGGGTGGATTCGGTCGGTGGGACGGTCGCCTCGGCGAAGGCGACGCCGCCGGCGATGTCGCCTTGGGCGATGCGGATCATGATGCCGAGGGCGGTGATGATGCCTTCGCCGGTGCCGTCGTCGTGGCGGCGGGCGATGTCGAACCAGCGCTCCGCCGAGGCGAGGCGTCCGGTCACGAGATCGGTCCACCCGCGGACGAGCGCGCCTCGGCTGTTGCGCTCGGGCAGGTCGCCGAGGCGGTCCAGCTGGTGGAGGACGGTGAAGATCTGTCCGCCGTTGAGGAGCTGGGTGGCGTGCTCGCCGATGAGGTCGGCGGCGGTCTCCAGCTCGCCGGCGTCGATGTAGTGGTCGATGGCGATGTCGAGGTCGCCGTGGCGGTGGTGCCACCTGGCTGCTGCGAGGTGGAAGGCCGGGAGCCGTTCGGCCATGGTGCGTTCGGCCTCGAGCCGGAGCACGTCGCGGAGCAGGTGGTGGTACCGGAACCAGGTGGCGGTGTGGTCGAGGCCGATGACGAGCTGGTTGTGAGCGGCCAGCTGGCGCAGCCAGGTTGCGCCGTCGCTGGTGCCGCAGACGGCGTCGACGAGGGGTCCGTTGAGCCGTTCGAGGAGGGACGTCTCGAGCAGGCGCTGCCGCTCGCCGGAGTCGAGGGTGCCGAGGAGCTCGTCGGTGAGGTAGTCGACGACCAGCGTGTCGTCACCGCCGAAGCGCTCGACGAAGGCGGCCGGATCGGGAGATGACGCCAGGGAGATGCCGGCGAGGACGAGACCGGCGGCCCACCCCTCGGTGCGTTCGCACATGCGATCGGCGAGCGCAGCATCGACGGTGTCGAGGAGCTCACCGGCTTCTCGGGCGTCGAAGCGCAGGTCGGCGGCCCGGAGCTCGGTGATCTGCTGGCGCACCCGGAGCCGGCCGAGTCGGAACGGGGGATCGCTGCGCGTGACGAGGACGAAGGTGACGTGGTCGGGGCAGAGCTCCACCAGGCGCTCGACGCCCGCGTGCACCCGGGGGTTGTCGATCAGGTGGTGGTCGTCGACCACGATGATCAGCGGCCCGTCGAGAGTCGCCAGCGCGTTGACGAGCGTCGGGACGAGGGCGTCCGCATCGCCACCGGTGGAGGCCACAGTCGGCTGGACGCTGCGTGTTGTGGCAGGGACGACCTGGTCGATCGCCGCCACGAGGTGGGTCCAGAAGCGCGCCGGGTCGGCGTCGCCGGCCTCCACCTGCAGCCACGCCGCCGGCTCCGGACGTCCGTCGAGCCACGCGGCGACCGCCGTGGACTTGCCCGATCCGGCTGGCGCGCTGACTAGCAGGAAGCGGTGCGATGCCTCCATGGCAGCATCGAGCCGCGCCGCGACCCGTGGGCGGGCGACGAGCCGCCGGGGCAGCGTCGGGGGTCGCACGGTGGTGGCGGCCAGCTCGACCCGGTCACCGGCGCTCATGGCGCTTCCCGTGGCTCGCG
>DMTU01000256.1:20745-21958 GCA_003476595.1 Acidimicrobiaceae bacterium | reverse complement strand
TCGCGTGCCAGCTCGTCGGCGACGGCCTGCACGAGGTCGAGGGCGGCGGCGTCGTCGAGCCGCCCACCGGCAGCCCGCAGCCGGGCGTGGTCGGGCACGGTGCGCTCGACGGCGTCGGCGCTGTCGCTGACGATGGCGGCGAAGGCCGGGTTGTCGAGCAGGCCGGTCGCTTCGAGGTAGCCGAGGAGGCGGGCGGCGTCGACCGAACGGCCCTCGCCGACGAGCAGGTTGACGACCTCGACGCACAGCAGCCGGGCTTCGTAGAGGTCTCGCCGCTCGAGGAGGTCGGCAGCGTGGTCCCGCAGGAGCTGGAACGCCCGCCGGCGCTCGCCGGTCCGAGCCGCCATCCGGGCCGCCACGGGTGCGCTG
This sequence comes from Acidimicrobiaceae bacterium, assembly GCA_003476595.1. Classification (GTDB taxonomy): domain Bacteria; phylum Actinomycetota; class Acidimicrobiia; order Acidimicrobiales; family Salinilacustritrichaceae; genus Salinilacustrithrix. The sequence goes on along the minus strand of DMTU01000256.1, from coordinate 21,589 downwards.
CGGGAGTGGGTGCCCGCCGGGATCTCCACGGCGGCCGATTCGGCGAACAGGCTGTCGGCCTCGTCGCGCTGTCGCTGGCGCAGCTTGGAGTAGCCGAGCATGCCGAGGGTCCAGTGCAGGAAGGTCGGCGGGCCGTGGCGACGGAACCGCTCGATCATGGCGCCGACGACGTCGTCGTGCTCCTCGAGGCGGCCGAGCGCGAGCAGCGCCCGTCCGACGCCGATCTCGTACAGGTCGGCGAGGTACGTGCGCCCCTCGTGGCGCAGCTGACTCGCCGCCTCCTCGCACAAGCCGACCAGCCGCTCCTGGTCCTCGATCACGAAGGCGTCGGCGTGGCGCACGAGCACGTGATCCGGTGCGCCGAAGCGGCGGACCAGCCGGCGGTGGTCGTCGGGGGTCCGGTGCCGGAGGTGACGGCGAGCGGCCCACACGAGTCCGAAGACGACGAGGTCCTCGTCACCTCCCGACAGCTCGAGGACCCGTTCGGCCCACTCCCCGATCTCGTCCCTGCTGCGCAGGAAGACCTCGGGAGCGATCGGGTCGACCAGATCACGGACCAGGTGGCCGTCGCCGGCGGCGGCGGCCCGATCGACCGCTGCCCGCACGTCCGCCCACCGCTCCTGCAGCAGCTCCATCCCCCGGACCTCCTCGGGTCCCTCGAGGAGGAGCCGGATGCAGCGGAGCTCGTCCAGGCACCACCGGGTGTGGCGAGCACCGACGGCGTCGACGTGCCCCCGTGCCGCGAGGTGCTCGCCGGCCAGGTCCCGCATCGGTGCGAGCAGCCGGAACCGGACGCCGCCGGTCGACAGCTGCGCGGTGACCATCGACTGGCGGACGAGGCGGT
>DMTU01000256.1:0-20703 GCA_003476595.1 Acidimicrobiaceae bacterium | reverse complement strand
AGGAGGCCGTCGACCGCGACCGCCGACCATCCGTCGTCGGCGACGACCGCTTCGACGGCCTGGAGGTCGAAGCTGGCGGGGAACACCGACAGCCGCTCGAACACGGTCCGCTCGTCGGGCTCGAGCAGGTCGTAGGACCACTCGACCGATGCGCGCAGCGTCCGGTGCCGGGCCGGCCTGCCCCGGGTACGCCCGTCGAGCACACGGAGGTCGCCGTCGAGGCGCTCCAGCAGCTGCGACGGCGTCAGGGTGCGCGCCCGGGCAGCGGCGAGCTCGACGGCGAGGGGTAGGCCGTCGAGCCGTTCGCAGAGGCGTGCGATGTCGGCGCTGCTCCCGTCGGCGGCGCCGGCTGTGGACGCACGGTCGAGGAACAGCTCGACCGCCGCACCGGCGTCGAGCGACGGCACGACCACGACCTGCTCATCGACGAGCGCGAGCGGTTCCCGGCTCGTCAGGAGCACCGCTGCCTCCGGGCAGCGATCGACCAGGGCGATGACGAGGGTCGCGGTGCCGTCGATCACCTGCTCGCAGTTGTCGAGGACGAGGAGGACAGGGCCGATTCCGGCGACCGCCGTGGTCGCGGTCTCCACGAGGTCGGGCCCGGTGGGTACGAGGGTTCCGATCGCGTCGACAACGGCTCGGGCGACGTCGCCGTCCTTGGCTGCGGCGGAGAGGTCCACGAACCGCACGGCGTTCTCGGAGCCGGCCCGCTGGTGGGCGACGGCGAGCGCGAGCGTGGTCTTGCCGACACCGCCAGGGCCGGTGAGGGTGACGAGTCGGCTCCGAGCGAGCGCACGGTCCACGTCGGCGAGCTGCCGCGCCCGGCCGATCACGCGGCCACCGAGGCGGGGTAGCGGCACGGCGTCGATCTCCCGGCGCCGGTCCGCCGGGGGCGGGGACTCGGGAACGGCGGGTCGGCCGCCGAGGCCGTCGTCCTGGTCGAGGATCAACGCCTCGAGCTCTCTCAGGCGGGGTCCCGGCTCGACCCCCAGCTCGTCGACGAGGACGCCCCGGGCCCGCCGGTACGCAGCGAGCGCGTCGGCCTGGCGGTCGGCCCGGTACAGCGCGGTCATCAGCAGCGCCCACAGCCCCTCCCGGTACGGATGGGTGGCGGACAGCTCGGTGAGCGGGCCGATGACCGACGCCGGATCTCGGTCCATGCGGGTCTCGAGGTCGGCCTCGGTGGCGGCCAGCCAGCTCTCGCGCAGGCGGTCCATGGCCGGGGTGAGCCCGGGGGCCTCGAGGCCGGCCAGCGGGGCGCCCGTCCACTCGGCGAGCGCTGCTCCCACGTCGTCGTCGCCGAGCCGGGCCTCGAAGCGGGCGACGTCCACCTGACCGGGGTCGAGGTCGAGCCGGTAGGCGGCACCGATCCGCACGATCGACTCGGCTCCGAGGCCGCGGCGGATGCGGGCGACGTAGGACTGCAGCGTCCGCTCGGCAGTGCGGGGCGCGTCGTCGCCCCACACCAGCTCGACCAGGCGAAGGACCGGAACGGCGACGCCCGGCTCGAGCGCCAGCGCAGCGAGGACGAGCTGGCACTTCGCCGGCCCGACGTCCACGGGGTCGCCGGCGTCGGTCGTCGCCCCGACTCCGCCGAACAACCGCACCTGGACCACGACGCCGCCCTCCTCGCGTCGCCCCCATCCCACCACCCGGGCGCAGGCGGCTCAACCCGGGCTCCAGCGATCTCCCGCGTCCGCACAACACCGGCGTCGGATGGTGGACCTCGACAGCGACGCACGACCCCAGGAGGAACCGCCATGAAGGCCATCACCCGCCACCGCTACGGCAGCACCGACGAGCTCGAGTTCGAGGAGCTGCCCAGGCCCGAGATCCGCGACGACCAGGTGCTCGTCCGGGTGTCGGCCGCCGGCGTCGGCCGCGACGTCTGGCACCTCATGACCGGCATGCCCTACCTCATGCGGATCGCCGGGTTCGGCGTTCGTGCGCCCAAGCAGCCGATCATCGGTCGCGACGTGGCCGGCACCGTCGAGGCCGTCGGCGCCGACGTCACCCGCTTCCGACCCGGCGACCAGGTCTTCGGCACCGCCGACGGGTCCTTCGCCGAGTACGCCGTCGCCGAGCAGGACCACCTGGCGGCCAAGCCGGCCGCGCTCGGCTTCGACGAGGCGGCTGCCCTCCCCGTTTCGGGGACCGCTGCGCTCGAGGCGGCCCGCCGAGGTCGCATCCAGCCCGGCCAACGGGTGCTGGTCACCGGTGCATCCGGTGGCGTCGGCAGCCTGGCCGTGCAGATCGCCCGCTCCATGGGCGCCGAGGTCACCGGCGTGTCCAGCACCACCAAGACCGATCTCGTCCGCTCCCTCGGCGCCGCCCACGTCGTGGACTACACCCGCAAGGACTTCACCCGGAACGGCGTGCGCTACGACGTCATCCTCGACGTCGCCGGCAACCGCCGCCTCCGCGACCTGCGCCGAGCGCTTACCCCGAAGGGCCGGCTCGTCATCGTCGGCGGCGAGGGCGGCGACCGCCTCACCGGCGGCGTCCACCGCCAGCTGCGAGCACTGCTCCTGTCGCCCTTCGTCGGCCAGACCCTGACCACCTTCATCTCGAAGGAGCTGGCCGAGGACCTCGACGAGCTCGCCCGCCTCGCCGACGCCGGACAGCTCCGGCCGGCCATCGACCGCACCTGGTCCCTCGGCGAGGCCGCCGATGCCATCGACCACCTCCAGGACGGCCACGCCCGCGGCAAGACCGTCCTGACCATCTGACACCACCCACCCACCACCGGAGGAGATCCGACATGACCACCACCACCACCGACACCACCCCGCGCACGGCAGCCCGCATCGCCGGCCTCGCCTACGCCGCCCTGTTCTTCCTGGCGATCTTCGCCAACTTCGTCGTCCGCCAGGGCCTCGTCGATGCCGACGACCCGGCGGCGACCGTGGAGAACCTCACGACCGACGGCCAGCTCCTGCGCTGGGGCATCGTCGCCTTCGTCGTCGTGTTCCTCCTCGACATCGCCATCTCCTGGGCGCTGTACGTGCTGCTCCGCCCCGGCGGCACCGCCCGCTCACTCGTGGCCGCCTGGTTCCGCCTCGCCCACACGTTCCTGCTCGGCGTGGCCGTCACGTTCCTGTTCCTCGCCCTGCAGCTCGCCAGCGGCCCGCTGGCAGCCGGTCTCGAGTCCGCCAACCGGGAGGCGTGGACGGCACTGGCCGTCGAGGCCTTCGACTACACCTGGCTCGTCGGGCTGGTCGCCTTCGGCGTCCACCTGGTGCTCGTCGGGCGGCTCCTCGCCGCGGCCATGGGTGCACGCGTCCTCGGCATCCTCCTCACCGTCGCCGGCGTCGCCTACGTCTTCGACACCGCGGCCTACACGCTGCTGGCCGACTACGCCGACCACGAGGACCTGTTCCTCACCATCGTGGCCGTCCCGTCGGTCGTCGCCGAGCTCGGCTTCACCATCTGGCTCCTGCGCCGAGGATGGGGCCGCACCGCCGCCGACGACGCCGGCGAACCAGCCGAACTGGCCGCCGACGAGGAGCCGGTGCTGGTCGGTTCACCCGGGTGAGATCCCATGGGGGGTGAGGACAGCTCACCCCGATCGCCGGGATGGTGGACACGTGGACACACCGACCACCTACCGGATCGAGATCCGAGGCGAAGCGGGCGCACGAGTGCTGCGCCCCTTCGTCGACACCTTCGACATCCGGCGGCACGACGGCCGCACGACCCTGGTGGGCGACGTCACCGACGTCGCCCACCTCCACGGTCTGCTCGTCCACCTGACCTCGCTCAACGTCGAGATCGTCAGCATCAACGCCACCACCGGACCAGCCAGGAGCCCATCATGACCATCACCACCCCAGCCGCCGAGACGACGGCCACGAGCCCCTCGAGCCCGTGGCCGAGGATCGCCGGCATCGCCGCCCTCGTGCAGGCCGCGACCTTCGTCGTCGGCATCGCCATGTTCGCCACGCTGCTCGCCGACTACGCCACGGGTGACCCGACACCGGCCGAGTCCGTCGCCTTCGTCGTCGACCACCAGGCCGCCTTCCACGCCTGGTACGTCGTCATCTACATCGTGTTCGGCGTGGCCCTCGTCCCGCTCACCCTCGGGCTGCACCACCGCCTGCGCGACCGGGCACCGGCCCTGTCCCAGACCGCGACCGGCTTCGGTCTCGTGTGGGCCGGCCTCGTCCTCGGTGCCGGCATGATCGCCAACGTCGGCGTCGGTGTCGTCGCCGACCTCGCATCCACCGATGCCGCCCATGCCGAGAGCGTGTGGGCATCGCTCGAAGCCGTCCAGGACGGCCTCGGCGGCGGCAACGAGGTCGCCGGCGGCGTGTGGGTCCTCCTGGTCAGCTGGGCCGCCCTCCGCACCGGTGCCCTGCCCCGTCGCCTCGCCCAGCTCGGTGTCGTGAGCGGCATCGCCGGCCTCGTCACCGTCGTCCCTCCGCTCCAGGAGGTCGGCCTGATCTTCGGCCTCGGGCTCATCGCCTGGTTCGCGTGGGTCGGCTTCGTCCTCCTCCGCGAGGATCGCTGACGACATGGCACGTCGCCACGCACGACCAGCCGCACGCTGCGCCGCCGGGCTCCTCGGCGGCGTGGCCGCGTACCAAGCGGCCCTCGCCGGCGGTGCGCCCTTCGGCGACACGGTCTACGGAGGACGCGCCGACACCGTCGACGGCGTCCTGTCCCCGCCATACCGGGTGGCGAGCGCCGGCGCCGCCGTCGCGCTCAGCGCCGCAGCCTGGACGGTCGCCGCACACGCCGGCCTCGTCCCCCCGGGCAAGATCAGCCGACGCACGCTCACCAACGGCACCCGAGCCGTCGCCGGCTTCCTCGCCGTCAACACCGTCGCCAACGCCGCCTCGACCAACCCCCTCGAGCGTTGGCTGCTCGGCTCGGTGACCGGCACTTCCAGCGCCCTCTGCCTGATCGTCCTCCGGGCCGGAAACGGTTCCTCGGGTCGCAGCTCGCACGCATAGCCACCACTCGCCCTCGAGTTGTGGCGCCGGACCCACGGTCGGTGTTGCAGAGCGCCCCGGTGGCGGGTGCGGAGATGGGCCGCTGGCAGACACTCCTCAACAGTTCTGGCTCCGATCGGGACAGCGGCTAACTGGCGTTCTGGAGCGGTGGGCCGGACCCGTCCGGGTCCCGCCGGACCGGTTTGTCGCTGCGACGTGGCGCAACGGAGGTGCGTCGAGTCCAGCCCGACAGCAGCTCCGCCGTTCCTGTCGGTGCCGCTCGCAAGCATGGGCGGCATGGCCGACGACCTCTGCCCTCCTCCCGCCTTCCGGGATGGTCGTGGCCACCCGCTGCGGGATCCACGGGAGCTGTGGGGCCTCGAGCTCCGGTACCTGCTCTGCGATCGCATCGCGGCGCGAGGTGGCGCCGTGTGCGCGGTGGCCGAGCTGGTGACCGAGCTCGAGCGTGGTGGCTTCGTGCTCGCTGGTCGGCCGAGCAAGGAGATCTCCGATGCGCTCCGCTGGGAGGTGGCCCGGGGCCGGGTCGTGCGCGTGGGCCGCGGGCGGTACCGCGCCGCTGCGATCCCCGGGGCGACGCGCCGGCGCATCCGCAAGGTGGCGAGGCAGCGGACCGACCAGGTCGGGAGTTGGCGGGCCCGGCAGGCGGCCGGTTCACTTGACCCGTGACCGATCCCGCCGTCGAGGCTGAACGCCGCCGCACGTTCGCCATCATCAGCCATCCCGACGCGGGCAAGACGACCCTCACCGAGAAGTTCCTGCTCTACGGCGGGGCGGTGCAGGACGCCGGCCAGGTCAAGGCACGGGGCGAGCGCCGGCGGGTGCGGTCCGACTGGATGGACATGGAGCAGCAGCGCGGCATCTCCATCACCTCCACGGTGCTGCAGTTCCCGTACCGGAACCGGGTGCTGAACCTGCTCGACACCCCGGGCCACCGGGACTTCTCCGAGGACACCTACCGGGTGCTGGCCGCCGCCGACGCCGCGATCATGGTGCTCGACGCCAGCTCGGGCATCGAGCCCCAGACCCTCAAGCTGTTCGAGGTCTGCCGGGAGCGCCGCATCCCGCTGCTCACCTTCATCAACAAGTGGGACCGGCCCGGCAAGGAGGCCCTCGAGCTCACCGACGAGATCGAGGAGACCCTCGGCCTGGCCACCATGCCGATCACCTGGCCGGTGGGCATCGCCGGCGACTTCCGTGGCCTCATCGACCGTCGTAGCGGCGACTACGTGCGCTTCAGTCGAACGGCCCGGGGCGCGACCGAGGCCGGCGAGGAGATCCTCGACCCGGCGGCCGCCGAGGAGGTCGACGGCGACAGCTACCTGGCTGCGGTCGAGCAGATCGAGCTGCTCGAGGCGGTCGGGTCCGACTTCGACCAGGAGCTGTTCGAGATGGCCGAGGCCACGCCGGTGTTCTTCGGCTCCGCGCTCACCAACTACGGCGTGCGGCTCCTGCTCGACGCCGTCGCCGACCTGGCCCCGTCGCCACAGCCCCGCCCCGACATCGAGGGCGAGCCCCGCCCGCTCGAGTCGCCGTTCTCCGGCTTCGCGTTCAAGGTGCAGGCGAACATGGACCCCAGCCACCGCGACCGCATCGCCTTCGTGCGGGTGTGCTCGGGGCGGTTCGAGCGGGGGATGGTGGTCACCCACGCCCGCACCGGCAAGCCCTTCGGCACGAAGTACGCCCACTCCGTGTTCGGCCAGGAGCGCGACACCCTCGACGAGGCCTTCCCCGGCGACGTGATCGGCCTGGTCAACGCCACCGAGGTCCGGGTGGGCGACACGCTCTACCTCGAGCCGCCGGTGGAGTACCCGGGCATCCCCGCCTTCGCCCCCGAGCTGTTCGCCATCGCCCGGCCCAAGGACGTCGGACGCTTCAAGCAGTTCCGCAAGGGCATCGCCCAGCTCGACGAGGAGGGCGTGGTGCAGGTGCTGCGCGACCGCGACCTCGGCGATCAGGAGCCCATGCTCGCCGCCGTCGGCCAGATGCAGTTCGAGGTCGCGTCGGCCCGGCTCGCCGACGAGTTCGGTTCGCCCGCCGAGATCTCCATGACCCGCTTCTCGATCGCCCGCGTCACCGACGAGGCGACCATGGCCAACCTGCGGGGGATGAGCGGCGTGCGGGTGCTCGAGCGCTCCGACGGCACCCTGCTCGCCCTGTTCGAGTCGGTGTACTGGTTGCAGCGCATCGAGTCCGATCACCCGGAGTGGACCCTCGATCAGCTCGTCGCCGAGGGCATGGCAGGGTAGGGAGCCCTGGTGACCGACGACGACGAGGTGGGAGGCCGGCCCCTCCGGGGCGTGGTCGAGGTGGAGTGGGACGGCTGGGAGGACGACCGGCCCCGCTCGAAGGCCCCCGTCGTCATCGGCGCGGCCCTCGTCCTTGCCGTGCTGGCGGTCGCCGGCCTCACCTGGTGGGCGGTCGGCGCCGACGACGTGGTGCTGCCGGTGGAGGAGTCCGCCACGCCGAGCGAGCCGGGTGACCCGAGCCCGCCGCCAGCACCGGCGGAGCCGACCCTGGACGCGCTGCGCCAAGCGGTCCCCGAGGAGCTCGAGGGCTGCGTGCCCCCGGCCGATCGCCCCGACGGCGTCGGCCCCGACAGCACGGTCCGCCTCGAGTGCCCTCGCGATTCCGTGCCCGAGCTGGTGACCTTCACCCTCTTCCCCGACGTCGAGGCGCGGGACCAGGCGTTCCGGGACACGGTCGCCGCGCTCGAGCTGGATCCGGGCGCGCCCGGCGAGTGCGCGCTCGGCGCAGGTGCCGTCCACGACCACCGGGACCGCCGGGGTCGCGGTCGGGTCGCGTGCCGGAGCGTGGACGGCCGGGTCGACATCGCCTGGACCGACGGCACCGCCCCGGTGCTCGGCGTCGCCGGCGGCTTCGGCCGCTACGCCGTCCACTACCGGTTCTGGTCCGAGCTCGTCGGCCGCACCGACGCCGAGTTCCCCCTCCCGCTCGAGCAGCGGCTGCTCGACGAGCTGCCCGACGAGCTCACGANNCCCAGTCGCTCTCCGACGCCCTCATCCAGCAGATCTACCTCGATGCCCGCGCTCAGCGGGACCTCGACCTGCTCGACCGCGCCGGCGGGGTCGCCGCGGTCACCTGCCGACCGGCGACGGGCGCGGCCGGCGTCGTCTCCTGGGTCCGCTTCCCCGGTGCCGACGACATGACCAGCTGGATCGAGTCGGAGCAGGCCGTGCTCGGCGACGCCGTCCTCGACGCGACCGAGGGCGCCTGCCGCCCCGACGGCCGCGGGCCGGCGGGCGAGCTGCCCGTGCCGTGGCTGGGCGCGACGACCTACCGGCAGGGCTCCTCGACGGGCACGATCCTGTGCTTCGTCGACATCGCCGGCCAGGACGTCCTGATCTGGAGCCGCGCCGGCGCGGACATCGGTTCGATCGCCGTGGCCGACGACAGCGTCGACAGCACCATGGTCGACCTGGCCGAGTGGTGGGAGCTCGGCGGCCACCGACCCTGACCGGCGCCGCTCAGCAGCGGCTGCCCACCGGGGGGACGACCTCGTCGACCAGGTAGGCGATGGCGATCGCATCGATGCAGCCGTCGCCCTGGAAGACGACGGTGTGGCCGTCGCCCTCGCGGGTGACGAGCACGCCTGCGGCCAGGCGCTCCGCCACCGCCACCGCGTTCTCGTGGGGGGTGGCCGGGTCACCCGTCGTCGACACGACCAGGATCGGCGGCGACCCGGGGGCCGTGATCGGGCCGAGCGGATCGGGCTCCTCGGGCCACACCGCGCACCGCAGGTAGTCGTTCACGATCGCCTCCCCGAACCGGGGGGCCGCCGCGGCGGCGGCCTCGGCCGCGGCCAGGTGCTCGGCGGGCACGTCTGGCCACGCGCTGTCGAGGCAGGACACCGCGTAGTACGCCGAGAAGTCCACGAGCCGCAGGTACTGCTCGGCCAGGCCCAGCATCGTCGAGCCGTCGCCGTCGAGGGCGGAGGTGACCGCCTCGTCCAGGACGGGCCACAGGCCGGTGTTGTACAGCGGCATCGCCAGGCCGATGGCGACCTCCCCGGGGCCGACCTCGGCGCTGCCGGCGGGGATGCCCGACTCGGCGAGCGCCAGCACGTCGTCGACCGCGCCGACGGGGTCGGCGAGGTCGCACGTCGGGCGGTCGCCGCAGCTCGCGGCCCAGCGCGCCAGCGCCGTCTCGAACCCGCGGGCCTGCTGCACGGCCACGTCGATGCCGTCGGGCGCCGGGTCGACCACGCCGTCGAGGATCATCGTGCGGACGCGGTCGGTGAACAGCTCGGCGTAGGCCTGCCCGATCGCCGTGCCGTAGCTGTAGCCGAGGTAGTCGATGCGCTCGTCGCCCATGCCAGCGCGGACCAGGTCGAGGTCACGGGCCACGTCCCGGGTGCCGACGTGGCCGAGGAGCTCCCCCCGGGTGGCGGCGCAGTCGGCGGCGTATGCCTCGCTGACCGCGACGAGCGCGTCGGCGTCGGCGTCGTCCTCCACCGTCGGATCCACGGCGTAGAGCTCGGCCGGGTCGATGCCGCAGTCGAGCGGGGCCGAGCCGCCGACGCCGCGAGGATCCACGGCGACGAGGTCGAACCGCTCGCGCACCTCGTCCGGGAACGGGACCACGGGCAGGAGGTCGACCGCTCCGCTGCCCGGCCCGCCGAAGTTCACGAACAGCGCGCCGATGCGCTCGCCGCGGGCGGGGAGGCGCAGGACGGACAGGTCGATGGTGGCGCCGTCGGGATCGTCGTGGTCCCGCGGCACCGCGACGGTTGCGCACTCGGCGGTGCCGCAGGGCTCCCAGGTGACCGTGGGCGCGAACGGCCCGGTGGGGGCCGTCTCCTCGGAGGCAGGTGACGACGTCGTGGTCGTGGTGGTCGTCGGCTCGGTGTCGGCCCGCTCGAGGGCGGTGGCGTCGGAGCTGGCGCAGGCCCCGAGCAGCAGGGCGAGCCCGACGAGCAGGGCGCGCGTCATGTGGCGTCGTCAGCGGGGCGGACGTCGAGGGCGGACTCGATGCGGGCCAGCGCGTGGCCGAGCTCGCCGACGGCGTCGCGCAGCTCGGTCATGGTGGCGACGTCGGCGAGCGACAGCCGCACCGACGCCAGCTCCCGGGCCATGAACTCGGCCTCGGCCTGGGTGCGGGCGTTGACCTCCCGGTCCTGCTCGGCCTGGGCCCGGTCCCGCTCGTCCTGGCGGTTCTGGGCGAGCAGGATCAGCGGAGCGGCGTAGGCGGCCTGGGTCGAGAACGCCAGGTTCAGGAGGATGAACGGGTACGGGTCCCAGCGGAAGCGCACCGCGACGACGTTCACCGCGATCCAGGCGGCGACGATGACGGTCTGGCCGGCGAGGAAGCGGCCGGTGCCGAGGAAGCGGGCGATGCCCTCGGAGAACCGGCCGAACGCGTCCGGGTCGAAGTGCACGCCGATGACCCCGGCCTGGGCCGGGCGGGCGAGGTCGTCGGAGCGGCGGAAGCGCAGCACTACCCGAACCCCGTCCGGTGGCGGGGCAGCAGCCGGCGCCAGCCCGTCGGCAGCAGGTGGTCCATCACGTCGTCGATGGTGACGACGCCGACGAGGTGGCGGGCCCCGTCGCACACGGCGACCGCGACCATGTCGTAGGCGGCGAGGCGGCCGGCCACCTCGAGCTGGGGCGTGTCGGGGCTGAGGTGCTCGGACCGATCGGGGACGATGTCGCCGAGGTTCTCCGACGGCGGGTGGCGCAGGAGCCGCTGGAACCCGATGGTCCCGAGGAACCGGCCGGTGGGCACCGACAGGGGCGGGTTCACGACGAAGACCTGGGCGGCGAGGGCGACGGGCAGCGAGGCCTCGCGCAGCATGGCGAGCGCCTCGGCCACGGTGGACTCCGGCGACATGATCACCGGTTCCGGGGTCATGAGCCCGCCGGCGGTCGCCGACTCGTAGGTGAGGAGCCGGCGCACGTGGTGGGCCTCGTCGGGCTCCATGGCCTCGAGCAGCCGGGCCCGCTCCTCGGCGCTCATCTCCCCGAGGAGGTCGGCCGCGTCGTCGGGGTCCATCTCCTCGAGGATGTCGGCGGCGCGCTCGAGGTCGAGGCCGTTGATCAGGCGGATCTGCTCGTCCTCGGGGAGCTCCTCGAGCAGGTCGGCGAGGCGCTCGTCCTCCATGATCTCGGCGAGGCGCTGGCGCTTCTCGAGCGGCAGCGCGCGGATGCGGTTGGCCACGTCGGCCGGGCGCATCTCGCGCATCTCGGCGACCTCGGCGGCGTCGGCGCCGACGTCGAACAGCGACCGGCACGCCTCCCAGGGGACGATCACCGGCGTGCGGCGCCGGGCCAGGGGGCCGCGGCCGCCGAGGGCGATGGTGGACAGCTCCCACATCGAACCGGGCGAGTCCGACGGGGTGATGCCGACGTCGCGCACGTACTGCTCGACCCCGTCGACCTCGACCGGGCTGTCGACCAGGTCGCCGAGGGCGAGCAGCTCACCCTCCCGCTTGCGGAACGGGCGCAGGTCGATGGAGCCGGTGCGCATCCGCACGCCCGTGGGCTCGAGGTCGCCGATGCGGTTGGCGTTCACGAAGATGCGTCGGCGCTGGACCACCGTGATGAAGCCGAGCACCCGGGGCGCGAGGCGGCCGGCGGGCGCGAGGACGACGTCCTGCACCTGTCCGATGGTCTCGCCGTCGCCGTCCTGCAGGGGGAGGCGGGCGACGCGTGACACGTATCGCAGCGTCTCCGGCACGTGCGGAGGCTACCGGGGCTCGCGCACCGCGTAGACGAGCGATCCCTCCATGACGAGCCGGTCATCGCACATCGCCTCGGCCCGGCAGAACACGGTGGACCGGCCCCGACGGGTGACCCAGCCCTCGGCGACCACGTCGGCCTCCTTCACCGCGCCGATGTAGCTCAGGTTCATCGTGACGGTCATGTACTGGGTCTCGGGTCCGTAGGCCGACCCGATCGCGGGCACGACGACCGTGTCCATCAGGGTGGCGAGCGCACCGCCGTGCACGACGCCCGCCGGCTGCTCGTGCTCGGGACGGAACGGCAGGCGCATGCGGCAGTAGTCCGCCTTCAGCTCCTCGATCTCGAGGCCGAGCAGCCCGGGGAAGTACTGGCGGTCGGGCCAGCGACCGAAGGTCGACCACCGGTCGAGGACGTCGTCGGGCAGGGGTTCGAAGCGGTCGGCGCGCACCATCGGGAACCTACGCGGTCGTACACTCCGCCGGTGTTCCGACGGATCCCGCTGGCGCCGGTCGCGGTGCTCAGCCTGCTGGTCATCGCGGTGACCTGGTGGATCGACGACCGGGGTGACCCCGACGTCGGACCGGCCGCCGCGTCGGAGGAGGCCGAGGCTGCGGACGAGGACGAGCCGCAGGCGGAGACGACCACGACGTTGCCGCCGTTCGAGGGCTGGTCGAACCCCGCGCTCGCCGGCGAGCCCTACCCCGGGGCGACCGTCGAGGGCGTGCTGACGTTCCGCGGCAACCCGACCCGGTCCTTCCACGGCCGAGGCCCGGTCCCGACCGATCCCGCCATCGACTACCGCTACCCGGCCGAGGGCGGCCTGTGCGGGGAGTCCACGAACCTCGGCGAGACCAAGGTGTGGTGCGGCATGGGCTGGACCGGCCAGCCCGCCGTGTTCGAGCGGGAGGCCGCCGACGGCACCAAGCGCACCTGGCTGGTGTTCGGGGCCTACGACGGCGCCGTCCACTTCCTCGACGCCGACACCGGCGAGCGCATCCTGCCCCCGTTCCCCACCGGCGACCTGATCAAGGGCTCGGTCACCGTGGACCCCGACGGCTACCCGCTCGTCTACACCGGCTCCCGCGACAACCACTACCGCATCCTGTCGATCGAGGGCGACGAGGCCGTCGAGCTGTGGTCCATGGCGGCCGATGACTTCTCGCCGATCCTGTGGAACGACGACTGGGACAGCTCCGGCATCGTCATCGACGACCACCTGTTCGTCGGCGGGGAGAACAGCCGCTTCGTCATCGTGGAGCTCAACCGGGGCACGGCCGCCGACGGGTCGGTCACCGTGGCCCCGGAGATCGTCTTCGACGTCGCGGGGTGGGACCAGGAGCTGCTCGACTCGATCGGCGACCAGACGGTGTCGATCGAGGTGTCGCCCACCGTCGTGGGCGACACGGTGTACTTCACGAACTCCGGCGGACTCGTCCAGGGCTACGACATCTCCGGCCTGGCCGACGGGGTCACGCCGACCCGCACGTTCCGGTACTGGATGGGCGACGACACGGACGCCTCGATCGTCGCCGACGGTGACGGCATGCTCTACGTCGCGGCCGAGTACGAGCGGGCGGCCACCGCCGAGCGCTCCGACGCCGTCGGCCAGCTGGTGAAGCTGGACCCCACCGCAGACGTGGCCGCCGGCGAGGACCCGCTCGTGTGGTCCTGGTTCGACAACGAGGTCCGACCCGGCGGGATCTGGGGCACGCCGGCCGTCGTCGACGGCGTCGTCTACGTCGGCACCAACGGCGGGCGGTTGGCGGCCGTCTCGGCGGCCACGGGCACGGAGCTGTGGTCCAAGCGGCTGCCCGGGCCCCTGTGGGGCTCGCCCACCGTCGTCGACGGCGTCCTGCTCCTCGGCGACTGCGCCGGCACCTTCCACGCCTTCGAGCTGCAGCCCGGCGGCGCCGAGGCGACCGAGCTGTGGTCGCTCGACCTGGACGGTTGCATCGAGGCCACGCCGACGGTCTGGGACGGCCGCATCTTCATCGGCACGCGGGGCGGCGCCCTCTACTCGATCGTCGACGACAGCTGACGGTCAGTCCGACAGCCAGACCCAGCCCCAGGCCGGCAGGTGGATCCGGCCGTCGTCGATGCGCACGTCGCCATCCGACGCGAGCACCGGCACCGGGTCGTGGAGGCCGGCGTCGGTGGCGACGGGCAGCGGCACGCTCGTGGGCTCGTCGCTGAACGCGGCCAGCCCGAGGAACGGCAGGTGCCGGGGGTGCGTGCGCCGCCAGGCGAACACCGAGGGGTGACCGGTCCACTGCGCCGTCGTGGTGCCGCCGGCGCGCATGACCGGCAGGTCGCGCCGGGCCTGGATCTGCTCTCGTAGCCCGGCGTACACCCGTCCCTCCACCGACCCGGCGTCGTGGCGCCGCGCCGCCGCCTCCCAGTCCATCGGGGGGCGGTGGATCCAGCGGTTGTCGTCGGCATGTTCGGGGTCGTCCGCGAACGACCGGTCGTTGGCGAGGGCGATCTCGTCACCCATGTACAGCACCGGGATCGAGCCGCCCCACCCGATGATCACGGCGTGGAGGAGGAGGAACCGGCGGATCGACGCGCCGAGGGCGACGGGGTCCTGGCGCTCACGGGCCTGGTCGATCCCGCAGAGGGCGGCGGTGGTGCCCGAGATGCGCGCGTCGAGCGTGACCGGGTTCTCCTGGAACTTCACGCCCTGGGCCCAGCTCCCCGGGTGCTCCCCCGAGTAGTAGCGGTTGAGGAAGGCCCGGTGCTCGAAGCCGTTCCACCCGACCGCGGCGGCGTCCTCGTCGCTCACCGCCCAGCCGATGTCGTCGTGGCAGCGCACGTAGGTGACCCAGCCCGTGCCGTCCGGGGGCCGCCGCATGCGCTCGAGCGACCGGGTCATCAGCCGGGCGTCGCGGGCCGCCAGCGACGACCACAGCATCACCATCAGCTGGTTGTGGTAGGCGAGCTCGCACTCCCGGACCTCGGGCTCGTGACCCCCGAGGTACTGCACCAGCTCGTCGGGCGACACGATCGCCTCGGCCTTGCAGATCGTGCCCGGGGCCGAGACGCGCAGCACGTTGCGCAGGATCTGCACGATCCGGTGGGCCTGGGGGAGGTTCTCGCAGTCGGTGCCCTTCTGCTTCCAGAGGAAGGGGACGGCATCCAGGCGGAAGACGTCCACGCCGCGGTTGGCGAGGTCGCCCATCACCGCGCACATCGAGGCGAGCACGTCGGGGTTCTCGTAGTCGAGGTCCCACTGCCACTCGCGGAACGTGGTCCAGACCCAGCCGAGGCCCTCGACGTGGGTGAAGCTGCCGGGCGCCATCTCCGGGAACACCTCCCGCATGGTCGCCTCGTACTGGTCGGGCTCGGTGCGGTCCGGGAAGATCCGGTAGTAGCGGCGGTGGGTGGGGTCGCCGGCCCGCGCGGCCCGGGCCCACGGGTGCTCGGCCGCGGTGTGGTTGACGACCAGATCGATGCACAACGCCATGTCCCGGTCGTGCAGCTCGCCGGCGAGGGCTTCGAGGTCGGCCATGGTGCCGAGGCGCGGGTCGACCGCGCCGTAGTCCGCCACCGCGTAGCCGCCGTCGTTCTCCCCCTCCCGCGGGCGCAGCAGCGGCATGAGGTGCAGGTAGGTGATGCCGAGCTCGTCGAGGTGGTCGAGCCGGTCGATGACGCCGCGCAGGGTCCCGGCGAAGCGGTCGGCGTAGGCGACGTAGCCCACCTGGCGGGCACGCAGGAACCAGTGCGGGTCGATCTCGCGGCGGTGGTCGAGGATGCGCAGCTCCACCGACCGCTCCTCGGCGGTGGTGAGGGCCAGCGAGAGGAGCCGCAGGACGAGGGCGTCGGGGTCGTGCCCCCCCGCGCCGTAGACGTCGTCGACGGCCTCGTGCAGCTCGTCGATCACGACGTCGACCCGGGCGCCGAACGCCTGGCCGTCGGCCACGCCGAGGACGTCGACCGCGTCGGCCACCACGCCGGCACGGGCGTCTCGCCACCACGCACGGACGTGGTTCCGTCGCTGGCTGCCTCGGACGCTCACCGACGAGGCAACGTACAGGGGTACGCTCGCCAGGATGGCCCGTCCCCGGGAGCAGCAGTTCGAGCGTCACATGAGCGACAACGAGGCGCTCATGTGGAACCTCGAGAAGGACCCTGCGCTCAGCTCCTGGTTCGCGAGCCTCACGATCCTCGACCGGCCGCCGTCGCTGGAGCGCTTGCGCGCCCGCCTCGCCCGGGCCGTGGTGGCCGTGCCGCGCCTGCGCCAGCACGTCGTCGCCAGCGTCGGCCGCCTGAGCCCGCCCGCGTGGGTGGACGATCCGGAGTTCGACCTCGACCGCCACGTGTGGCGCATCGCCGTCCCCGCGCCGGGCACCGACGCCGACTTGCACGAGCTGGCCATCCGGCTGCTGCAGGAGCCCTTCGACCGCACCCGCCCGCTGTGGCAGTTCGTCGTCATCGAGGGCCTGGCCGACGGTCGGGCCGCGCTGTTCCAGAAGATGCACCACACCATCACCGACGGTGAGGGTGGGGTGCGCCTCGCCGAGCAGTTCGTGGACCTCGAGCGCGACCCGAACGAACCCGACCCGCCCGACGTGCCTGCCCCCGCCGGCGACGGTGACGGCTTCGCCGAGAGCGCCATGGAGGTCGTGGGCCACAACGTGCGCCGGGTCGGCGGCCTCGCCCGCCGGGTCACCGGCTCGGTGGTCGGCAACCCGCTCGGCACCGCCCAGGGCCTGGGCCGGGCCGTCAAGGAGATCGACCGGTCGCTGCGCCCGTCGCACGAGGAGGGCCGCACCGTCGGCTCGCCGCTGTGGAAGCCGCGCACGCTCAAGCGCTGGTTCGGGTCGCTGCACGTGCCCCTCGCCGACGTGAAGCAGGCCGGCCGGGTGCTCGGCGGGACGATCAACGACGTGTTCGTCGCCGGCGCGCTCGCCGGCGCTGCCGCCTACCACCACGAGCGCGGCGTGCGCCCCGACCTGCTCCGCGCCGCCATGCCGGTCAGCACCCGCAAGGGGGGCACCGCCGGCGGCAACGCCTTCGCCATCACCACGACGGACCTGCGGGTGCCCGAGGACCCCATCGAGGCCTTCGCGATGGTGCACGAGGCGCTGGCCGCGGTGAAGGGCGGCGGCTCCATGGACCTGATCGGCCAGCTGGCCATGGTCGTGAACCTGCTGCCGACGTCGGTGCTGACGTCATTCGCCAAGGACGCCGCCGCCACCGTCGACTTCACCGTGTCCAACGTGCGCGCCGCGCCGGTGGAGCTCTACATCGCCGGCGGCCGCTGCGAGGCCGTGCTGTCGATGGGCCCGATCTCGGGCACGGCGTTCAACCTCAGCACGCTCAGCTACAACGGCAGCCTCGACATGGGCCTCGTCGTCGACGCCGGCGCCATCGACGACCCCGCCGGCCTCCGCGACCACCTCGTCGCCGCCTTCGACACCCTCATCGAGGTCGGCCGCTGAGGGGAACTGGCAGTGCTGGTGTCGCGGTCAGATGCCGAGCTGGCGCGATGCCAGGTCGCGCATGATCTCCTCGGAGCCGCCGCCGATGGCCTGCACCCGCACCTCGCGGTAGAGGCGCTCGACGGTGTCGCCCCGCAGGTAGCTGGCGCCGCCGAGGATCTGTGCCGCCTCCCGGGCGCACTGCTCGAAGCACAGGGTGGCGTTGACCTTGGCCTCGGCGATCTCGGCCACCGGGTTGTCGCCCTGGTTGAGCCGCCACGACAGCAGCTCCAGCCACGCCTTCGACGCGTTGATCATCCGGTCCATCTCGGCCAGCTTGTGGCGGATCACCTGGTGGTCGGCGAGACGCTTGCCGAAGGTCTCCCGCTCGCGGGCCCAACCGACGGCCTCGTCGAAGCACACCCGGCTGAAGGCGGTGGACTGGACCGCCAGGTCGATGCGCTCGGCGTTGAAGTTGTTGACGATGGCGGAGAAGCCGGCGTTCTCCTCGGTGATGAGGTTCTCCTCCGGCACCCGCACGTCGTCGAAGTAGAGGGTGGCGGTGTCGGACGCGAGCCAGCCCATCTTGTCGAGCTTGGTGCGGTCGACCCCGGGGCGGTCGCCCTCGATCAGCATCATCGAGATGCCGGCGGGGCCCTCCCCGCCGGTGCGCACGGCCGTGGCGAAGAAGTCGGCCCGCATGCCTGACGTGATGAAGGTCTTGGAGCCGTTCACCACGAACTCGTCGCCCTCGCGCCGGGCGGTGGTCTTGATCCGGGCCACGTCGGAGCCGCCCGAGGGCTCGGTGATGGCGAGCGCCGCGATCTTCTCGCCGCTCATGCACGGGGCGATGACCCGCGCCTTCATCTCCTCGGAGCCGAACCGCTGGATCGGCGGCAGGCCGATGTAGTTCGAGAAGAGCGCAGCGACCACGCCGCCGGAGCCGGCCATGCACAGCTCCTCCATGAGCACGAGGCGCATGAGGGCGTCGCGCTGGCCGTGGCCGCCGTACTCCTCCTGGAACCCGTCGCCGAACAGGCCGATCGCCCCGGCCTTCACGTACAGGTCGCGGGGGACCTCACCGGCCAGGTCCCACTCGTGGACGTGGGGGGCGATCTCGTTCTCGGTGAAGGCGCGCACCACCTCCCGGTAGGCGTGGTGGTCGTCGTCGTAGAAGGGGCTCGACACCGTGCTCATCGTCGCCGAGCCTTCCACATGCCAGTCAGCCCGGGGCAGGCCGGATCAGTGGTCGTGCTGCTCGCAGCCCGACCCGTGGGAGCCCTCGATGCCGGCGAAGGGACCGCAGGGGTGCTCGTCCACCCAGACGTGGAGCATGGGCTGGGTGGGCCGGAACTCGCCACGGGCGCAGGAACCGGTGGCGTTGGTGGTGCCCACGACCCGGGCGCCGTCCCAGCACAGGTTCTGGTGGTCGTGCCAGGGCGTCAGGTCGCCGGCGACGTCGGGAGCGTCGGCCATGGTCGCACCGAACGGCAGCAGGTACATGGCCGAGGCCACCTCCTTGGTGCCGTCGGGGTTCACCTTGAGCACGATCGACTCGATGTCGTCGGGGTCGAGCACCCGGGGGTCGATGATGCGCTGGACGTTGATGTAGTGCTCGTAGCCGGTGGCGCCGTCGCCGATGGACGTGAACCCGGCCGCCTGCACCGCGGCCTCGTCCGGGAACGCCTGCATCGCCTCGGTGGTCTCGACCAGCAGCTGCTCGGCCCGCTCCCGAGCCTCGTCGCTGGGCGCGTCGTCGAGGAACGAGGCGAAGCTCGCCGGGTAGCCGAGCTCCTCCGAGGTCGGGGCGGGTGCCTCCGGCTCGGCGTCGTCGTCGGTGTCGGTCGTCCCGTGGTGGTCGTCACCGCCGTCGTCGTGGTGGTCGTCGTCGCCGTGGTCGTGGGCCTCGTCGTGGGGGTGGTCGTCGCCCTGGCCGTCGCCGGTCGAGGCGACCTCGCCGGCGGCCAGTGCCACGTCGTCGCCGTGGTCGTGGCTGCCGTGGTCGTGGGGCTGGGCCATGGCCGGGACCGTGGCGAACGCGAGCAGGGCGATGATCGCCGGCACCGCGGCCTGTCCGAGGCGTGGCATGGCGATGTCGGCGACGGCGACCGTCGTGGCCCCGAGGGCCAGGAGGGCCAGGAGGGCGAAGCCGGCCGCGAGGCCGTCCTGGAAGCCGATGCTCTGGCCGGCTTCGAGGCCCTCGACGGCGGACAGGCCCACCGTCCGGCTGGTGAGCCAGGCCCCGAGCGCGGCGAGGTTGATGCCGAGGCCGGTGACCATGACCGGCGGGGTCGGGCGCACGAGCGCGGCGGCGCCCCAGCCGATCTGGGCGATCGCGGTGATCGAGAACAGCATCGACAAGGTGGCGAGCTCGGCGTGCGAGCCGGCCGCCGCGGCGTGGATCAGGCCAGCGGCGATCGATGCGGCGGCAGCGATCGCCGCCGCCGGGTGGGAGGTGGAGGGCATGCGTGCCCCTCTCTGGTGTGACGGACGTCTCCCCGCAGCGTAGGGGGTCGCGGGCGAAGGTCAGCCGTCGGTCTCGCCCCGCTCCTCGGCGGCGGCGTGCTCGGCGCGCTGCTCGACGAAGAACGCGCCGAGCGCGGCGGCCATGGAGGCGAAGACGACGACGGCGTAGATGCTGAGCAGCAGCGAGACGATGCGGGACGGGATGGTGCTCGGCTCGAACATGTAGGTGCCCGAGATGGCCAGGTTCACCGACCACCACAGCGTCTCACCGAAGCTCTCGCCGCTGCCGTCGAGCAGGTAGAGGAGCTGGGCGCCGGCCACGATCACCGACAGCGTCGTGACCGCGAGGAAGGACAGCCGGCCCCCGAGCAGCCCGCGGGCGGTGCCGATGGCCCGGTACGACGATCCGAGGACCCGGACGCTGGGCAGGATCCGCAGGGTGCGCAGCGCGGGGATGATGCGGGCGGTGCGCAGGAGCGGCACGGCGAGGAAGAACACCGACGGCCAGCGGCGGCGCAGGAACCGGAACGGGTGGCCGGACACGACGAGCTTGGCCACGAACTCGAGCAGGAAGATGCCCCACACGACGTCGCTGACGAGGGAGAGGACGGGTCGCTGGCTCTCGGGTGCGATGAGGTCGTAGGCGACGAACGCACCCCAGGCCACGGCCAGCACCGCCATCACCGGGTCGAGGCGCCGCTCGAGGACGGCCGCCAGGCGCTCCCTCCGGCTGCTCTCCTCCTCCGGTTCGGGTCCGAGGAGGGAGCGTGCCGCCTGGTCCTCGGCGTCGGCCCGGGTGCCCGGGCGCGGCGCGGGAGAAGCGGCATCGTCCATGCCAGCTCCCTAACCCGATCGCTGCGGGGGTACCCGCGCCGGGGCACATCGCGCCGAAGCTGGGTAAGGACGCCATCGACCGCACGGGAGCCCATCGCTCCCGCCCCCACACATCCAGGAGGCCGGAATGCCGGACAACAACGACCCCAGCAAGCTCCAGGAGCCCACCCCCGACGAGGAGAAGGCCGCCGAGCGCGCCGCAGAGGAGTCTCCGGACATCGAGGAGGAGTACCGCGAATCCACCGAGCGCGGCGCCAACCAGGAGGGCGAGGGCAAGATCGTCTGATCGACGTCCCGCACTGCCTGGCGAGCACCTGCCGATCGGCGGGG
>DMTU01000266.1:36549-37148 GCA_003476595.1 Acidimicrobiaceae bacterium | reverse complement strand
GCGGACGAGCCGACGCTGTTCAGCTCAGCGCTTCCGGGTGAGGGCGACGGGCACGGCCGCGCCCGGGCGGCTGTGGTCCATCGAGATCTACGGCGGCACCCTCGCCGGCGTGGGAAGCTGAGCTCGCTCAGGTCGTCTCGACGTCGCTGACCACCCAGCCGTCCGGGGTCTCGACCAGGACCACCTCGACCCGCAGACGGCTGCGCTGCGGCCCGTCGAACTGCGTGCCGGTCACCTCTTGCTCGACGATGGCGAAGGTGCGGGCCTCGTGCTCGGCCAGCGTGGCGACCAGCGGGCCGACGCTGATCTCCGACGTGGCCCTCGCGTCGTTCTCCCGCAGGGCCTCGACGAAGCCGGCACCACCGAGCAGCGACCGGTAGCGGCTGGCGAAGGCCTCGGTGGAGCGCTCGGTGATGGCAGCCTCGGTCTCCTCGAAGGTCTCGTGGTCGTAGGCGGTGAACAGTTCGATGAACTCCTCGGAGAAGGCCAGCACCTCCTCGCGATCGCTGGTGTCGTCGCCCCCGGCGGCGACGGCGAACGCTCCGATCCCCACCACCGCCAGCACGCCGGCTGCGACCCAGGTCGCGAGACGTCCACGG
>DMTU01000266.1:24044-36327 GCA_003476595.1 Acidimicrobiaceae bacterium | reverse complement strand
GGCGTGGCCGCGGCCGCCGACGGCGACGATGGCGGCGTCCCCACCGCCGACCCCGACGAGCTCGCGCTCGTCGAGCGGTTCGCCGGTGCGGTGACCACCTTCGACTCCGGCCGGGTCGAGGCCGACATCGAGCGCATCCTGGCCCTCGGCACCCCGGCCTTCGCCGACGAGTTCCGGTCCACCATGGGGGCGACATTCGTCGCCGACCTCCAGGCCAGCGGCTCCGTCAGCTCCGGCGAGATCGTCGCCGGCCCCACCTTGCAGCGGGTCGATGACGGGACCTCGGTCTTCTTCGTCGTGGTCAACCAACAGATCACAGCTCCTTCAGCGGCACCCGCCGAGGGCGAGGGCACGGACGGTAGTGGGCAGGGTGCGCAGCCTGCCCCCCAGAGCCGGGTGGTCCGCGTCGGCCTGCTGGTGCAGGTCGACCCGGACCGGGACCTCGTGACGAGCGTGCAGGTGCTCTGAGCGACCCGGCGGGTCCGAGGTCGCGATCATCCACCCTGGGGGATGCCGTCCTCGAGGTCGGCACGCACCATCTCGATGAGGCGGCTGAGCCCTCCCGGCTGCTGGGCGGCGGCACCGATCTGGTCGCTCGGGAGCAGCTGCACCACGCCGAACTGCGGCACGCCCAGCTGCTCGAGGTCGACGGTGATCTCCTGGGCGATGGCCGGCGCGAAGATCCGGTCGATGCGCAGGCCGCTGCCGTAGACGGGGACGCCGAGGCGGGGGTTGTACCCGGGGGCGAAGGGAATGCCGCCGCCGGCGCTGAGCCAGAAGTTCCCGCCTTCGAAGGTGAGGCCGAAGCGCTCGATCATCAGCGGCGTCAGCTCGAGGATCTCACGGACCTTGCCGGGCCGCGCCGCGAGCTCGCCGAGGGTGGTGTCGAGCCCGGCGAGCACGCCGTCGACGTCGCCGCGGACGTCGGCGATCAGACCCGAGCCCTCCCTGGACAGCGTCGAACCCTTCCGCAGGATCGACTCCAGGTCGTCGGTGCGTCGGGACAGCACCGAACCCAGCGCCGAGAAGCTCGACAGGGCGCCGTCGACGTCGCCGCGGGCCGCATCCAGCGTCTCGGTGAGCTGGGCGGCGTTGCCCAGCAGGGAGTCGATCTCGGCCTGGCGGTTCCTGATGGTCTCGCTGATCACCACGCCGCTGCGCAGGATGCTGCGCAGGTCGTCCTCGTTGCCCACGATGGCGGCGGAGCCGTCGATGAAGTCGCCGAGCGACTCGGGATTGAGGTCGCCGAGGAGCGCGTCGGCGTCGGACAGGAGGGTGCCGAGCTCGGCCGGCACCGACGTCCGCTCGATGGGGATCCGGGTGCCGTCGGCCTCGGCGGCAGGGACGTCGCGCGCGCCGGCGGCCAGCGAGACGACCTCGTCCCCGGGCGTCGCGCCGACCGGATCGACCGGCCCGAGGTCGACGTAGGGCTCGCCGAGGGCCGACTTCTGACGCACGTCGGCCCGCAGCTGCGGGGCCACCCGCTCGGGGAGGTCGACCTTCATGGTCACGAGGATGCCGTTGTCGACGAACTCGCTGGTGCCGACCCGGCCGACGGGCTGGCCGAGGTAGGTGACCTCGGCTCCCGGGAGGGCGCCGGCGGCCCGGGAGACGACCGCCTGGACCGTCACCCGATCGTCGCCGAACAGGCGGAGGTCGGCCAGCCCGACGATCGCCCACACCATCGCTGACAGCCCGAAGGCGAGCACGACGAGGACGTTGACGACGGTGCGGAAGTTCAGCCTCACTTGCCCGCCTCCTGCAGTGCGGCGCGGCCCTCGTTCGCCGAGCCCGCACCGAGATCCACGTCACCGGTGCCGAGGGGATCGTCGATCACCAGGTTGTCGAGGCCGGGCAGCACGTGGACCTGTGTCGGTCGCTTCCGGCCACGCGGACCATCCTCGATGTTGTCGCAGAGGCCCGGGTTGATGTCGACGGTGGCCAGCTCCGGGGTGAGCGGGAAGACGAAGTTCAGGTAGTTGCCGTCGGCTGCGCACGCCCACCCTCGGTTGAACCCATCGAGGCCGGTGATCACCGAGGCGAGGTCGTCGAGGTTGTCGACCGCCTCCTGCAGGGTGCGGCGCAGCACCGGCGTGGCGCCGGTGAGGTTCTCCCGGTTGCGCTCCAGGAGGCCGGACAGGGTGGCCGAGGCCTGGTTGAGCTCGGGGAGGAGCTGTTCGAACCCGTCGTTGGAGCTGGCCAGCGCCTCGGCCCCGGCGGCGAAGCGCTCGATCGCCGTGCGGAAGGTGCCGGTCTCGGGTGCGAGCCGGGTCGAGAGGGTGTCGATCGAATCGATGGTGGCGTTGAGGTCGCCCCGCAGCGCCGACAGGGACGACGCCGTGGCGGCCATCGACTCGAAGACGTCACCCACCGCGTCCGGTCCGGCGGCGAAGCCGGTGTCGAAGGAGGTGAGGATCCGGTTGACGTTGTCGATGTTGACCTGGGCGGTCAGCGCGCCGGCCTGGGACACGATGGTCTCGAGCTCGGCCGCCCGTCGGGTGCGCTCGAGGGGGATGACCGAACCGGGGGCGAGCGTGCCACCACCTTCCGGCACGAGGGCCAGGAAGAACTCGCCGAGGAGGGAGGTCTGGCGCACCTCGAGCTTGGTGCCGGCCGGCAGCTCGACGTCGGGGTCGACCTCGAAGTCCACGCGGGCCCGGAGGCCCTCGAGCGTGATCCCCTTGACCTGGCCGACGATGATGTCGTTGATGCGCACATCGTTGCGGGGCACGAGACCGGAGGCATCCTCGAGCACGGCGGCGTAGGCGGTGCCGCCGTCGGGCCAGCTCGAGGCCACGACCACGCCGCCGACCCCGAGGACGATGGCCGCCAGACCGAGGCGGATGCGTTGGACCAGGGTCAGCTTGCGCATCGATCCTCCATCTCGTGGCGCGTCATCGGTCTGCTCCGGTTCCGTCGGCGTCGATGGTGACCGGGCCGAGGGAGAACGAGGGCAGCAGCGGACCGGTCCCCAGCAGCGGCGTGGTGTCGATGGTGTCGGGGAGCACGTCGTTCACGACGGAGTCCTCGAAGCTGATCCCCGGGACGAGGCGGTTGTCGAAGTCCTCGGATCCGATCCCGCCCCGGGAGTTCAGGTTCGGCACGAAGGGGGCGACGAGGGTGCCGGTGACCTGGGGCTGGAGGTACCACCGGCCGTTGTCCTGGTTGATGGCCCGAGCGAACCCGAACGAGGCCATGGGCAGGTAGTGGATGATCTCCTGCCACTCGGCCCGCCGGTTGGCCAGGATCGTGCCGACGGTCGACAGGTCGGCGGTGAGATCGGTGAGGCCGGCCCGCTGCTCGCCGGTGAAGTCGGCGAGGTCGCCGATGATGCGGTCGATGCTGGTGACGGCGGCATCGAGTGCACCCTGCTGGGTCAGCAGTGCCTGCGACACGGTGGTGCCGTTGCGGAGCACCGAGACGACGGTCTGGTCCTTCTCCGCCAGCGTGGCGACCGCGGTGTCGAGGGACCCGATGAGCTCGTCGAGCTCGTCGGCCTGGCCGGCCACGGTGGCCCCGGCCTGGGACAGCTCGTCGAGGAGCGCCTCGACGGCCACCCCGTCGTCGCCCACGACGACCGCGAGCTCGTCGAGCACCCGGCCGAGGGTCTCGCCGTCGAGCTCCTTGGACACCCTGGCCGCCTCGTCGAGCACGTCGGTGATCTCGGCCGGCACGACGGTGCGGTCGAGGGGGATCACGTCGCCGGACGCCAGCCGCTCGCCCTCGCCGGCCCACACGCCGGTGAGCTCGACGTAGCGCTCGCCGATCAGGGACCGCAGGCGGAGGATGGCTTCGGTGTCGGCGCGGATCGCGATGTCATCGATGCTCAGCTCGACGAGGACGCGGTCGGATCCGACGTCGACGTCGGTGACCTCGCCGACCTCGACGCCGTCGGCGAAGACCCGGGACTGCTCGTAGAGCCCGACGGCTCGCTCGAACTCAGCCACGACCACGGTGCGCTCGGGTGCGAAGGGGTTGTCGACCTCGACCCCGAGCGCGACGCCGGCGAGGCCGGCGGTGCTGAGCGAGAAGGCCAGGAGGACGACGGCCGCGACGCTGCGACGGGCCAGGGACGTGCTGGTCTCGGTCATCCGTAGAACCCCTCGGGCGCCTCGACGGTCCGGTTGTCCTCGGTGTCGATCTCGATGCCGCCGATCTCGGTGCTCGGGAGGAGCT
This sequence comes from Acidimicrobiaceae bacterium, assembly GCA_003476595.1. Lineage (GTDB taxonomy): Bacteria > Actinomycetota > Acidimicrobiia > Acidimicrobiales > Salinilacustritrichaceae > Salinilacustrithrix. Next base: position 32,151 of record DMTU01000266.1, on the reverse strand, counting down.
GGGGCGGGTCGACCCAGATGCGGGGCGGACCGCCGGTGATCCCGGGCTCGCCGCTGCTGGAGCCGAGGTCGATCGGGTTCGCGACGAACGGGGTGGCCACCACGCCGACGATGTAGACGTTGACCCAGGACCCTTCGCTGGTGACGGCGTAGAACCGCTCGGCCAGGCGCGGGAGCTGGGTGACGGCCAGGTCGACCCGGTCCTTCTGGCGCACGAGGATGTCGCTCACCACGTTGACCTGGTCGAACAGCGTGGTGAACTCGTCACGGTTCTCGGCCAGCAGCGGGGAGAGGGTGTCGGCGAGGGTCGAGACCTCCCCGACGAGGTTCGTGAGGTTGCCGCCCCGCTGGGCGAGGGTGGCCAACACGAGATCCATGCCCTCGAGGACGGAGCGGAGCTCGCCGTCGCGTCGCTCGACCACACCGGACAGCCGGTTCGTGGACTCGATGAGCTGGGCCAGCTCGACCTCGCGGTCGGCGAAGGTCGAGGCCAGGTCGGCCAGGTCGGTGAAGACGTCGCGCAGCTGCTGTCCCCGCCCGGCGAGCGTGCGGTCGACGCTGGCGAGGACCCCGTTGATGCTGCCCACGTCGGTCTGCTCGATGGTCGGCTCGGCGGCGTTGAGCAAGGTGTCGACGTCGGTCGCCGACTCGGTCTGGGACACCGGGATCACGTCGCCCGGTTCCAGCGTGCCGCCGGTGCCCGGGTCGGAGACGTCGAGGTACTTCTTGCCGAGCAGGGTGCGCAGGCGCACCGATGCGGTGGAGGCCTCGGAGATCTCGGTCCCCGAATCGATCTGGAAGGTCACCCGGAGGGTGGCGTCCTCCGGGATCCGCTCCACCCCGCTGACCGAGCCCACCGGGACGCCGGCGACCCGCACCGGGTCTCCGGGTTCCAGGCCGGCCGCGTCCTCGAGGACGACCTCGAGGGGGTACGTGCGCTCGAGGATGCGGAGGCCGCCGATGGCGAACGCCACCATCCCGAGGACCACGACGATGGCCATCCCGATCGCCGCCTTGAGCCGGAGGTGCGAATCGATCACGAGCCACCCCCGAGCAGGTTGGTCAGCAGGTCGAGCACCGACCCCGACTGGGTGCCGAAGTTCTCCTCATACTCCCGCGCCCGGGTCTCAGGCGACGGGTTGAGGGTGACCGGACCCAGCGGGGTCTCCGGGATCGGAGGGATCGGGATGCGGGGCTCGCCGAGAAGCGGGTCCGGCGTGGTCAGGTCGTCGACGCCGACGTCGTTGTGGTCGGGGCCGATCACCGGCTCGTTGAGGAACGTGTTCACGATGCCGACCCCACGGGCGTACACCTGGAACCAGTTGCCGTGGGCCGTGACCCGGGAGATGGCCGCCGTCGCCCACGGCAGGGTGCGGATCCCCTCTTCGAGGGCATCGGCGTTGGCCACCACCGTGTCCAGCACGGCGATGGACTGGTCGATCACGGCGTCGAGGTCGCTGGCGCTGGCCGACAGCACCTGCTCGGCCACGTCCACGAGCACGTCGACCTGCTCGACGGCGAGGCCGAGCTCCCCGGAGCTGGCGGCGAGCGTCTCGGCGGTCGTGGCGAAGGCGGTGAGGAAGCGCTCGACCTCCTGGTCGCGCTCGGCGATGCCGGTGATGAGGGTCTCGAGGTTGACGAGGCTCCGGTCGATGGCGTCCCGGCGGGTGGCCAGGTCGCCGAGCAGGACCTCGGCGTCGTCGAGGCCCTTGGCCAGCACCGCCTCCCGACCCGTGACGGCGGACGCAAGCGTCGCCATGACCCGGTTGAGCCGCGGCACGTCGAGCTGGCTGACCAGCGGCTCGGTGTTGTTGAGCAACATGGAGAGGTCGGCAGCGGAGCGGGTCCGGGCCGAGGTGAGCTCGGCGCCGTCCTCGACGGCGGGGCCACCCGGTCGGGCGTCGGGCGGCGGCACGATCTGCACGAAGCGCTGGCCGAGCAGGTTCTTCCACGTGAGCTCGAAGCGACTCCCAGAGGGCACCGGGTAGCGCTCGTCGATCCGCAGCTCCACGACCGCTTCGCCCCGGTCGACCGACACCCCGCCGACCTTGCCGATCCGGACCCCGGCGAGACGGATCTCATCGCCGACGGTCACCCCCGTGGCGTCGTCGAACCGGGCGACGACCTCGTAGGTGTCGGTGAAGGAACCCGCAGCCCCGCCGAGCTGGCCGATCTGCACGGCCAGCAGACCCAGGCAGGCGAGCCCGACGACCGACAGGGTCACGAGCTTGATCCACAGGCTCATCGGGCACCCCCCAGCAGGTTGTTGAGCAGACCGACGACCCCGTTGACGACACCCATCGGGCCGGCCTCACCGTCCTGCGGGCCGATGACGATCCCGTCGGTGAGCGGGAAACCTTCGATGGTGACGTCGGGACCGATGCCGGCACCGCCCTGCGCCTCGCCCAGCTCGCCCTTGGCGTCGAGGAGGCTGCCGGGGTTGAGGACGGCGAAGTTGGCGATCGGCGCCCGGAAGGCTCCGGTGCCGGTTGCGGCGGCCAGGCCGTTGACGAACCGGGGGGCGCCGTTGAGCAGGACGGCGACGGCACCGGGGCGCTCGTTGACGAGATCGAGGACCGACAGGGAGTCGGACAGGATGCGATCGAGGCGCACCCCTTCGGTGTCGAGCAGCTCGGCCGCCCTGGTGGACAGCTCGGCTGTGTCCGTCACGAACCGGCTGAGCTCGGCCTCGTTCTCGTCGATCGTCGTGGCCAGCGTCCCGAACGACTCGGCCACCTGCACCAGCTGGTCGGCCCGATCCTCGAGCGTGCCGGCGACCCCGGGCACTGCCCGGAAGATCCGACCCAGGTCGGCCTCGTTGGCCGTGATGGTGGACAGCGCGTCGGGCAGGGAGTCGACCAGGGCAGCGATGTCGGCGCCGGCGCCGTCGAGGCCCTCGGCGGTGGAGGAGATGAGGTTGGCGAAGGTGACCGGGTCGACCTCGTCGAGGACGGGCTGCAGGCGGTCGAGCACCTCCTGCACCTCGCTCGGAGCCGACGTGCGGTCGAGCGGGATGAGCGCCCCGTCCTCGATCCGATCGCCGGCCGACGGCGTCGCCTGCAGCTCGACGTACTTGTCGCCGAACAAGGTCTTGGGCACGAGCGACGCCGTGGTGTCGGCGGCGATGGGTGCGTCGGGATCGACCGCGAGCCGGTACCGGGCGGTGTACGCGTCGCGGTCGATGTCGATGGAGGAGATGGTCCCGACCGGGACGCCCCGGACGCGCACCTCGTCGCCCGGACGCACGTTGAGCCCGGCTCGTGCGAACTCGACCAGGATCTCCTTGCGGTCGGGTCCGGGTTGGCCCAGCCAGGCTGCCAGCAGGCCGGCGACCAGGACCGAGGTCGCCAGGCGACGTGCGAGAGCGGCGGAGACGTTCATCCCGAGAACCTCACGGTGTCGCCGGCGCCCCAGAAGACCAGGGAGAGAGCGAAGTTGACCAGGAAGACGAGGGTGATGGAGAGGCGCACGGCCCGGCCCACGGCGTAGCCGACGTCCTCGGGCCCGCCCGAGACGCGGAACCCGTAGGCGCAGTGGACGAACGTGATGATGGCGATGAAGACGACGATCTTGACGACGCTGTAGACGACGTCGATCCGGGGCAGGTAGAGGTCGAAGTACTGGTCGTACACGCCCGGCGCCACGCCGAAGAAGAGCGTGGAGGTGAGCTTCGTGGTGAGGAGCTGCACGTAGAGGCCGATGACGTACAGCGGGAGGACGGACACGAAGGAGGCGATGAGGCGGGTCGACACGAGGTAGCGCAGCGACTTGATGCCCATCGACTCGATGGCGTCCACCTCCTCGGAGATGCGCATCGCGCCCAGCTCGGCGGTGTAGTTGGCGCCGATCTGGGCGGCGAAGATGATGGCCGCGGCGAGCGGGGTGATCTCGCGGACGTTGGCGAACGCGGAGAGGAAGCCGATGAGGTCCTCGGCGCCGATGAGCTCGAGGCCCTCGTAGCCCTCCAGGCCGACCTGGATGCCGATGACGCCGGTCATGAAGATGACCACGATCACCGCACCGGCACCGACGATGAAGGCTCCGGAGCCGACGGCGACGTCGGAGATGAGCTTGACGATGTAGGCCCGGTGCGCCAACGCCGCCGGCACGTTGATCACGGCCTTCCAGCTGACCTCGGCGATGTCCCGGGTGACGCGCCACGGCTGGGCGAGCGGGTCGACGGCCTGCTTGGTCGCGCTCCAGAGGCGGGCCGGTGCGGAGGGGACGGGGGTGGTGGCCGTCATTGGATGGCGTCCGGGACGATGGCGAGGTATCCGAACGTCATGATCAGGTTCACCACGACCAGGGCGAGGATGGTCATCACCACGCCGGTGTTGACCGCGTAGCCGACCCCCCCGGCCCCGCCCTTCGCGTACAGGCCACGCCAAGCGGCGATCACCGCGGCGACGACCCCGAACACCATGCCCTTGGCCAGTGCCAGGTACAGGTCGGGCATCTGGGCCAGGGTCGAGAACCCGTCGAGGTAGGCCCCGGCATTGGATCCCTTGAGGACCACCGAGTAAAGGAAGCCGCCGGCGAGTCCGCCCATGATGACGATCCCGGTCATGAGGCCGGCGGCGATCGATGCGCCGACGACCCGGGGCACCACCACGCGGTGGATGGGGTCGACCGACATGACCTGCATCGCGGCGATCTCGTCCCGCACCGTGCGGCTGCCGATGTCGGCGGTGATGGCCGTGCCGGCAGCGGCGGCCAGCATGAACGTCGTGCCGAGGGGCCCGGCCTCGCGGACGATGGCGAGCACCATGGCGGCCCCCTGGGCGGACTCGGCGCCGAACTGACGGGTGATGTTGTACACCTGCAGGCCGATCACGAGCCCGAAGCTCAAGGTGAGCAGCAGAGCGGGGAACAGGGTGACGGATGCGACGAACCACACCTGCTCGGCGATGGCGCGAGGCCGCCACGGGCGTCGTGGAATCCGGACGAGCACTGCGAACATCAGGCCGAAGATCCGGCCCAGTTCGTCGACGGTGGACGATGCCTTCCCACTGACTGCTCTCGCGATCGCAGCCATCATCCCCCCGGGTGAGCCGTCGTGCCTTTGACCTTTCGCCGTCACGGGGCGGATCCCCTACCTCCCGGTATCACCGTTTGGCATGTTTCGCTCCGTTCAGGCGCTCTGTCCCAACAGTGATACACGATGCGAATGGTGTCTTGCACGTCAGGGGCTGGATCAGCAGACTCCTGGGCATGCCACAACCAATCTCCGCTGATCTCATCGGCCTCGCCCTCCCGCCGATCCAGGCGTCATGGAACGAGAAGGACGTCATGCTCTACGCCCTCGGCGTCGGTGCCCGTCCGCCCGAGGACCTCGACTTCCTCTACGAGGGCCGCGGTCCGGTCGTCCTGCCCAGCTACGGGGTGATCCCTGGCCTGATGGCGATGGGTGGCGTGTTCGGCGAGGTCGAGGTCAACCCGGCCATGATCCTGCACGGCGAGCAGTCGATCACCTGCCACCGGACGCTTCCGCCGCGCGCAGAGGTCGAGATCCGGGGCCAGATCACCGAGGTGTGGGACAAGGGCAAAGCGGCCGTGCTCGGGTTCGAGGGCACGGCGAGCGACGGCGACGGCGACCTGTTCACCGCCGCCGCCACACTGTTCGTCCGCGGCGCCGGCGGGTTCGGCGGCGAACGAGGCCCGTCGACCACCGGCAAGAACGAGCCACCCGACCGGGACCCCGACGTGGTGGTCGAGTACGAGACCCGCCGGGAGCAGGCGGCGATCTACCGCCTGTCCGGCGACCGCAACCCGCTCCACATCGACCCGGAGTTCGCGCAGATGGCGGGCTTCGACGCGCCGTTCAACCACGGCCTGTGCACCTTCGGCTTCGTGGGCCGGGCCGTGCTCGCCGGCGTGTTCGGCGGCGACGTGGACGCCTTCGGCACGCTCGAGGGCCGCTTCGCCGACCAGGTGTGGCCCGAGGACACCATCGTCACCAAGATCTGGCGGGACGGCGACGGCGCCGTGGTCGAAGCATCGACCCAGAAGGGCAACGTCGTGCTCAGCCAGGCCCGGGCGATCGCCCGGTGACCGTACTCGACCCCAGGACCCCGGTCCTCGTGGGGCTCGGGCAGGTCACCAGCCGGAGCGAGGACCTGGTCGACCCGATCACGCTCGCCGCCGAGGCCACCCGCCAGGCCCTCGCTGACTGCGGCGCCGGCCTGCCAGTGGACACCATCGCCATGCCCGGCGTCCTCGCGCCGCGCACCGACCACGCCGCGCACCGCCTCGCGGCCGCGCTCGGGTTGGCCCCACGGCGCCTGCTGTCCTCCACCATCGGGGGCAACACGCCCCAGTGGCTGGTGGGCAGGCTCGGCACCGACATCGCGGAAGGCCGCTGCGACGTGGCCCTCGTCGCCGGCGCCGAGGCCGGCGCATCGGTGCGCCGAGCCCGCAAGCAGGGCGTGGCGCCGCGGACTGCTCCCGACGCCACCGGCGAGGACACCGAGATCGGTGACACGCGCATGGGTGCGTCGTCGGCGGAGATGCACGCCGGCCTGGCCCCGCCACCGTTCCTCTACCCCATCCTCGAGTCGGCCGTGGCCCACCATGCCGGGCGCGACCTCGACGAGCAGCGCCGCTTCCTCGGGCGGTTCATGGCACCGGCCACGGAGGTGGCGGCGTCGCACCCCGACCTGGCGTGGTTCCCGGAGCCGGCCACGGCGGAGGAGCTGGCCGATCCCACGCCCGCCAACCGGATGATCGCGGAGCCGTACACCAAGCGGATGAACGCCATCATCGAGGTGGACCAGGCGGCGGCATTCCTCCTGTGCTCGGTGGACGCGGCCGAGGCCGCCGGCATCCCCCGGGACCAGTGGGTGTTCCCGTTGGCGGTGGCCGATCTGAACGACGTCTTCTACCCGCTGGAGCGCCCGGAGCTGCACCGCTCCCCCGCCATCGAGACGGCCGGGCGGGCGCTGTTCGGCGCCGCCGGCTGCGGGCTCGACGACATCTCCCGCTTCGACTTCTACTCCTGCTTCCCGGTGGCGGTGGAGATCTCCGCCACCGCGCTCGGCCTGGCCCTGGACGACCCGAGGCCGTTCACCGTGACGGGCGGCCACGCCTACTTCGGCGGACCAGGGAACAACTACACCACCCACAGCATCGCGACCATGGCTCAGCAGCTGCGCGACGACCCGGGCGCGGTCGGGCTCACCACCGGGCTCGGCTGGTACGTCACCAAGCACTCGCTCGGCCTGTGGAGCACCACGCCCCCCGAGCGCGGCTTCGCCACGCCCGACCTGTCGTCGGAGCAGGCCGCCATCGACGCCACCGCCCTGCCCCAGGCCCAACCGGGCACCGCCGGACCGGCCACCGTCGACGGGTGGACGATCATCCACGACCGCGACGCCGGTCCGGCCAGCGTGGTCGCCTACGTCACCACCGCCGACCGCCAGCGGGTCGTCGTCCGCCGAGACGATCCGCCGCTGGCCGCTGAGCTCTCGGGCGGTCAGCTCGTGGGCACGACGGTCACGGTCGTGCCGGGCGGCGAGGGGCCGCCGGGCTTCGAGCTGGGTTGAACGCCGCTCGGGCCGGCCAGGCCCGAAGGGCGGTACCGGCCCGGAACAGGCGGTGCGGCCCACCTTCGTCACAGGCCCGTCGGTCGACCTGGCGCAACCCGTCCGCCGCGTGCGACAATCGCCACCACATGTCTCGCAGATGGCGAGCAGGGATCAGACAGGGGGACCCCGTGAGCGAAGAGATCACGATGACCATCGACGGAGTGGCCGCGACGACGGAGGCGACGTTCGACGTCGTCAACCCGGCGACCGGCGCTCCGGAGGCGACGGCCCCGGACTGCACGCCGCAGCAGCTCGACGCAGCCATGGACTCGGCAGCCAAGGCCTACCGGGACTGGCGGAGCGACGAAGGCCGCCGGCGAGAGCTGCTGCGCCAGTGCGCCGACGCGCTGATGGCGGCGGCCGAGGACGTCGCACCGATCCTCACCCTGGAGCAGGGCAAGCCGCTCGGCGAGGCCACCTTCGAGGTCTACGGGGCGGCCATCTGGTTCCAGTACTACGCCGACCTGGAGATCCCGCGCCAGGTCATCCAGGACGACGACGCCGCCTTCGTCGAGGTCGTCCAGC
>DMTU01000266.1:14019-23910 GCA_003476595.1 Acidimicrobiaceae bacterium | reverse complement strand
CACCCCGTGGAACTTCCCGCTCGTGCTCGCCTCCTGGAAGATCGCCCCCGCCCTGCTCGCCGGCAACACCATGGTGCTCAAGCCCTCGCCGTTCACCCCCCGGGCCACGCTGAAGGTCGGCGAGATCCTCCGAGACGTGCTCCCCCCCGGTGTCCTGAACGTGGTCAGCGGCAAGGATCCGCTGGGGGCATCGATGACGTCGCACCCCGTCCCCCGCAAGATCAGCTTCACCGGGTCGGTGGCCACGGGCAAGAAGGTGGCGGCCGCCGCCGCGCCGGACCTGAAGCGCACCACCCTGGAGCTGGGCGGCAACGACCCGGCCATCGTCCTCGACGACGTCGACGTCGACACCGTGGTCGAGAAGCTGTTCTGGGGCGCGTTCCAGAACAACGGCCAGGTGTGCTCGGCCATCAAGCGGGTGTACGTCCCCGAGGCGCTCCACGACCGCATCGTGGACGGCCTCGCCGACCTGGCCCGCTCGGTGAAGGTCGGGGCCGGCACCGAAGCGGACGTGCAGCTGGGCCCGATCAACAACCGGCCCCAGTACGAGCGGGTCAGCGAGCTGGTCTCCGATGCGCTCGCATCGGGGGGCGTGGCCGCTGCCGGCGGCAAGCCGATGGAGGGCGACGGCTACTTCTTCGAGCCGACCATCCTCACCGGTCTCTCTGACGGCTCCCGGATCGTCGACGAGGAGCAGTTCGGTCCAGCGCTTCCCGTCGTCACCTATCGCGACGTCGACGAGGTCGTCGAGCGGGCCAACGCCACCCACTACGGGCTGTCGGGCTCGGTGTGGGGCGCCGACGTCGAGCGAGCGACGCAGATCGCCGAGAACCTGGAGTGCGGCACCGCGTGGGTCAACACCCACCTGGCCCTGGCACCCCACCAGCCCTTCGGTGGCGCCAAGTGGAGCGGCATCGGCGTCGAGAACGGCACGTGGGGGCTGCTCGGCTTCTCCGAGCCCCAGGTCGTGCACCGCTCCAAGGGCTGAGGCCGGGCCCGGCCCAACAGCGACGCAACCACCACCAACAGATTCGAGGAGTCCTTGACCATCCGCGGCAAGGCGTTCATCGCGGGCGCCTACGAACATCCCCTCCGGGTCATCCCCGACCGCACGGTCGCCCAGGTGCACGCCGACGTCGCCGTCGGCGCCCTGGCCGACGCCGGCCTGTCGATGAGCGACGTCGACGCCTACTTCTGCGCCGGCGATGCCCCCGGCTTCGGCGGCTTCTCCATGGCCGAGTACCTGGGGCTGCAGCTGAACCACATCGACACCACCGAGACCGGCGGGTCGTCGTACCTGTGCCACGTCGGGCACGCCGCGGCGGCCATCGCCGCGGGCAAGTGCTCCGTGGCACTGGTGACGCTGGCCGGCCTGCCCCGGTCGGACCCGGCTTCGATGATGGGCGGCGCTCGAGCGATGTTCGCCAGCGCGCCGGAGGCCGGCTTCGAGATGACCTACGGCATGGCCATCCACGGCGGCTACGCCCTGGCCGCCCGCCGGCACATGCACGAGTTCGGCACCACCAGCGAGCAGCTGGCCGAGATCAAGGTCGCCGCATCGCACCACGCCCAGTTCAACCCCGACGCCTTCCTGCCCAAGGCGGTCACGATCGAGGAGGTGATGGAGTCCCCGCTGGTCAGCGATCCGCTGCACCGCCTGGACTGCTGCGTGGTCACCGACGGCGGCGGTGCGATCGTCGTCGTCAGCCCCGAGGTCGCTCGCGACCTCGAGCGCCGCAGCGTGAAGGTGCTGGGCCACGGCGAGGCGCCCAAGCACACCGACAACGGCCGCATCGACCTCACCCACACCGGGGCCGTGTGGTCCGGACCCCGGGCGTTCGAGGAGGCGGGGGTCGCGCCCGCCGACATCGACTACGCCTCGATCTACGACTCCTTCACCATCACGGTGCTCGAGACCATCGAGGACCTGGGCTTCTGCGAGAAGGGCAAGGGCGGCGCGTTCGTCGCCGACCAGGGCCTCCGGGCACCCGACGGGAGGCTGCCGTTCAACACCGACGGCGGCGGCTTGTGCAACAACCACCCCGCCAACCGGGGCGGCATGACCAAGATCATCGAGGCCGTCCGCCAGCTGCGCGGCGAGGCTCGCGGCGAGGTCCAGGTGCCCGACTGCCAGCTGGCGCTCGCCCACGGCACCGGCGGCTCGCTGGGCAACCGCATGGGCAGCGCCACCCTCATCCTCGGACAGGAGGACGCATGAGCGACCTGCCCACCTTCGCCCCACCGGTCACCCCGGAGACCAAGCCGTTCTGGGACGCCACCGCCGAAGGCCGCCTCGTGCTGCCCCGCTGCACGTCGTGCCAGACCGTCATCTGGTACCCGCGCACGTTCTGCCCGGCCTGCCACACCGAAGGGGTCGAGTGGATCGAGGCGACCGGGGAGGGCACCGTCTACAGCTACACCGTCACCCACAAGGGCGACGGGCCGTGGCGCCAGGTGTCCCCGTACGTGCTCGCCTACGTGGAGCTCGACGAGGGCCCGCGCGTGCTCACCAACATCGTCGAGTGCGACCCGGCCACCGTCAGCGTCGGCCAACGGGTGTCCGTGCGTTGGGACCCCACCGACGAGGGGCCCGCCATCCCTCGGTTCGCCCCCGCCGGCTGATCGTCGCGGTGACACCCCGGGCGGCAGGTCTCTCGAGCTGCCGCCCGGGCACGGTCACCGGCCCGGCTCGTCCCGGCTCTGCGGTGGTGTCGCCGAGTCGGGCTCGTACATGACCGCCCCGGCCACCTCCGCATCGACGCTCTCGGCCTCGTAGCGGGCCAGCTCGGGGGTCGGCGGACCGAGCCGCAGCGACGAGCGGGGCCACGCTGTTGCCAGGGCCACCAGCCACACGGCCAAGCCGATGATGGCTGAGGTCGTGTAGCCGCGGTCGAGCGGGAACCGAGCGCCCGGCAGGGTCTCGGCGGCGAGGACGGCGGCGCTCGCCGCGCTGCCGATGGAGGAGCCGATCGTCCGCAGCACCTGGTTGAACCCCAGGGCGCTGCCGGTCTCCGCGGCCGGTACGGCCGCCACGATCATCTGGGGCATCGCTGCGAACACGGTGCCCACGCCGACGCCGGCCAGGACCATCACGACCACCAGCTGCCACACCTCGGACCGGGCCGACCCGAAGGCCACCATCGCCGCGGCAAAGGCGCCGCAGCCGAGGGGCATGAGCCAGCGTCCGTCCATCCTCCGCCGGATGACGCCGGTGAGGCGGTTCATGGCCAGGCTCGCCACCGAGAACGGGGCCAGGATCAGCCCGGCGGCGAGCACCGTACGACCCTGTCCGTAGCCGGTGCTCACCGGCGTCTGCACGTAGCGGATGGCGAGGGAGAACAGGAAGTACATCCCCACCCCGGCCAGCACCGCCACGGTGTGGGCCACCCGCACCGAGGGCACGGACAGGCTCCGGAGGTCGACGAGGGGATGGCGGACGGCCAGGGTGCGACGGACGAAGACGGCCAAGGCCGTGGCGGCCAGCGCGACCAACGCGGCGAAGGGCAGCGACGCCGCACCCCAGGTGGGCAGCTCGCTGAGGGCGACGACCAGCGCCGACACCCCGACGGCCAGCGCCGTCGCACCCCGGAGGTCGACCGGCTCCTGCGTCCGGTGATCGCTGGCCGGGATGCTGAGCGCGGCACCCACCATGACCAGGCCCGTCGCCGCAGCGGAGACCGCGAACGTGGCCCGCAGGCCCACCGTGTCGACCAGGAACCCGCTGATCGGATAGCCGATCCCCACACCGGTGGCGGTGGTCACCGACAGGGCCGCAACCGTGCGGGTCCCCCGCTCGGCCGGAAGGTGGTCCCGAGCGACCGCCATGGCCATCGGCATCAGACCCAGCCCGACTCCCTGGAGCGTGCGACCGGCCAGGAGCACACCGAATCCGAGAGGCAGGGCGGCGGACGCACCACCGGCGGTGATGGTGCCGAGGGCGGCGACGATCACCTGGCGCCGGTACCGGCCGTCGGCGAGGCGACCGAGCACCGGTGTGACCACCGCGCCGGCGAGGAGCGCGGCGGTGAGGCCCCACTGCGCCGTACCGAGGGACACGTCGTAGTCGTCGGCGACGGTGGGGACCATCGGCGAGCCCAGGCTGCTCACGACCGCCACGGCCAACCCGATGGCCACCAGCTCCGGTACGAGGAGCCGTTCCCGCCAGCTGCCACCGTCGAAGATGCGGGGCTCGGTCACCCCCAGCGGTACTCGACGCCCGTCAGCTCCTCGGATGCCTGCCACAGGCGCTCCGCATCGGCTTCGCGGTAGGCCCGCTTCGCGGCTCGGACCTTGCTCGGCGAACCACGCAGCTCGAAGAGCCCACCCGGTCCGAGGTAGTCGCCGCCCTGCACCTCGGGCGACACGGCGGCGTACAGCTGGGGCAGGGCGCCGCCCTCGGGCGTCTGGGCCACCGCCCGGTTGGCCAGACCCATGGCCACGGCCATGACCTTGTTGCCCGACATCTCCGGCCCGCGACGCTGGAGCTCGGTCGAGGCATAGCCCGGATGGGCGCCGGCGGCCACCAGGGACGTGCCCGCTGCCCGGGCCCGGCGGTCCAGCCCGAAGGTGAACAGCAGGTTCGCCAGCTTCGACTGCCCGTACGCCTCCCACTTCCGGTAGCCCCGCTGCCAGTCGAGGTCGTCCCAGCGCATGCGCCCCATGTGGTGCATGAACGACGACGTGGTGACGACACGGGGCTGGCCGGCGGCGAGCAGCACGGGCAGCAGCCGTCCGGTGAGGGCGAAGTGCCCGAGGTGGTTGGTGCCGAACTGGGCCTCGTGACCCTGCGCCGTGCGGCGCAGCGGGATCGCCATCACGCCGGCGTTGTTGAGGAGGATGTCGAGCCGATCCACCCGGCCGGCGACATCCTCGGCGGCGGCGGTGACGCTGTCGAGATCAGCCAGGTCGAGCCGCACCACCTCCGGTTCGGCTCCGGTGGCCTCGGTGGCCACGCTGTCCAGGGCGCCGCGGGCCCGTTCCGCGTCCCGGCAGGCGAGCAGCACCCGGGCGCCGGCGGCGGCCAGCGCCCGCGCCGACTCCAGGCCCAGGCCACTGTTGGCGCCGGTCACCACCGCGGTGCGCCCGCGGAGGTCGCCGATGTCGCTGCGGTTCCATCCCATGATCAGCTCCTGTCCGGCGCGGCGGTCATGCCCGGAGGTGTCGGTCGAAGAAGGACACGATCCGCGACTTGGCATCCGCAGCCGAAGGTTCGTGGAAGCCCATGCCCGGCAGCTTCATGAGCACCGACATGGCCAGCGGGAGATCCCCCGGGTCGTGGTCGTTCAGGAACGAGTGGCCGGCCGGGGCGTACTCCTTCACGTCGTGGTCGACCCCCAGCTCCGTGAGCGAGGCCTCCAGGCGGTCGGCCGCGCCCCGCAGCATGAGGTCGCGCCCGCCGAAGCTGCCCACGATCGGGCATGCCCCCCGGAGGAAGTCGGCGCTGTACGTGCGCTTCGGCGAGCTGGCGTAGTTGACGCTGGCCGCGTCGAAGCCGTGTCCAGGGGCGAGGACGAGGGCGAAGCCGCCGCCCATGCAGAACCCGATGACACCCACCCTGCCGTTGGAACGCGCATGGGCGACCAGCCATGACCGGACGGCCTCGACCTCATCGAACGACCGTCCGGCGCCGGCGGAGATCTCTCCCATCACCGTGCGGATGCAGCGGAGCTTACCGCCCCAGTGGAACAGGTCGGGGCCGGCAGCGAGGTACCCCTCGCCGGCCAGCCAATCGACCTGGTTGCGCAGATCCGTGGTCATCCCGAACGCGTCGTGGATGACGATCACCGCCGGGGCGACCGCGTCGCCGTCCGGCTCGGCCACGTAGGTGGGCAGCTCGCCCCGCGGCGCATCGATGCGGACCTCGGCCCCGGCGCCGCTCATGCGCTGGCCCACTTCGGCTCGCGCTTCTCGGCGAACGCGCGCGGGCCCTCTCTGGCGTCGGGCGAGGTGAACACCTCGATCAGGACGTCCCCCTGCAGGTCGAAGGCCTCGTCCTCGCTGACGCCGAGCGACCGCTTCACCATCTGCTTCGACAGCCGCGTCGCCAGGGGGGCGTTGCGGCAGATCCGCTCGGCAAGGGCGACGGCGGCGTCGAGCACCTCGTCGCCAGGCACCACGCGGTTGACGAGCCCGAGCCGTTGCGCGGTGGCCGCGTCGACGGGATCGCCGGTCATGGCCATCTCCAGCGCGACGGCCAGGCCAACCCGCTTGGGCAGGCGCACGAGCCCACCGGCGCCGGCGGCCAGCCCGCGCTGCACCTCGGGGATGCCGAAGGTGGCGTGGTCGGCGGCCACGACCAGGTCGCAGGCGAGCATGATCTCGAACCCGCCGGCCAGGGCGTGGCCGTTGACCGCCGCGATCAGGGGCTTGGGGAAGTCACGCCGGGTGATGCCGGCGAACCCGCCGTTCACGCCCATCACGTTCCCGCCGCCACCGGCGAAGGCCTTCAGGTCCATCCCGGCGGAGAACGCCTTGTCCCCGGCCCCGGTGAGCACGACGGCCCACACCTCCGGGTCGGCCTCGGCTGCGTCGAACGCGTCGGCGAGCGCCTTGGACGTGTCGTAGTCGATCGCGTTGCGGGCCTCGGGCCGGTTGATCGTGATGACCTCGACCCGGTTCCGCCGCTCTGTCTGCACGAGCATGCATCGTCCTTCCTTGTGTCGGACCCACATCGTGGCGCATCGAGGGGTAGCCGTGCGACGACGCTGACCGTCTGTCTCACCGGGCTCGCGTCGCGGGCGGGCGGAACCGCCGCCAGGTGGACCGCTACGCCGTATCCGGCTGCACTTCGAGATCGGGGTGGAGGCGTGGCTCGGCCTCTGCCGCCGTCTTCGGGCCCCGGATGGCGGTGAACGCAGCGGCGAAGACGCAGGCACCCGCCCCGAGCAGGAGCGCCGGGGTCATGCCGTCGACGAACGCGGTCCGGGCCGCGTCGACCAGGGCGGCCCCGTCGGGTCCGAGCTGACCCGCGACCACCAGCGCCCCACCGATGCCTTCCTCGACCGCCTCGGCTGCCTCGCCCGGCAGACCCACCGCCGCCGCCTCCACGTTGGTCCGGTAGGCCCCGTTCAGCACCGAGCCGATCAGGGCGATGCCCACCGCGGCGCCCAGCTCGCGGACGGTGTCGTTGAGCGACGCCGCGACGCCCTGCTTCTCGTCGGGGAGCGACGAGGTGATGGCGGCGGTGGACGGGCTCATGGTCAGCCCGATGCCGGCGCCGAGGATCAGTGTCGCCGGCAGCACGCTGACGAAGCCGCCGTCGATGTCGGCCATCGAGGCGAGCACGACGAGACCCGCGGCGATGGTCAACGTCCCGATCACCAGCGTCCGGCGGAAGCCGACGCGCTCGGCGATGCTCGGCGCCACCGTGGACAGGGGCAGCATCATGACCGCCATGGGCAGCAACGCCGCGGCGGCGGCCAGGGCCGAGTACCCGAGCACCGCTTGGAGGTACTGCACCAGCACGAGGAACAGCGAGAACATCACGGCGAAGACGACGAAGAGGTTGAGCGACCCCGAGGCCAAGCCGCGGATGGCGAAGACGCGCACGTCGAGCAGCGGGTGTGGCGTGCGCCTCTCGACCATCACGAACGCCACGGTCGAGGCCAGACCGACGGCGAAGGCGACGACCGTGATCGCCGCCGTCCACCCCTGCTCGGGTCCTTCGTGCAGGGCGAGGACGAGGCCACCGACCGCGGCGACGGCCAGCAGCGATCCGCGCACGTCGAAGCCCGCCTCGGCGTGCTCGACGGAGTTCGGGACGAACGCTGCTGTCGCCACGAACGACACCACGGCGAGGGCCACCGGCAGGGCGAAGACCCACGGCCAGGTGACGTTGTCGATCAGGGCGGCGGACACGAACAGGCCGATGATGCCTCCGGCGCCGGCGAACCCGGCCCAGGTCCCGATGGCCTTGGCCTGCTGGTCCCGGGGGAAGCTGGTCGTGATGACCGACAGCGTGACCGGCATGATCATGGCGGCAGCGAGGCCAGCGACGACCCGGAGCCCGATCAGGGTGGTCGCGCTCGTGGCGAAGGCGGCGGCGAGGTTCGACAGGGCGAACAGGACGAGCCCCGTCAGCAGGATCGGCTTGCGCCCCCAGCGATCCCCCACCGCGCCGACGGGCATCAGGAGCGCAGCCAGGGCCACGGTGTAGCCGTTGATGATCCACAGGAGCTGGCTCTGGGTGGCCCCGAGGCCCTCGGCGAGCGCCTGCTGCGCCACGTTCAGCCCCGACACCGAGGAGACGACGGCCACGAGGGCAACGCACATGGCGGCCAGCACGAGGCGTCGACGACCCGCGCTCACCACGACCTCGTCGTCTTGGTGAGCGAATGGTACGTGCGGCTCGATGTCGGGCGCGCCGCGCTGGGAATCGATGGACATGGCGTCTCTCTCGTCGGGGGGGGACCGGGACGGCCAAACTCTAGGACGCGGTGTTCACAACTGGACAGCGCGCCCTGTTCGATCGCTCCTCGGTAAGGTCGGTGCTCGATGTCTGCCCGCGCGGAGCTCGACCCTCGTGTGCTCCGCACGCGCCGTCACGTCCTGGCAGCGGCACGCGCCGTCCTCGTCGAAGAGGGATGGGAGCGGGTGACCGTGACGCGGGTCGCGGATCGCAGCGGCTACGCCCGCACCACGCTGTACCGGCATTGGCCCCAGCGACTCGACCTGCTCCGGGATCTCATCACCGACGAGGTGCACCTCCTGCACACCGTTCCCACCGGCGACGTCCGAGCCGACCTGGTGGCCGAGCTCGAAGCCTTCCGGGTGGCGATCACGACGACGGGCCTGGGCAGGGTGATGATCGCGATCGGGCAGCAGGCGAGCGACGACGGCGAGCTGGCGGAGCTGAGCTCGGCGGTCCGCGCCGACGGCACCCGGGTCCTCGACGAGATCATCACCTCCGCCGTCGCTCGCGGTGAGCTCCGCGCCCAGCTGGACCCGGACGTGGCCGTCGCCCAGCTGGTCGGACCGGTGCTGTTCCGGTACCTCTTCGACAGCCACGACGACATCGACGGTGCCTTCGTCGTGACCGTGGTGGACCTGTTCCTGCGCGGTGCGTCGCCTCCTACGGACCGCTGAGGCGGCCGACGTGCAGTGATGGCGTCCCTCAGTGGGAGACGAGGAACCCCTCGTAGTCGCCGGCGGCGACGTCCTCGCACCTGGCCCGGTAGTTGGCGAGCCCGCCCACGTAGGGCATGAAGACCCGCTTCTTGCCGGGGATGTTCGCGCCCAGGTACCAGGAGTCGGCGCGGTTGAACAGCCCGAACTGCGATGCCTCGGCGACGTGGCCGGTCCAGGCGACCTCGGCCTCGGGGGTCGGCTCGATGACCCGGCGGCCGGTGCGGCGCAGGTCCTCGATGCACCGGGCGATCCACTCGACGTGCTGCTCGATCGAGGTCGGCATGTTCGTGAGCACGGACGGGCTGCCCGGCCCGGTGATGGTGAACAGGTTCGGGAACCCCGCCACCTGCAGGCCCAGGTAGGTGGCGGGACCGTCGGCCCACTTCGCCTCGAGCGTGAGCCCGTCCCGCCCCGTGATGCCCATGCGCACCAACGGCCCGGTCATGGCGTCGAAGCCGGTGGCGAACACGATCATGTCCACCTCGTGATGTCCGGCGGGCGTCTCGACACCCGTGAGGGTGATGCGGGTGATGCCGCCGCCGGAGATGTCGACCAGGGTGACGTTGTCCCGGTTGAACGTCTCGTAGTAGTCGGTGTCGATGGGCGGTCGCTTGGCGCCGTAGGGGTAGCCCTTCGGGCACAGCTTCTCGGCCACCTCGGGGTCGTGCACGACCGAGCGGATCTTGGAGCGGATGAACTCCGCCGCCGTCTCGTTGGCCCGCTCGTCGAGCAACAGGTCGAAGAAGCCGCCCCACAGGAACTTGA
>DMTU01000266.1:1143-13893 GCA_003476595.1 Acidimicrobiaceae bacterium | reverse complement strand
CCCACAGGAACTTGAAGCCGCCCTCCTCCCACAGCGCCTCGTAGATCGCCGTGCGCTCCTCGTCGTCGAGCTCGAGCGCCGACCGCGACGACGGGGTGTACGGGAACCCGGCGAAGGACTCCTTGGTGGCCCGGACGACCTCGTCGTAGCGGGCCTTGATGCGCACCCACTCGTCACGGTCCATCGGGCGATCGCGGGCAGGCACGGTGTAGTTGGGCGTGCGCTGGAACACGTAGAGGTGGTCGGCCTCACGGGCGATCACCGGCGCGGCCTGGATGCCGGTGGAGCCGGTGCCGATCTGGGCGACCCGGCGGCCGGTGAAGTCGACGCCCTCGTGAGGCCAGCGGCCGGTGTGGAACCACTCACCGCCGAAGTCCTCGAGGCCGGGCACCGAGGGCACGTTGGCCGCGGAAAGGCAGCCCACCGCGGTCACGACGTACGTGGCCGCCAGCGTGCGACCCGTGTCGGTGCGGACGATCCAGCGGGACGTCTCGTCGTCCCACGTCATGGACTCGACCCGGGTGTCGAAAGCGAAGCTGCGGCGCAGGTCGAGGCGGTCGGCGACGAACTCGAGGTAGCGCAGGATCTCGGGCTGCTCTGGGTAGCGCGACGACCAGTCCCACTCATCCAGCAGGATCTGGGAGAACGTGTAGCAGTAGTAGAAGCTCTCCGAGTCGCACCGGGCGCCGGGGTAGCGGTTCCAGTACCACGTGCCGCCCGGCCCGCCCCCGGCCTCGATGCCGACGACGTCGATGCCGAGCTCCTCCCGGGCCTGGTGGACCATGTACAGCCCGGAGAACCCGGCCCCCACCACGATCATGTCGTGGACGTCATCGATCTGGTCTGCGGCGCCCATGCGCAACCCCCTCCTGTGCCCGCCGGCGCGGCGGGACGGCCGAGACAGCATACACCGGTCGTGTCGCGCCTCGGGGGACCGTGACCGATACCACGATACACCGTTGCATCTATGTCGCACTGTTCGGGTAGGTTGTCGCTGTTCGTACGAATCGTCCGCATGGAGGCTCCGATGACCGCAACGCTCCGTCGCCCGCCCGAGCCGGTCGCTCCCCGGCACACCGAGTTCGACCTGGCGACCCCTCGTGCCCACTGGTTGGTCGACGACGCGCAGGCCACGCACACCTTCAACGTCGGCAACCTGCTGTTCCCCACCGGTGAGCGGTTCTTCAACGACTCACTCCGCAACGCGCTTCCCTACGTCACCGACGAGCGCATCCGGACCGAGATCCGCGGCTTCCTCGGCCAGGAGGTCACCCACGGCAACGAGCACGAGCGCTGCGTGGCCCGCATGGAGGAGCACGGCATCGACTTCCGCCGTGAGCTCGAGCTGTTCGAAGCGTTCCGGCGGCGGTTGAACAACCGGGTGCGGTCGCTGCCCGAGCCGCTGCGCAAGCAGGCCGTACTGCTGATGGTGGCCACCACCGCCGCCGCCGAGCACTTCACTGCATCCTTGGCCGGCTACGTCCTGTCCGACAACTCCTGGGCCGAGACCGACGTCGACCCGGAGATGGCGCACCTGTTCCTGTGGCACGCCTCCGAGGAGATCGAGCACCGCCACGTCGCCTACGACGTCTACCACCACATCGGCGGCGGCTACCTGCGCCGGGCTGCGGCCATGGTCCCGCTCGCCGGCCTGGTGCTGCTCGGCTGGCCGCTCCTCACCAGCGAGGTCATGCGGCGGGATCCGTCGGCGCGAGGACGGTGGAGCTGGCGTGCCCACCTGCGCAGCGCTCGCCGGGGCGAGGTCTTCTCGCTCGCCCGGGCGTTCTGGGACATCCGCCTGTACTTCGACCCCCGGCACCACCCCGGCGATCTGCCCGGTTCGCTCGAAGCGGCGCTCGAGTACCTCGCCACCGCGCCGTCCGTGCTGGGCCACCGCGGCCGACGCCGCGCCTGACCGACCCCGCGCCCGGTGGGCTGGTGGGCTGGTGGGCTCAGCGCACCTGCTCGGCGATGAAGCGGGCAACGCGGGTGATGCCGTCGTCGGCCTCGGGAACCGCGCCGGCGAAGAAGTGCCAGACGTGGATGAGGTCCTCCCCCTCGAACAGCGTCACGTCGACGCCCGCGGCCCGGGCGCGCTCGGCCAGGCGACGGGCGTCGTCGAGCAGCACCTCGGCGGTGCCGACCTCGACGTGCAGCGGAGGCAGACCCGACAGGTCGGCGAAGAGCGGGCTGAGCCCGGGGGAACCGGCGTCGTGGTCCGAACCGGCGTAGGCCGCCGCCCAGCGGGCCAGGTCCTCGGCGTGGACCATGGGGTCGGCGTCGGCCTTCTCCGCCACGGTCGCCCCCGACTGGGTGAGGTCGGCCCACGGTGACAGGCACACGCCGGCGGCCGGCAGGGGGTCGCCGGCGTCGCGCAGGGCCACCAGCGTCGCCAGCGTGAGGCCGCCCCCGGCCGAGTCGCCGGCCACGACGACCCGGGACGGGTCGGCCCCGCCGGCGACGACCCAGCGGTAGGCGGTGCACGCATCGTCGAGCGCGGCCGGGAAGGGGTGCTCGGGTGCCAGCCGGTAGTCCACGGCCAGCACCCGGCCGGCGACGGCCGAGGCGAGATGGGTGAGCATCGACCGGTGGCTGTCCAGCGAACCGATGCAGTAGCCGCCGCCGTGGACGTAGACGACCACCGGTCCGTCGCCGGTTCCGATCCACTCGGCCGGTACGCCCCCGGCGTCGACCTTCTCCACCGCGACGCCCTCGGCCGCCGGGAGGAGCGCGCCGAGGCCGTCGTAGGCCTCCCGCCACTCGCTGACCGTCATCTCAGCGTCGCCGCGCTCGGCGGCCTGGGACCGGAGCATGGTGACGATGTTCTCGAGCGCTTCGCTTCGCATGGGACTCTCCTGGTGACGTCGGGGTGGTCGGGGGATCAGCGGTCGCTGCCCTGGGTGCCGACCCGCAGGTCGTGGAACGGCACGTCCTTGTCGGCTCGGGGCTCGCGGGGCAGGCCGAGGACCCGCTCGCCGATGATGTTGCGCTGGATCTGGTCGGTGCCGCCCCCGATGGAGATGAGGTAGCTCGACAGGCCGACCTCGTGGACCCGTCCCCGGAAGGGGGCGTCGTCGCCCCAGAGGGTGGCGTGCGGGCCGCAGAGTCGGAACAGGGTCTCCCGCATCGTCTCGAGCAGGTGTGACGCGGCGAGCTTGCCGACCGAGACCTCCGGGCCGGGACGGCCACCGCGCTCGACGGCGGCCTTGGCCCGCAGGTCGGTGTAGCGGGCGATCTCGATCAGACTGTGGATCCGGGCGACCTCCTGGCGGGCCACCGGGTCGTCGGACCCGCCGAAGCGCTCGAGCACCGCAGCCATCAGGTCGGCGGCACCGCCTCGGCTGCGGCCCTCCGCCCGGGGCTCGTCCCTCACCAGCTGCCCGGCCGGCGCGTCGAGGTCGATCTCGCGGATGGCTGCGCCCGACCCGGAGCTGCCGAAGGACCCGGCACCGAGCATGGTGCGCTCGTTGGCCAGCGTGGTGAGCGCGACCGCCCACCCCTCGCCGAGCCCGCCGATCTGGTTCTGCACCGGCACCCGGGCGTCGGACAGGAACACCTCGTTGAAGATCGCCCGCCCGGTCATCTCGCGGATGGGCCGGACCTCGATGCCGGGCTGGTCCATCTCGATGACGAAGTACGACAGTCCTGCGTGCTTGGGGACCGACGGGTCGGTCCGGGCGATCAGGATGCCGTAGCGGGCGATGTGCGCGCCCGAGGTCCACACCTTCTGGCCGTTCACCACCCACTCGTCGCCGTCACGTTCGGCCCGGGTCTGGACTCCGGCGAGGTCCGAGCCGGCGCCGGGTTCGGAGAACAGCTGGCACCAGATCTCACCGGTGACGATCCCCGGCAGGAACCGGGCCTGCTGCTCCGGGGTGCCGTGGGCGACGATGGTCGGTCCGGCCAGGTTCTGGGCGATGCCGCCGGGGGGTGGGGCCACCCGGGCATCGCGGCGGGCGTCGGCCACCATGCGGGCGGCATCGCCGGAGAGTCCGCGGCCGTAGGTCCCCTCCGGCCAGGTCGGGAACCCCCATCCGGCGTCGGCCAACCGCTGCCACCACTCCCGCAACGCCAGGTCGGGGTCCCAGTTCTGCTCGAACCACGCCCGCGCCTGGGCGTAGACGTCACCGACCACGTCGGATTCACCCCCATGAGACATGCCCTCTACTCTGTCACGTCAGGCTCGCCGATGTGGCGGACGCCGACGGACAACCAGGGGGAACATCTTCATGAGTGGGATCTGCGACGGCCGAGTGGTCGTCATCACGGGCGCAGCCCGTGGCATCGGTCGGGCGCACGCCCTGGCCTTCGCGGCCGAGGGGGCCAAGGTGGTGGTCAACGACCTCGGCGCCGAGGTCGACGGTCGCGGATCGTCCGACGGCCCCGCCGGCGAGGTGGTGGACGACATCCGCGGCATGGGCGGCGAGGCCGTCGCCAACGGCGACGATGTGTCCGACTGGGACGGCGCCGGCCGCCTCATCCAGACGGCCATCGACACCTTCGGCGGCATCGACACCCTCGTCAACAACGCCGGCATCCTCCGCGACCGGATGCTGGTCAACATGAGCGAGGACGAGTGGGACGCGGTCATCAACGTCCACCTGAAGGGCACGTTCGCCCCGCTCCGGTGGGCAGCGGCGCACTGGCGGGAACGGGCCAAGGCCGGCGAGGCCAACGACGCCCGGATCATCAACACGTCGTCGGGGTCCGGCCTCTACGGCAACCCGGGCCAGCTCAACTACGGGGCGGCCAAGGCGGGCATCGCGGCGATGACCAACATCGCGGCCAAGGAGCTCGGGCGCTACGGGGTCACCGTCAACGCCATCGCGCCGGCGGCGCTGACCCGCATGACCGAGAACCTCGGCTTCGGCCAAGCGGCCCGCGACGTCGAGCCCGGCTCCTTCGACTCCTTCGCGCCGGAGAACATCTCACCCCTCGTGGTGTGGCTGGGCAGCGCCGAGTCCGCCGGGGTGACCGGCCAGGTGTTCAACGTGGCCGGCGGCCGGATCTCGGTGGCCGAGGGCTGGCGGCGTGGGCCCGAGCGCGACAAGGGTGACCGGTGGGAACCTGCCGAGCTCGGCCCGGTCGTCACCGAGCTGCTCGAGCAAGCACGTCCGCCCGAGACGCTCGGCGTGTGAGCTGCCACTTGGCTTCCACGCTGTGACGGTGATACGAACCTCGAACACCGTTACACCGTTACACCGTTACACCGGCACACTGGCCCGCGACCGTGTGCCGCGACCCGAGAGGAACCTTCGTGTCCCACGCCTTCCTGAGCGAGCCCTGGTTCGACGCCGTCGAGGAGCTGCGCTCCGAGCAGCCCGAAGCCCCGGTCGCGCTGGCCGAAGCCACCATCAACATCAGGGTGATCGGAGGCCCGGACGGCGACGTCGACGTCCACCTCGCCGGAGGCACCTTCGACCGAGGCCACACCGAGGGTGCGCCCACCAAGCTCACCGTCCCCTACGACACCGCCAAGAAGCTCTTCATCGACGGCGACCAGTCAGCGGCCATGCAGGCGTTCATGTCCGGCCAGATCAAGGTCGAGGGCGACATGACCAAGGTCATGGCCCTGCAGACGGCGGCTCCCACGGCCGAGCAGCAGGCGTTCCAGGCCAAGCTCGCCGACCTGACCGCCTGAGTCAGCTCAGTCGCGGACGATGGCGCCAGCGCAGTAGGTGCGGAGGAACTCCCGCTCCTTGGCCTGCGAGCGCGTGCGGGGACCAGCCACCGACAGCAGCGACAGGATGATCCGGAGGACGAACTCGGCGGCATCCTCCGCGATGATCCCGTCGCGCAGCTGACCGGCGGCGCGCGCCTGTTCGAAGATCGGTCGCAGGAAGTCCTGGGTTAGTTCGTACAGGGCGGTCGACGCGCCGGCGATCGAGGTCGTGTGCCCGGCGACCTCAGGGGCGAACAGGAGTGCGAGGTGCTCGTTCTTGCGGACTGCTGCGACCGTGTAGAGCACACCCTCGACGATGGCGTCGCCGAGCGTCTCTTCGCGCTGCACCCGGCGGCCGAGCGCCTCGAGGAACTCTTTGCCTTCCCGGAGGACGACGCCGAGGATGATCTCATCCCGGCCGCCCTCGAAGTACCGGTACACCGTGGCGCGAGACACCCCTGCTTCGGTCGCGATGTCCTCCAGGGTCGTCTTCGCGACGCCGAAACGGGTGAAGCATGCCTCGGCCGCATCGACCAGGCGGTTGCGCGCGTCGTCCACCGAACTCGGCGCGTCGCTGCGCCAGGACTCTCTCAGCATCCGGGCCATCGTCGCAGTCTAGGCCCACAGAACCGCTGCCGACAGCGAGACACGAACTAACTTCTGTTCCATGACTGACTTCGCAGACCGGTACGACGAAGAGATCGCCCGGGGCATGATCGATGTGGGCAACGGCGCCGGCGGCCTCCCCACCTACCTCGGCATCGAGCACGTGCGCTTCGAGCCCGGACGGTTCTTCGCCACGGCGACCATCTCGCCGGAGCTGCTCACTCCGTTCGGCAACGCCCACGGCGGCGTGACCGCAGCCATCGTCGATCACGTCACCGGCGTGGTCGTCTACCCCCTGATGAAGCGGGGCCAGTGGGCCGCGACCACCGAGGTGAAGGTGAACTACCTCGCCCCGCTGAAGGCCGAGACCGTCGACGCCGAGGCCACGGTGGTGGCCATGACGAAGCGGTCTGCGGTGGTGCGCTGCGAGCTGTACCGCCAGGACGAGGACCGGCGCGTCCTGGCCGCCGCCCAGGCGACGTTGACCATCGTCGACCCACGCTGAGCGAGCGTGGTCACCCCGGGGTCGGAAGAGGTTTCCTTCGCGTCCCTCAGGCGCCGGCGCCGCGACCCCAGAGCACCCGCAGCACCGTGCCGACCTGGGCGGCACTGGGCCTGACCGAGCCGAACATCGACGCTGTCAGCCCCGGCAGGACCGCGAGCCGGCTGGTGGCCACCGCCTTCGGCACGGCGAACTCACGGATGCCGGCATCGCCGTGCAGGCGACCGAAACCGCTCGACCGCACGCCGCCGAAGGGCAGACCGGGAACGAGCGCGGTCGCGAGCGCGTCGTTGACGCTGATCGCGCCGGTGGCGAAGCGCTCGACCACGTCGTCGACCACCCGCCGGTCGCGCCCGAACACGCTCCCGGCCAGCCCGTAGTCGCAGTCGTTGGCCACCCGGACGGCGTCGTCGACGTCGTCGACGGGGATGATGGACAGGACGGGACCGAAGGTCTCCTCCCGGGCCAGGGCCATGTCCGGACGGACGCCGTCGACGATGGTCGGCTCGAAGAAGCTGGCGCCGAGGTCGTCGCGGCGGTGGCCGCCCACGACGACAGTGGCGCCGGCCGTGGTGGCGTCGCGCAGGCGCTGTTCGATGACGTCGATCTGAGGCGGTTGCGTGATGGCGCCGACGTGCTTGGTGCGCTCGGGCCCGACGGTGACGCGCTGCGCGGCGCGGATCGCCGCGTCCCGGAACGCGACATGGTTCGTCCGGGTGACGAGGACCCGCTCGACCGCGATGCAGGTCTGACCGGCGTTGGCGAAGCAGCCCGCCACGGCGGTGCGCGCTGCGGCCTCGACATCGGCGTCGTCGCAGACGATCATCGCGTCCTTGCCGCCCAGCTCCATGACGGTGGGCGTGAGGTGCTCGGCTGCGGCCCGCAGGATGTGCCGGGCCGTGGCGGGGCTGCCGGTGAAGGCGATCTTGTCGACGTCGCTCGACGACAGCGCCGCGCCCGTGGCGCCATCGCCGGTGACCACCTGGACCAGCGGCAGGCCCGCCTCGTTGATGATCTCGGCGAGGAGCACGCCGGTCAGCGGCGTGAGCTCCGACGGCTTGAGGACCGCGGTGTTGCCGGCGGCGAGCACCCCGGACAGCGCCTGGACCGGCACGAAGGCCGGATAGTTCCACGGGCTGATCACGCCCACGACGCCATAGGGCTCGTAGCGGATCTCGGCCCGCTTCACGTACAGCGGGAACGCCGACACCTTCTCCGGAGCCAGCACCTTCGGGGCGCGCCGGGCCGTGTGGGTGAACAGCACGGCGCAGGAGAGCACCTCGGCCATGGCGTCGAAGTCCGGCTTCCCCGTCTCGGCCGCGATCACCTCGGCGAGCTCGCCGGCCCGCGCCGCGAGGCGCCCGCGGATGCGGCGGAGGTGATCGGCGCGCTCGGCGGGTGAGCACCTGCCCCACGCCGGCTGGTCGGCCCGGGCCCGGCCCACGGCGTCGGCCACGTCGGCGGCGTCGTGGACCGGCACGGAACCCACGCCGCGGCCGTCTCGTGGGTCGGCGGAGGACAGCCGTGGGCGGGCGTCGACGTCGTGGCCTTCGGTGATCGTCACGGTGGAGCTCCCTTTCGTTCCCGGACGGAACATGTTACATGGAGCGTCTCACCGTGTCAGGAGAGATCAGACGCCGACCTCGGAACGCTCGCGCCCAGGGGCGTCGACCCGATGCTCGTGGTCGTGCAGCTCGCCGACGTCGCCCTTGCGGGCCCGCCACTCTCCCCACAGCTTGAGGCAGGCGGGCTGGATCAGCACGGCCGCGAGCAGCGAGTAGACGATGGTGAGGGCGACGATGAGCCCGAACTGGCGGAGCGGCTCGAGGGATGCGAACACCAACACGCCGAAGCCGGCCGCCGTGGTGGCCGCCGAGGCGGCCATGGCGCCGCCGGTGTGGGTGAGCGTCTGGCGGACCGCCTCGTCAACCGAGTCGTAACGGCGCCGGTCCTCGAGGAAACGGTGGGTCACGTGGATGCCGTAGGGCACGCCGATGCCGATGCCGATGCTGGCCACCATGGCGGTGAGGACGTTGAAGCTGATGTCGAGCAGCACCATGGTCCCCAGGATCCAGCCGACGACGGCCACGGACGGCACCATGGTGATGGCGCCGAGCAGCGGCTTGCGGTCGACGACCCCGTAGTAGGCGATCAGCAGGACCAAGGCGGCGAAGAGGGTGATGGCGATGCCCTGCGTCTGGCTGTCGGTCATGGCGTCGAGCACCTCGTCGAAGACCAGGAACTGGGAGACCACCACCGTCTCCAGACCGGCGTCGCGCAACGGCGCGACTGCGGTTTCGATCGCGTCGGCCGCAGCCTGGGCGTCCTCCTGGCCGGCGTTGGTGGCGATGGAGACCAGCGCGGATTCGCCGGCCGGCCCGAAGACCTGTGCGGTCAGGTCGGGTGCCACCTCGCGTGCCAGCTCGAACAGGGCCTCGACGTCGGCGTCGTCGGCCAGACCCTGCGCGGGGTCGTAGCCGAGCGCGCCGGCTGCGGTGGCGAAGTCCGGGTTCTGGATCGCGAGCCTGCTCAGCAGGGTGAGCGGTGAAGTCACTTCGGCCTCGCCCGCGGAGGTGCGCACGAACTCGGTGTCGGCCAGCTCGGCCTGCGCCTGCTCGAGCGCGGCGAGCACCTCCGGGTCGGTGACGTCGCCGTCGACGATGACGTAGGTCTCCTCGGTCAGGTCGCCGCCGAAGAGCTGGTCGACCTTGTCGAGCACGATGCCGGGTTCGGAGTCGGCCGGGATGAAGTCGTCCTGGCTGAACGAGGTCTCGATCTGGGTGGCGGCGGCCCCGGCGGTCACCGTGACCACGGCAGCGACGGCGAGCGTGATGCGGGGGATGTGCTCGGCGAAGGCCGCGGTGCGGCCCATCACCGCGGAGAGCCCCGAGGCGCTGGCCTTACCGCCGGCGGCCTCCTTGGCCGCCGCCTTCTCACGGCGACGCTCGACCTTGGCCTGCCCGCGAGGGCGGGCGTCGAGCACGTGGCGGGCGCTGGGGATGAGGAGTGCCATGACGATGAACGCCGAGAGCACGCCCACCGCAGTGAAGATGCCGAAGTCGGCCATCGGCGGCAACGGCGAGACGACGTTGGTGAGGAAGCCCACCACGGTGGTGACGGTGGCCAGCACGAGTGCGCCGCCGACGGCCCGCACCGCGGTGGCCGACGCCCGTTCGGGCGGGACGCCGTGGTTCTGCTCCTCGCGGTAGCGCGAGTTGAGGTGGATGGCGTAGTCGATCCCGAGACCGACGAGGAGGACCGGGACCGCCGTGGAGATCTGGGTGAAGGGACCCACCACGCCCAGGAAGTCGGGCCCGAGCAGGACGCCGAACCCGAACATCCACATGATGGTGACGATGAGCCCGGTGAAGCCGAGGGCGACGTCGCTGGCGGAGCGGTACTGGAACGCAAGGATGCCGACGATGAGCAGGAGGGAGACGCCGAGGAGGCGGGGCATCTCGTCCTGCGATTCCGCCTGCAGCTGGTCGGAGAGGATCGCCTGGCTGAACGCGTCGATCTCCACCTCAGACGTGTCGGCGTCGACCGCGGCGATGGCCTCGGCCGCGGCGAGCTGGTCCTCGGCCGCTTCGCTGTCGCTCAGCGACGGGTCGAGCTCGATGATGACCAGGCCGGCCCGGGACTCACCGGGTTCGCCGGAGAGGAGGCCGAGCGCCTGTGCGGCGCGCGGGTCCTCGTAGGCGATCTCGGCGGCGGCGGCGATCGCCTCGGCGTCGGCGTCGGCCACCTCGATTCCCTGGGCCTCCAGGGCGCCCGCCACGGGTGCGGCGAACGTCACCACGCCCCGTTCACCGCGGGCCAGGTCGACGGACTCCTCGGCCCGGACCGCATCAGCGATGGCGTTCGCGGCAGCGATGCCGTCCGACGAGAGGATGTCGCCGCCGTCGCCGGCATCCACGATCACCTGGATGCGGGCGCCACCACCCGAGAAGTCGTCCTCGACGCGTTCGAAGGCGCGCGCCAGCTCGCTGTCGGGTGCGAAGGAGGTGAGATCGGCATCTGTCGTCTGCTGGGTGGCGAAGCCGCCGAGGACGACGGTGACGACGACCAGGGCGAGCAGAACCCGTCCGGGGGTGCGGGCGACGGCACGGGCCATGCGCTCCAGGAGCCAGCTCATCGATTGCCTCTCGTTTCTCTGCCACGTGGTCGACACGCCGGGGGAAGGGCTTGGGTCGACATCCTATGCCGACGTGTCCCTCGGTTCCTCGTCGGCATGGGGTGCCACACGGCACTAGGGTGATCAGCGTGCCGTCTCGGTCCCGTCCCAATCTGCGAGAGCGCAACCACGAGCGCACGCGCGACGAGATCGCCCAGCACGCGCTGGCCCTGTTCGCCGCCCACGGCTTCGACGACGTGACGGTGGACGAGATCGCCGCCTCGGCCGGCATCTCCCGGCGCACCTTCTTCCGGTACTTCGACACCAAGGACGACGCCCTGCTGCCCGGCGACGCCAGCCGTCTGCAGCGGCTCGAGGAAGCTCTGCAGGCACGGCCGGGTGCCGAAGGCGCCTTCGATGCCGTGCGGACCGCGGTGCTCGAGCTCGCCGAGGACTACGAGACCAGCAGCGAGGAGTTCCTCCAGCAGGCCCGTCTCGTGCTGGCCACGCCGTCGGTCCACGCCCGCAGCCTCAGCCACCAGGCCGACTGGGAGGCGGTGATCCGGACGTTCGCGGCCGAGCGGGCCCGTCACGCAGAGACCTCGCTGCTCCCCCAGCTGCTGGCGGCGGGCTGCATGGCCGCCCTGCGGGCGGCCCTGACCACCTGGCTGCACGACGAAGGCCGGACCGATCTGGTCGCGCTCGTCACCGCGGCGCTCGACGGGCTCGGCGACGGCTTGCGCCACCAGGGTTGAGCCACCAGGCGCATCAGGCCCGCTGGAGGATGTGCACCACGCAGACCGAGCCGGCTCCGGCCATGTGGCACAGACCGGTCCGCGCCTCCTCGACCTGCCGCGGTCCGGCACCGCCCCGGAGCTGGAGCACGGTCTCGTGGATCTGGGCCAGCCCCGTGGGCCCGCCGGGATGGCCCCGGGCGGTGAGGCCGCCGTCGGTGCTGAACGGGATGCGACCACCGAGGCTGGTCTCGCCGGTGACCACGAGCTTGTCCCCCTCGCCGTCGCCGCAGATGCCCAGCAGCTCGTAGTAGACGAGCTCCTCGATGGGGAACGCGTCGTGGACCTGCACGAGGTCGAGGTCGCGGGGACCGAGCCCGGCCTGCTCGTAGGCGTCGGCGGCGGTGTCGCGGGTCATCTGAGCCGGTCCGATGACCGCTCCGAGGAAGACGTGGCCGTCGGTGTAGGTCTCCGAGCGCTGCTGCGAGGCCACCACCTCGATCATCGGTCCGCCCAAGCGCCGCGCCACGTCCTCGGAGGCCACGACCGCCGCTGCGCCGCCGCCACCGGCCGCGCACGCCATCGTGGACGTGTGGGGGTAGGAGATCATGGTCGAGGCCAGGACCTCCTCGACGGTCATCTCGTGGTCGGCCCGTCTCTGGGCCATCGGGTTCTGCCGGGCGTGGTTCCAGTTCTTCGCGGCGATGGCAGCGAAGGTCTCCACGGTCGTGCCGACCTCGTGCATGCGCCGGGTGGCCCACATGGCGAAGAACGCCGCCGGCAACATGACGTCCTCGGCACCGAGGCCACCCCGGCCGCTGCGGCCCAGGCCGCCCATGCGGTTCATGTCGTCGAAGCCGAGCGCCATGGCCACATCGACCCGGCCGCCGGCGACGGCGTGGACCGCCTCGCCGAAGGCTGACGACCCGGTGGCGGAGGCGTTCTCGACGTGGGTGACGGGCAAGCCGGTGAGGCCGAGCTCCTTGGCCAGGTGGACACCGGCGGTGATGCCGCCGCCGATGTATCCGTTGTAGAGGGCGCCGACCTCGGGGAAGTCGATGCCGGCGTCGTCGAGGGCGGCGACCCCGGCCACGTAGCCCATGTCGGTGGCCGGGATGCCCTCGTTGCCGAA
>DMTU01000266.1:0-1063 GCA_003476595.1 Acidimicrobiaceae bacterium | reverse complement strand
GCCCTCGTTGCCGAAGGGGTGCATGCCGACCCCGACCACGAAGACCCGGCGGCTCATCTTGGAGGTCATCGGACCACCTCGAACCGGAACGTGACCAGCTCGTGGCCGTCGTCGTCGGTGCCGACGGGGAACAGGGTGAGCCCCATCTCGTCGCCGATGGACCAGTCCTGTTGCGACCCCATGAGCGGTGCCTGCACCCGGACACCCTCGGGAAGGTCGACCTGGCCCACCGCGTACCCGCCAGCGTCACCGAAGGACACCTTGCCCATGCGCGGCACGTGCAGGAACGTCCAGGCGTACAGCGAGCCGATGGGCCCGAGCTCGACGTCCTGTACGGGTGTACGGGTGACGGGGCAGCGCTTGCGTCGCGGCCAGAAGTGCAGGTCCGACCGGGGAGCGTAGGAGCCGAGCAGCCGGGGGCGGTCCTCACCCTCGACCGGGAGCCGGAACAGGTGCGGATCGGTGGCGGGCATCAGCTGGCCAGCTCCTCGTCCTGGTCGTCGTCGCCGAGCGTGTCGACGAAGTCGACGACCGCCGCAGTGAAGGCGTCGTTGCGGTCGCCGACGACCATGTGGCCGGCATCGGCGATGTCGACGAAGTGGGCGTGGGGGCACTGCTCGCGGAACGTGGCCACCCCTTCCAGGCTCAACATGTCCGACATGCGGCCCCGCACCAGCAAGGTCGGAGCGGTGAGGTTGCGGGCCGCGTCGCCGAGCGTGTCGATGTCGGTGCGGCCGTCTCGGCTCTTGCCCGAGAGGAAGGCCGGGTCCCAGTGCCAGCGCCAGCGGCCGTCCTCGCCCTGCCGCAGGTTCTTCCGCAGCCCGTCGAGGTTGCTCGGCCGGGGCCGGTTGGGCCGGTAGGCGGCGATCGCGTCGGCTGCCTCGTCGAGGCTGGCGAAGCCGTCGGGGGCGGCGGACATGAACCCGACGATGCGCTCGACGCCAGCGGTCTCGAGCTGGGTCGCGATGTCGACGAGCACGAGACCCTGGAACCGGCCGGGACGCAGCGTGCCCTCGCTGACCAGACCGACCATGCCTCCCATCGAGGCACCCACGAGCACCGG
>DMTU01000264.1:2957-9914 GCA_003476595.1 Acidimicrobiaceae bacterium | reverse complement strand
CAGCAGTACTCGAAGCGTTAATCCCGCTTCCAGGCGCCCTTGGCGCTTGCACGAAAGCCCGTTCCGCCCTTTGTGGCGGGGCGGGCTTTCGCCGTTTAACCAGCGCAAACATCGGCATATGGCCGGCAACCGGGCGGCGCCGCGGGTCCGCCCAGTGGCCCCGGGACGGGAAGCGCCCGCCTCATCGTCTAAACTTGACCCGATGTCTAGATTATTTGGAACAGATGGTGTCCGGGGTTTGGCTAACGGCCTGCTGACGGCCGAACTGGCGTTGCAGCTGGCCCAGGCCGCCGCCGTCGTGCTTGGCCATGACCGCAATACCAGCGGAACCCGGCCGCGCGCCGTGGTGGCCCGCGACCCCCGCGCCAGCGGTGAGTTCATTGCGGCTGCCGTGGAGGCGGGGCTGTCCAGCTCCGGGATCGACGTCTACGATGCCGGTGTGCTGCCCACCCCGGCCGCGGCCTATCTGGTGGCAGACCTGGACGCGGACTTCGGCGTGATGATCTCCGCCTCGCACAACCCCGCCCCGGACAACGGCATCAAGTTCTTTGCCCGCGGCGGCCAGAAGCTTCCCGATGACGTGGAAAACGCCATCGAGGCACAGCTCGGCAAGGAACCGCGCCGCCCGGTGGGCGGCGAGGTCGGCCGGATCCAGCGCTTCTCCGACGCCGAGGACCGCTACATCGTCCATCTGCTCGGCACCCTCCCGCACCGCCTGGACGGACTCAAGGTAGTGCTGGACTGCGCCCACGGCGCGGCCAGCGGTTGTTCCCCGCAGGTCTTCAAGGACGCCGGCGCCAACGTCATTGTCATCGGCGCCGAACCGGACGGACTCAACATCAACGACGGCGTCGGGTCGACCCACCTGGAGCCGCTGGCGCAGGCAGTCCTGGCGCACGGCGCCGACCTGGGCATCGCGCACGACGGCGACGCGGACCGCTGCCTCGCCGTGGACCATGAAGGAAACGTAGTCGACGGCGATGAGATCATGGCCATCCTCGCCGTGGCGCTGAAAGCCTCGGGCAAACTCAAGGACGATGTCCTCGTGGCCACCGTGATGAGCAACCTCGGACTCAAGATCGCACTGCGCGAGGCCGGCATCAGCCTGCTCGAAACCGGCGTGGGCGACCGCTACGTCCTGGAAGGGATGCGCGAAGGCGGCTTCAACCTCGGCGGCGAGCAGTCCGGCCACGTGATCCAGGCCGACATCGCCACCACCGGCGACGGCCTGCTCACCGCTTTGACCCTGCTCGACGTGGTGCACCGCTCCGGACGCCCGCTCGCGGACCTGGCCGCTGACGCGATGACGTCGCTGCCCCAGGTGCTGGTGAACGTGCGCCTCGACCGGCGGGACCCCGACCTGGTCGAGCGGCTGGCCGGCGACGTCGCCGATGCCGAGGCCCGCCTCGGTGACGAGGGGCGCGTGCTGGTCCGCCCGTCGGGCACGGAGCCCCTGATCCGGGTGATGGTCGAGGCCCCCACGGCCGAGCGGGCACAGCAGGAGGCCGACGCCCTGGCCGCCGCCGTCCGCCGCCTCGCCGGCGTCTGACCGCCCTCGGGCCGGACCACCCTCCCGGAACCGGCAGTCGCTGCGTAGCGTCGAAGGGGCATGAGGTACGCGCTGGCCCTGCTCGCCCTGGTCGTGGTCGCGACCGTGAGCGCCTGCGGTGACGACGATGCGCCCGTAGACACCGTGGGCCCCGCCGGCCGCACTGCTGCCCTGGCGGCCGAGTACCTCTCGATCGAGGTGACCGAGGCCGGTGCGCCGCGCCCGCTGGTCGAGGGGACGGTGATCTCGCTGCGCATCGACGACGGCCGGGTGGGCGCATCGCTCGGCTGCAACCAGCTCGGCGCCCGGTACGAGCTCGACGGCGACCGTCTGCTGGTCGAGGAGCTGAGCACCACCGAGATGGGTTGCGATCCCGAGCGCCACGCCCAGGACGAGTGGTTCGCCGGCGTGCTGCAGGCCGAGCCGACGGTCGTCGTGGACGGGGACACCATGGTGCTGACCTCGGGGGAGACGGTGGTGCGCTTCGTCGACCGCGAGGTGGCCGAGCCCGATCGGGAGCTGGTCGGCGCCACCTGGGAGGTCGACGGGTTCGCCGACGGCCAGGACCCGGACGACGCCGCCATGTCCATGGCTGTGGAGCAGCCCGGGATCGTGCGGTTCGAGGAGAGCGGCTTCGTCACGGGTGACGACGGCTGCAACGGGTTCGGCTTCGGCGAGACGGACGGCGAGGCCACCGAAGGTCTTCGGTACGAGGTCGACGGTGACGAGGTCGTGTTCACCGGCGCGCCGGTGCGCGAGCTCCAGGCCTGTCCCGACCTCGAGGAGTACGCCGACCGGTTCTGGGCCGCCCTGACCGGCACGGCCACCTGGTCGATCGACGCCGACCGCCTGGTGCTGGTGGGCGAGGACGGCCGGGTCGTGACCTTCCGGGCCACCGACTGAGCCGCGACAGCAGAACTGCCAGTTCCGGAAAGCGCCCGTCCGGTGGGGTCCGGGGCCGGACCGGGCAGAATGGTCGGCCATGTGCGGAATCATCGCCGTCCTCCGGCGCCCCGTCGACCGGGTCGATCTCCCGGCCGAGCCGGTGGTGGCTGCCCTCGACCGTGGCGTGCAGTCGCTGCGCCGTGCCATCGACGACGCGCCTGCGGCCGGGCCGGCGATCGACGCGCTGCAGGAGGTCGCCGTGGACCTCGAGCAGGTGGCCGATGACCTGCACGGCCCCCGGGGCGTGCGCCTGCTGCTCACCGACACCGCGGCCTCGTCGCGCATCCGGGGTCTGGCCAAGACCCTCGGCCAGACCGTGGTCGAGCTCGACGCCGCCCTCGGCCTGCTGGTCGTCGACGACGACACCGAGGCCCGCAACGCCGCCGCCGTCCGGGTCAAGGACGCGGCGTGGACCATCGAGCGGGACCGGCTGCGCCTCGCCGACGGCGTCGCCACCCTGGTCGGACGCGACACCGGCTGGTCCGCGGTCGAGGCCTGCACCCAGATCGAGCAGGCGCTGTCGGCCATCGACCGCCTCGAGGTCCGGGGCCGGGACTCCGCCGGCGTCATGGTGCTCGTCCGCGACCACGGGCTCGACCCGTCGGACCCGGCCGTCGCCGGCCTGCTGGACGGGCGCGCCGACGACCCCCTGCTGCGCTCGCGCGCCGTGCGCCTCGTCGACGGCGACGGCGGCCCGGCCAGCCAGCTGGCCTTCGCCTACAAGGCCGCCGCCGAGATCGGCGAGCTCGGTGACAACACCGCCGCCATCCGCGCCCACATCGTGGGGGACGAGCTGCTGCGCCTGGCGCTCGCATCGCCCGACGCCCAGGCGGTCGTGCTCGGCCACACCCGCTGGGCCAGCGTCGGCATCATCTCCGAGGCCAACGCCCACCCGCTGGACTCCCTGGAGCACGAGCAGGCCGAGGTCGGCCCGTTCGTGGCCGCGGCGCTCAACGGCGACGTCGACAACTTCGCCGACCTGAAGTCGGTGAACGGCCTCTCGATCCACGCCGAGGTCACCACCGACGCCAAGGTCATCCCCACGCTCGTGTCCCGCCGGGTGGTGGCCGGCGACGACGCGCTCGAGGCCTTCCGCGCCAGCGTGGCGTCCTTCGAGGGCAGCGTCGCCATCGCCGCCACCGTGGCCGGGCGCCCCGACGCCTTCGCCCTGGCGCTGCGCGGCTCGGGCCAGGCGCTCTACGTCGGCCTGGTCGACGACGCCTACATCGTCGCCTCCGAGCCCTACGGCCTGGTCGAGGAGACCAGCCGCTACGTGCGCATGGACGGCGAGACCCCGGCCAACCCGGACAACCCCAACGCCAGCCGCGGCCAGATCCTGCTGCTCGACGGGGCCAAGGCCGGGAGCCTCGAGGGCATCGAGCGGATCGCCTACGACGGCACCGTCCTGCCCGTCACCGAAGACGACGTGGTCACCGCCACCATCACCACGCGGGACATCGACCGGGGCGACTTCCCGCACTTCCTGCTCAAGGAGATCACCGAGTCGCCGGTGAGCTTCCACAAGACCCTGCGCGGCCGCCTGGTCGAGGACGGCGACGAGCTGCGGGTCGTGCTGCCCGAGGACTCCTTCCCGTCCGACATCCGGGCCCGGCTCGCCGATGGCTCGATCACCCGCATCCTCGCGATCGGGCAGGGCACCGCATCGATCGCCGGCCGCGGGCTGGCTGCCCTCCTCGCCGACGCCGCCGACCGCCGGGGCGTGCAGCTGGAGGCCATCCCGGCCACGGAGCTGTCCGGCTTCCGGCTCCGCAGCGACATGTCCGACACGCTGATCATCGCCATCAGCCAGTCGGGCACGACCACCGACACGAACCGCACGGTGGACCTGGTCCGCGGTCGGGGTGCGTCGGTCATCGCCATCGTCAACCGGCGCGGCTCGGATCTCACCGACCGGGCCGAGGGCGTGCTCTACACCTCCGACGGGCGCGACGTGGAGATGGCGGTGCCGTCGACCAAGGCGTTCTACGCCCAGATCGCGGCCGGGAACCTGCTGGCCATCGCCATCGCGGCCGAGTGGGGCGAGGAGCCCGACCAGAGCCTGCTGCGCGCCATGCGCGACCTGCCCGACGCCATGCGGGCCACGCTGGAGACCCGGCCCGCCATCGCCGAGGCCGCCCACGAGTGGTGCCCGCCCCGGCGCTACTGGGCCCTGGTCGGCAACGGCACCAACCGCATCGCCGCCGAGGAGCTGCGGATCAAGCTCTCCGAGCTCTGCTACAAGTCGATCGCCTGCGATGCCACCGAGGACAAGAAGCACATCGACCTGTCCTCCGAGCCGCTGATCCTCGTCTGCGCCGCCGGCCTCACCGGCTCCAACGTCGACGACGTGGCCAAGGAGGTGGCGATCTACCGGGCCCACAAGGCGGCGCCGATCGTCATCGCCACCGAGGGCGAGGCCCGCTTCGCCGCCGCCCTGGCCGTGCTCACCGTGCCCGAGACCCACGAGGCGCTGGCGTTCATCCTCGCCACCATGGTCGGGCACCTGTTCGGCTACGAGGCCGCCCTCGCCATCGACGCGCAGGCCACGCCCCTGAAGGAGGTCCGCGGCGGCATCGAGGCGGCCATCGAGGGCGGCGCCCTCGACGGCGAGCGGGTCCTGTCCGAGCTGCGCGGGTCCGTGATGCCGCCGGTGCAGGCGTTCTTCGACGGCCTCCGCGCCGGTCGCTACGACGGGCACCTCGAGGCCTCCACCGCGGTGCGCACCGCGAACCTGCTCCGCTACGCCATCGGGGCCGTGTCCCTCGACGCCTACCAGCTCGACCACGGCAAGGTCGGCACGCCCTCGGTGCTGGTCGAGGACCTCACGGCCGCGCTCACCCGCGCCATCGACGAGCTCACCCGGCCCATCGACGCCATCAAGCACCAGGCCAAGACCGTCACCGTGGGCATCTCCCGCACCGACGAGTCCATGCTCGAGGTGCCCCTCGTGCGCGAGGTCCTGGCCGCCGGTGCGCCCCGCGACCGCCTCACCTACAAGAACCTGCGCACGCTCGCCGACGTGTCGCCGGCCGTGGAGGAGGTGGTGGGCTACACCCGCTACCGCATCGAGGGCACCGTCGACGACACCTCCGGCGCCGGCGCCACGATCACCGTGGTCGACCGGGGTGGCATCGCCCGCGACCTGCCCCTGCGCACCGAGCAGAACCCGGTGCTGCGCGGCACCAAGCACCAGGTGGCCGCCGACCAGGAGCTGCTGGTCGGTCGGGGCCGCAGCGACGACCGCACCATCGTCATCGTCCCCGAGGTCAAGGACGGCACCACCACCGGCATCACGCTGCTGCACGTGCGCTTCGCCGACCGGCTCTCGGTCGCGTCGGCCCGGGGCGTGCTGTCGGGCTACCGCCGCCGCCTCGCCGCGCTGCGCGACGCCGTGACCGAGACCGAGCCGACCTTCCGCGACGACCTGCTCGCCGAGGTCCCGGTCGTGGACCTGCTGACCCTGCCCATCAGCCTGCTGGCCGATCGGTGGCGGTCCTGAGCGGGGGATGCCGGTCGTGAGCCCGGTCGGCGTGCTCGGTGTCGGCATCGACCTCGTCGACGTCGACCGCTTCCGGGTGTCGCTGGCGCGCACGCCGTCCATGCGGGCGCGCATGTTCACCGACGGCGAGCGGGCCTACGCCGAGACGGCGAACGACCCGGCGGAGCGCTACGCCGCCCGCTTCGCGGCCAAGGAAGCGGTCATGAAGGCCATGGGCGTCGGCCTCGGGGCTTTCGGCTTCCACGACGTCGAGGTGCTCCGGGCCGACGGCGGCCAGCCGTCCCTCCGCGTCGTCGGCGCGGCCGAGCTGCTCGCCGTGGACCTCGGCGTGCGGGCCTGGCAGCTCAGCCTCACCCACACCGCCACCTCGGCGGGTGCGGTCGTCGTCGCCCTCGGGTAGTCCCACCTCCGAACCGGGCCGCGCCGAGGGCGCGTCCGAGGCGCGGACCGCGGCCCAGAACGATCAGCGGGGGAGGAGCTCGGGCCGGAAGCGGTCCTCGGCGTGGCCGCGCAGCTCCTCGGGGATCGGCACCGCCCGGCGACTGACGGTGTCCAGTGCCACGTCGACGACCTCGAAGGCGACGAGGAGGTCGCCCCGATCGAGGTCGTAGCCCCACATGACCCGGTGGGTCGTCTTGTCCCGGATCTCGACCACGGCGCCGAAGGACTGGATGCGGTCGCCCCGGCGGGGGAGGCGGTGGATCACCATCCGGTTCTCCATGGTCGCCCACCCCACGAGCTGGCCGTCGGGGCCGGGGTGGAGCGTGGGGCCGGTGGCGCCCTCGAGGGCCTCGCCGCCCCACAGCAGGAACGGAGCGGCGGCCGGGTCGTAGCTGCCGTCGGGGCGGCACTCGTCGTCCTCGATGGTACGCGGGCGTCGCATCGCCAGCAGCGCGTCCGCCTGGACGTCGTCGAGGCTCGGGGCGGTCTCGAGCGGGGCGGTGTCGAGGGCGATGCTCCGGGG
>DMTU01000264.1:1108-2770 GCA_003476595.1 Acidimicrobiaceae bacterium | reverse complement strand
ACGAAGCTGGCGGCGAGCTCGTCGGTCTCGGTGTTGCGCAGCTCGTGGTAGAGCCGCAGGACGCCGCCGCCGTGGGACAGCACGGTGCTGCGCACCTCGAGTCGGGCGTCGAGCAGCTGCTCCCGGAAGTGCCGGGTGTAGATGTCCACGGCCTGCACCGACAGGTCCCCGGAGCCGCCGAGGTCCCGGACGACCGCGTCGCTGGCGGCCCGGGCGGCCACGCCGTAGTACCGCACGTTCATGTGCCCGAGGTGGTCGATCATCTCCTCGGTGACGGTGGTGCGGTGGGTGGTCTGCAGGTCGCTCATGTGGTGCTCGGTCCCTCCTCGTCAGCCGGACGACGGTAGCGGTGGACCCCCGGGAACCCGTAGGCCGCCCGCCGGTGGCAGGATCGGTCGGTGCTCCCCGTCGTCCGGATCGCCGAGATGCAGGCCATCGACGCCGACGCGCCCGAACCGGTCGAGGTCCTGATCGACCGGGCCGGCGCGGCCGTGGCCCGCGCTGCCCTCGACCTGCTCGGCGGGGGCTACGGCATGCGGGCGGTCGTACTGGCCGGTCCGGGGAACAACGGCGCCGACGGGCGGGCCGCAGCCGGGATGCTCCGCCGGCGGGGCGTGCGGGCCGACGTGATCGAGCTGGCCGACGCGCCCGCCGTGCTGCCCGCGGCCGACCTCGTCATCGACGCGGCCCTCGGTACCGGCGCCAGCCGCCCCCACCGCGCGCCCGACCCCGGCGCCGCGCTGGTGCTCGCCGTCGACATCCCCTCGGGCATCCACGGCGACACCGGCGAGGCCATCGGGTCGCCCATGCGGGCCGACCTCACCGTCACCTTCGCCGCCCTGAAGCCCGGCCTGCTGCTCGGCGACGGCCCCGCCCACACCGGCGCCGTCCGCATCGCCGACATCGGCCTCGACGTGGGCCGCGCCCGGATCCACCTCCACGACGACGCCAGCGCCGCCGCGCTCCTGCCCCGGCGGGACACCGGCGCCCACAAGTGGCACCGGTCGGTGCTCGTGGTCGCCGGCAGCCCGGGGATGACCGGCGCCGCGTCCATGGCCGCCGAGGCCGCCCAACGGGCCGGGGCCGGCATGGTCCGCCTCGCCACCCCGGGTGGGGGGCACGGCGCCGACGTGCCGCGCGAGGTCATCACGCTCGACGTGGCGGAGGCCGGCTGGGCCGATGCGCTGGTCGACGATCCCGGGAAGCTGCACGCGCTCGCCGTCGGTCCCGGCCTGGGCACCGCCATGGCCACCCGCCACCAGATCCGCACGCTGGTCGCCGGCATCGACGTGCCGGTGGTGGTCGACGGTGACGGCCTCACGGCGCTCGGCACCGACGCGGCGTCGGTCATCGGCCGTCGGCGCGCCGGCACCGTCCTCACGCCGCACGACGGCGAGTTCGAGCGCCTCGCCGGCCACCCGCCGGGCGTCGACCGCGTCGCCGACGTGGTGGCCCTCGCCGAGCGCACCGGCGCGGTGGTGCTGCTGAAGGGGCCCACGACCGTCGTCGCCGCGCCCGACGGCCGGGTCCGCCTCGCCCGCGCCGGGGACGACCGGCTGGCCACGGCCGGCACCGGCGACGTGCTCACCGGCATCGTGGCCGCCCTCCTCGCCGGCGGCCTCGACCCCCTGGATGCCGCCGCGGTCGGCGCCCACGTGCACG
>DMTU01000264.1:400-962 GCA_003476595.1 Acidimicrobiaceae bacterium | reverse complement strand
GCCGCGATCGGCGCCCACGTGCACGGCCTCGCCGGTCGTGCCGGGCCCCGCCACGGCACGGTGGCCACGGACGTGATCCATGGCATCCCGTCCGCGCTCGGGCACCTGCTCGGGGACGAGCGGTGACCGCTGTTCCCGACCACGGTGGGTCGGTCGCCGAGATCGATCTGGACGCCGTCGCCCACAACGTCGGCGTGCTCGCCGATCACGCCGCGGGCGCGCAGGTGTGCGCGGTCGTGAAGGCCGACGGCTACGGGCACGGCGCCGTCCCCGTCGCCCGGGCGGCCCTCGCCGCCGGCGCGAGCTGGCTCGGCGTCGCCCAGGTGCAGGAGGCCCGCGCGCTGCGCGCCGCGGGCGTCGACGCCCCCGTGCTGGTGCTGAGCGAGTGCGACACGTCGACCGACACCATCGACCACGCGCTGGCGATGGACCTGCACCTGGTCGGCTACCGGGCCGAGTTCCTCGCCGCCGTGTCCGAGCGCGCCCGCGCCCTGGGGGCGCGGCCGGCCCGGATCCACCTCAAGGTCGACACCGGCATGCGCCGGGTCGGGTGCGAGCCGCA
>DMTU01000264.1:0-178 GCA_003476595.1 Acidimicrobiaceae bacterium | reverse complement strand
CCGCCGCATCGTCGAGGACCCGCACCTGGCGCTCGCCGGCACCATGACCCACCTCGCCGTGGCCGACGAGCCCGGGA
Source organism: Acidimicrobiaceae bacterium (assembly GCA_003476595.1). Lineage (GTDB taxonomy): Bacteria > Actinomycetota > Acidimicrobiia > Acidimicrobiales > Salinilacustritrichaceae > Salinilacustrithrix. Next base: position 101 of record DMTU01000264.1, on the reverse strand, counting down.
ACCCCGGCACCGGCGTCCAGATCGACCGGTTCGAGGCGGTGCTCGCCGCGCTCGACGAGGCCGGCATCGACCCCGGGATCCGCCACGCCGCCAACTCGGCC
>DMTU01000120.1:15444-16060 GCA_003476595.1 Acidimicrobiaceae bacterium | reverse complement strand
TGGGCGGTGGCGTCCTGCATGGCGACCCGGTCCGGGTCGAAGTCGGCGTAACTGCGGGACCGCTCCATCTCCTGGCCCTCGCGATCCCGGAGGTGGTTGATCAGGATTTTCTCCGCGAGCGTCAGGGGCCGGCCGAGGCGCTCACGACCGATGCGGACGGAGTCGGGGAGGCGGTCGTAGACGGCCTGGACGAGCTCGATGGGAGTGGACGAAGTGACAGGCATGATGCAACTCTAATACAAGTGAGAGAGATCCGATACGTGGCGATCGCTGACGACCTCCGTCGACAGATCACGTCCGGCGACCTGGCCGCCGGGGCCGTGCTGCCCTCGGAGGCCGACCTGGCCGGATCCTATGGGGTGAGCCGCGTCACGGTCCGAAAGGCGCTCGAGCTGCTCCGCTCGGAGGGGTTGATCGGCTCCCGCCAGGGGTTCGGCTGGTTCGTCGCCGTCCCCGTGGTGCGCCGATCGCTCGCCACGCTGTCGACCATCGAGGCCGATCTCGCCGCCCAGGGCCGCGAGCCGGTGCGCAAGGTGCTGTCGTTCCGCTTCCGTGACCTCGATGGGGAGCCCGAGCTCGAGGTGGTGCGGGTGAACCTGGCCGACGGCCAGCCCTT
>DMTU01000120.1:9237-15245 GCA_003476595.1 Acidimicrobiaceae bacterium | reverse complement strand
TACGACCTGCTCCCGAACGAGCTGGCCGCCGTCGACCAGACGATCCGGGCCGCGGTCGCCGACGAGCGCGACGCCGAGGTGCTCGGCATCCCGGTCGGCTCGCCCCTGCTCGTGGCGCTGCGGGTGAGCCGGGACGTCGACGGCCAGGCGTTCCTGCGAGCCGAGCACCGCTTCCCGGCGCACCTCACGGAGTTCGTGACCTCCTAACCTGCCGGCCATCGAACTGCTGGTGGAGCTACGGGTCGGCGACGGCGAGGTCGCGGCGCGCCTCGACTGCCGCGCCGACGTCGAGCCCGGCGCCACCGTCGCCGACCTGCGGGGCGCGCTCGCCGCCCACGCCGCCGACCGCGGCATCGAGGTCCCGCCCGACGCCCGCCTGTGGGCCGACGACGGCACCGCGCTGGACGAGGCCGCCCCCGTGGTCCGGGCGGGGGTCACCTCCGGCCAGCGCGTCTGGCTGCGAGCGGCAGCGCCGCCCACCGAACCCTCCGATCACCGCCCCGACCGACACGACAGGGTCGACAGGGTCGACGGCAGCGGCACCGTCCCCTTCAACCGGACGCCCTACCGGCCCGTGCGGGTGCAGCCGCGGCGGCTCCCGCCGCTGCCGGCGCCGCCCTCCCCGCCGCCGGCCAACCGCATCGCCATCACCTCCTTCGTCATCCCGCTCGCGAGCGGCGTCGGTTTCGCCGTCGTGTTCGGCCGCCCCCAGTTCCTCCTCATCGCGCTGCTGGCGCCGATCGCCCTCGGGGCGGTGACCCTGTTCGAGCGGCGCCGCGGCCGCCGGAGCCACCGGACCGCCCGGGCCGAGCACCAGGCCCTGCTCGAGGTGCGGCTGGGGGACATCGAACGGGCCAAGGAGGACGAGCGCGCCGAGCGGGATCGGGCCCTGCCGCCGCTCGAGGCCCTCGTCGAGCAGGCGAGGACGCGGGCGCCGTCGCTGTGGGCCCGGGACCGCGGTGCCCCCGACCTGCTCGTCCTGCGCGCCGGTCGCTCGACCCTCCCTTCGCTGGTGTCCCTGGAGATCGAGCGTGGTGGGGCTGGCAGTGGTGGGGGTGGTGGGGATGAACAGCTCCGCCGCGAGGCCGAGGCCCGCATCGCCGAGGCGGTGGCCGAGGTGCACGACGTCCCCGTCGCGATCGACCTCGAGCGGGCCGGCATCGTCGGCCTCCACGGCGACCCTGACCTGGTCGATGGCCTCGCCCGCTCGCTGCTCGCCCAGACCGTCGTGCGCCACGGCCCCGAGGACGTGATCCTCGTCGGGCTGCTCGCGCCGAGCGCCCTCGCCGGGTACGAGTGGCTCCGGTGGCTGCCCCACGTGCGCTCGGCTGCGTCGCCCCTGTCGGTGCCGCACCTGGCCGCCTGGCCCGAGGACGTCGACGTCGTGCTCGGCGCCCTGCTCGACGTGGCCGCCGACCGACGGGGCACCGCCGGCCGCGACCGCCCGAGGCTCGTCGTGGCCGTCCACGAGGACGCCGCGGTCGACCGGACCGCGCTCGGCCGCCTCCTCGACGACGGTCCGGGGGCCGGCATCCGGGTGCTGTGGATCGGCCGCGACGAGGCGCTGCTGCCCCGCCAGTGCCGGCTGGTGGCGAGCGTCGCTTCCGGCGACCGGACATCCGTCCTCGCTGCGACCGACCCCGACGCCGAACCGGCGACCTTCACCGTCGAGGTGGCGGGGACCGCGGCCGCCGATGCGCTCGCCCGCGACCTGGCGCCGCTACGGGACGTCACGAGCGTGGCCCAGGTCGGAGCCCTGCCGCGGATGGTCGGCCTCACCGACGTGCTCGAGGTCGTGACGGCCGAACAGGTCGCCGACGGGTGGTACCGGAGCACGTCGCGCTCGCTCGCCGCGCCCGTTGGTGTCGGTGCGGGCGGCACGTTCTCGCTCGACCTCGTGGAGCAGGGCCCGCACATGCTCATCGCCGGCACCTCGGGGGCCGGCAAGAGCGAGCTGCTGCAGAGCATGGTCGCGGCGATGGCGGCGCAGCACCCGCCGGAGCGACTCACCTTCCTCTTCATCGACTACAAGGGCGGTGCGGCCGCTGCGCCCTTCGCCGAGCTGCCGCACAACGTCGGCGTGGTCACCAACCTCGACGCTCGACTGTCCCTCCGGGCGCTGGCGTCCCTGCGGGCCGAGCTCGACCGACGCATGGCGATCCTGGCCGAGGCCGGCGTCGCCGACCTGGCCCAGCTGGACCCGGACCGCGCGCCGCCCCGGCTGGTGATCGTCGTCGACGAGTTCGCCACGCTCGTGAAGGAGATCCCCGACTTCGTCGCCGGCGTGGTCGACGTCGCCCAACGCGGTCGCAGCCTCGGCATCCACCTCGTGCTCGCCACCCAGCGCCCGGCCGGCGCGGTGAACGAGAACATCCTGGCCAACACGAACCTGCGGGTGGCGCTGCGCGTGGTCGACGCGGCCGACTCCCAGAGCGTCATCGGCAGCCCGGCCGCGGCTGAGATCCCGGTCCCGCTCCGGGGCCGGGCCTTCGCCCGCACCGGCCCGACCGAGCTCGTCCCGTTCCAGGCCGCGTGGTCGGGCGCGCCGCGCCACCACGGCGGTGGCGCCCGGGTCCGGGTCGCCCCGCTCGGGGTCGGCCGGGTGCCGGACGCCGCCGCGCCCGTGGCGCTCGGTGGCACCCAGCTCGAGCAGGTGCTCGCCTCGATCGGCGTCGCGCACCAGCGACGCGGCGGTGCCGTGCCCCGCCGTCCCTGGCTCCCCCCGCTCCCCGACGTCGTCGACCTCCACGACCTGCTCGAGACGCGGGGCTTGGTGTTGGGTCTCCACGACGATCCCGAGCACCAGGCCCGCCGGCCGGCCGTGGTGGACCTCGAGGCCGAGGGCGGCCTGGCCGTGTTCGGCGCCGGCGGGTCCGGCCGGACGACGGCGCTGCGCACCGCGGTGGCGTCCCTGGTCGCGGCGGCCACGCCGGACGAGGTCGAGGTCGTGGCCTTCGACTTCGCCAGCCGGGCGCTGCTGCCGCTGCTCGAGCTGCCCCACACCCGGGTGGTGTGCACCGCCGACGACCTGGACACCACGGCGGCGCAGATCGACGCCCTCGCCGCCGAGGTCGAGCGCCGTCGGGCCCTGCTCGGCGAGCACCGCGTCGAGTCCCTGTCCGCGCTGCGCGCCCGCACCGGGGAGCCGGTCGTCCCCCGCATCGCGGTGGTCATCGACGGCTTCGGAGCCCTGCGCGCCGAGCTGGACACGCCGGCCGGCTACGACTGGCTCCAGCGGCTCCAGCGCCTGCTGGTGGAGGGGCGCCAGGTCGGGATCCACCCGCTGCTGTCCGCCGACCGCCGGCCCGACCTGCCGAACGCGCTGCTCGGGGCGATCGGTGCCCGTCTGGTGCTGCGCATGACCGAACCCGATGCGCTCGTCTCCCTCGGCGTGCCGATGGCCCTGGCGCGGGGCGCCGACCTCGAGCCGGGCTGCGGCTACCTGCGCGGCGACGAGGAGGTCCAGGTGGCCGTCCTCGGCCCGGATCCGTCCGCCGCGGCCCAGGCCGACGCCATCGCGTCGCTCGGTGCCGAGACGGGGGCAGGGCTGGGGGAGCGGCGCGGCTCGCGTCCGGGGCCGCTGCCGGAGGACGTGGCCCGACCGACGGGCCTCGACCACGACCTGGTCGTCGCCCTCGGCGTGACCGACGACGCCGAACCCGTCACGGTGGACCTCGGCCCGGGCGCGCTCCTGATCGTGGGTCCGCCCGGCAGCGGGCGCACGACCGCGGCCGCCGCCGTGGTCGCCGGCCTGCGCGCCGCCGGGCACGATCCGGTGGTCATCGCCGGCCGGGACGAGGATGCTCCCGCCCGGCTGCAGTCGCTGCTCGACGCCGAGTCGCCGGGATCTCCCGTCGTGATCGACGACGCCGACGAGCTGGCCGAGGGCCCCGGCGGTCGTGCCCTCGAGCAGCTGGCCACGACCCGCGGGTACCGCCTGGTGGCCACGGCGGATGCCGCCGCCGTCGCCCGGGCGTTCAGCGGGTGGGTGCCGGCGCTGAAGCGGGGTCGGCGGATGCTCCTGCTGCAGCCGGCGGGCGCGGCGGACATCGACCAGCTCGCCGGCGTCCGGGTGAAGCTCCGGCCCGGCGCCCGCTTCCCGCCCGGACGCGGAGTGCTCGTGGTCGACCGCCACGCCCGCACGATCCAGACCGGTCGACCAGAACAGTAGAGCATGAAAGTTCACGAAAGGCCTTGACGGCTGGCTTCGTGCTGTGACTGAATGCCTCCACACCAACTGAGGAGGCATGAAATGTCATCGAACAACATCCTGGTCACCTTCGAGGACCTGCAGTCCATGGCCAGCCGGCTCCAGGCCGAGGGCGGCGCCATCGCCGGCCAGCTCGACTCGCTGCTGACCGCGGTGCAGGCGCTGGTCGAGAACGGCTGGCGGGGCCAGGCCGCCGGGGCGTTCCACGGCATGTACGCCAACGCCACCCAGGGCTGGAAGCAGGTCGAAACGGCCCTGGTCCAGATGTCGGAGCTGCTCCGCGGCATCGGCGAGCAGTACGAGAGCCAGGAGGCGGCGATCGCCTCCTCGCTCGCCGGCTGAGCACGTGCCCGAGCGCCTCTTCGTCGATCCCGCGGCCCTGCGGGCGTCGGTGGCTGCGGTCGCCGACGCCCGCACGGCGCTCGCCGACGCCCGCCTCGCGCTGGAGCGGGCCGGCGCCAGCGTGGACAGCGGCATCGACCACAGCCGCCAGGCCGACGACAAGGTCCGGACCTTCGTGCGCCAGTGGCGCTCGGAGTACGAGCTGATCGCCGAGATGCTCCGGGCCTATGCCGAGGTCGTCGACGGCGCCGCCTCCTCCTACGAGGCGGCCGACTGCGACGCCGCGACCGCGATCACCGGGTCGGGTGGCTGACGTGGACATCCCCGTCCTACCCGGCAACAGCGCGGCGATCCGCTCGGCCGCGGCCGACCTCACCGGCACCGTCCCCCGGCTCCGCACCGCCCACCAGGCCGCGGTCCAGGTCGAGGCGGTGCTCACCGGCGACCACTGGCGGGGCCCCGCGTTCGACGCCTTCCGACGGGTCGTGGAGCGCAAGCCGCTGCCGCAGGCGCTCGACGTCGCCGTCGATCGCATGGGCCAGGCCGCGGAGAAGCTCCACTGGTTCGCCGGCCGCTTCGACGAGCACCAGGACCGCCTCCGCCACCTGCGCGCCCGGGCTGCCGCGCTGGCCGACCACGTCCATCCCGACATGGATCCGGCCTCGGTCGCAGCGCTCGAGGCACAGAGACGGGCGCTCGAGGCGCAGGCCCACGCGGTCTTCGACGAGCACCGTGCCTGCCTCGACGCGGTGGCCGAGCTCTTCGACTGGCTCGACGACCAGCCCACGTTCGCCACGCCGCCACCCTCGAACTGGGATCGCGTCACCGGCACGGTCGGCGACGCCATCGGGGGCACGCTCGACGTCCTCGCCAGCTTCGGCACCGGCGTGTACGAGGGCTTCCGCGACCTGGTCCTCGGCATCCGCGACCTGCTGCTGCTCCTGGACCCGACGGGCTGGCCCGAGCTGTGGGCCAACCGGGGCCAGATCCTGGCCATGCTCCAGTACGTGGCCGAGCACCCGATCGAGTTCCTCGGCGACCTCGGCACCGCGCTGCTCGACCTCGACACCCTGTTCGACGATCCGGCCCGCTGGCTCGGTCGCCGGGTGCCCGACCTGCTGCTGGCCCTGGGCACTGTCGGGACGGGCACCGTCGCGTCCCGAGCGGCGGGCGCCGCCCGCGCCATGCGGGGCCCGCTCGGCCAGCTGGATGACGCCGCGCAGACATTGACGGCCGCGCAGCGGCTGCGCCGCACCGACGGCATCGCCGGCCAGTACGCCCGCCTGGGCGCCGACGATGCCCACCTCACCCAGCGAGGCACCGGCGCGTTCACCCGCACCGACACCGTCATCGGTCGCCTCGCCGCCCGCACCGACGGCCTCGGTGCGGTGGTGCAGGCGGCCCGTCAGGCCCCGGGCACGGTCCTCGGGGAGATCCGCGCCGTCACCGACCTGCC
>DMTU01000120.1:3680-9151 GCA_003476595.1 Acidimicrobiaceae bacterium | reverse complement strand
CACCGTGCTCGGGGAGATCCGTGCCGTCACCGACCTGCCGGTGGATGCCGCGCTGTCCCGCCTCCCGATCGCAGACGGCCTGCGCGAGCAGATCCGACCGTGGGCCGGTCGCTCGTTCGGCAACCTGGTCACGGGCGGGTTCACGGCCCAGCTGGCCCGGGTCGACGGCCTCCTGGTCGGGGCGCCCGCGCTGTCGGGACGGGCCTACGCCGCGACCGTCGGTGCCAACGGGGTCGAGTGGCTGAACGACCGGGCGGGCACGCTCGGCACCGTGCAGGCAACCGTCGAGGCGGCCACGCCGCCGGCATGCCGATGACGACGTTGGCCGAGGACCTGGCCCTCGTGTGCATCGACGGCGCCGTGGACCCCGCCCGGGTCAGGCGCGTCGATCGCGCCGTGGCTGACGCCCTCGCCGGTCTGGAGCAGGTCGTCGGTGGTCCGGACACCGGGGAGCTCGCCGAGGCGGTGGCGTCGCTCGTCACCCAGCTGGTGCTGGACCTGCGCCACGGTCGCCTCGACCGCGCCAGCTGCCGGGTGGCGGCGCCGCTGGCGCTCGAACGGGTCGCCTGTGGCCTCGGCACGACCGGACCGGTGGCGCCCGCGCTCGCCTTGCTCACCGCGCTGGCCGAGCTCCCCGACGACCCCGACGAGCCCGGCTTCGACCTCTCGCCCGACCCCGAGCTGCCCCTCGAGGTGGCGCTCGCCGGGTCGATCTCGGGTTCACCTCGGGCCGACCTGCTCGATGTGCTCGCCACCAGCTCGGTGCACGTCCCCGTGCTCCACGCCGAGGTGCTCGACCACCACCTGTCGCTCCGCTTCCTGCCGCTCGTGCTCCGCGATGGCGTCGCGGCCTGCGCGTTCAGCCATCCGTCCCGCTCCACCGCGCCCGGGGTGCCGCTGCTCGAGCTCGCCGGTGCCGAGCTGTCCGACGTCTGGCCGCCCGGGCACGCCCTCTCGCTCAACCCGGGCTCGGTGCTCGGCACGGTGCTCACCGAGCGCGAGGTGCGCACCCTGACGAGCCGCGTGCCGGGGAGCTCGACCTAGATCCACTCGCCCTGGTTGGCGAGCAGGGGGTGGTGGACGAGGGCGAGGGCCGCCAGGCCGATGCCCAGCCCGACCGGGCCGACCGCCCGGTCGTGCTCGATGCGCATCTGCCACGCCTCGATGTCTTCGCGGCCGGTCGGGGTCTCAGTCGGGGAGCGGTGCTGGGTGGCGACCAGCCAGCCGTCGCCGGCGACGAGCTCGCCGTCGACCGGATCGCCGATGCGGGGACCGGCGGTCGGCTCGGGTTGGTGTCCGCCCAGGACGCGCAGGGAGCGCAGGTACCGGCGGCCGAGGTCCACGGCGCTCGCCCCGACGGCCCGCACGTCCCGGGCGGCGGTGGTGGGTCGACCCCGGCTGGCGAGGCGGGTCACCTCGTCGTGGTCGCCGAGGCGGAACGTCCCGCCGGCCGTCCACCGGCCCCGCACGCCGTCGACGGTGAGCCAGGCGTGGTTCGGGGCGAGCTTCATGTCGTTGGTCGGGATGTCGAGGCTGCCGAGGTCGGCATCGCGCCAGGGCCCGAGTCCGATGAGCCGGTGGCGCAGCCCACCGAGGAGCCGCCCCGGTGTGGTCCGCAGCTCGGCGCGACCGATGAGCGCACCGTCGGCCCGATCCCCGATCCGGGTGACGAGGTGCCCGGCGTCCTTGGGCTCGGGGTCGTCGGGGTGGGGGACGGGCCAGATCCAGACCTCGTCCAGGTCGTCGAAGGGACCCGGCGCGGCCGGCATCAGCGTGGGGGCCAGGCCGCCCGTCGGCGACGGCGCGGCGAGCGCTCGCCGAGCGCCCAGGCCCGGCGCCAGCTCGGCCCGTCCGGACCGCCGAGGCCGGGAGTCTCCCCGGTGTGGGCGCGGACGCGGGCTGCGTACCAGTCCGAGGTGTGCTCGTCGGCGAGGGCGGCGACGGCGGCCTCGATGCGGGTGGCGAGGCGCCGGGTGTCCTCACCCTCCTCGGCTCGGATCGGGTCGCCGAAGGTCACCGTGGTCGGGCCGGGGCGGAGGCGCTTCGCGCCCTTGGGCAGGATGCGGTCGGTGCCGCTCAAGTGGATCGGCACCACCGGCGCACCCGTGCGGCGGGCCAGGTAGGCGGCGCCGCCGCGGAAGTCCTGCCCCCAGCCGTCGGGCGACCGTCCTCCCTCGGGGAAGATCAGCATCGACCAGCCGTCGTCGATGAGCTCGGCGGCGAGGTCGGCGGAGCGACGGGTGACGGTGGCCCGCTCGATCGGGATGGCGTTCAGCAGCAGGGATGCCGCCGCGCCGGTGGCCCGGTTGCGGAAGAAGTAGTCAGCCGCGGCGCCGACGAACACCTGGTAGCGCCACGGCTCGGGCAGCGACGTGAGCACGATGGGCGTGTCGACGTGGCTGTGGTGGTTGGCGCAGAAGATGACCGGGCCGCCGGCGTCCTGGAGATCAGCGAGGCGATCGATGCCGCGGCGTCGGGGCCGGGCGATGGCGGCGGCCGTGGGGCGCAGCACGGACTCGAGCAGCACCGTGCGCGTCCACCGGGCGCGGAAGCTGCGGGCCCACTCCGTGTCGTAGTCGGCGCCGGTGCGGCGCTCCTTCGGACGGGGCTCCACGCCGAGGGGGGTCGTGGGCGCGACGAGGGGGAACGCCAGCTGGCGGAGCTTGCGCGGCGGGTCCGGCAGCTCCAGCTTCACGTGACGTCCGCCATGAGGAGGGGGGGATTGTGCACGTGGGTGATCGTGGGGGCGGGACCGACGACGTCGGACGCGATCTCCAGGGCATCGGCCATGGTCGAGGCGGGCGCGAAGCCGAGGCGGCGCACGGCCTTGGGGTCACCGCCGACGATGACGACCTTGCCGAGGTGCTGGAGGGCGTGGCTGCCCCAGTACCACATGTAGAAGGGGTGGACGCCGTGGTAGGCGTAGCTCGTCCGGTACAGGTGGCGGTACCACTCGTCCTCGGCGAAGGCCTGCTCGTACTTCTCGACCTCGACCGGGTCGGTGGTCTGGGACAGCACCTGCTCGAAGAAGTCGATGTAGCTCGGGTGGTGCACCGGGTGGAACTCCCACGGCGTCGGGTGGCGCATGATCAGCACGCCGCCCTCGCGCACCGGCGGCTTGCCGCGGTACATGTTGAAGAAGTACCCGAGGCCCAGGCACATGACCAGGATCGGGTTCATCACCGAGTTCACGTTGTACGGGCAGATGTAGGGCAGGCCCATGGTGAGCACGTCGGTCTGGCCCTCGACCGGCACGAGGTGCTGGGCGAAGTTCTGCTCGAGGGTGCGCTCGTGCACGGCCTCGACCTCGCCGGCCTGCACGGAGGTGACGGCGTAGGGCGCCTTCCACGACTGGAACGCGGCCCGCTTGGCCCGGGCTGGCATGCGCTTGAGCCCGGCCTGGACGGCCATGAACGTGGCCCGGTCCTTGGCCGTCCACTCCCACTCCCGCTTCTGCAGCATGGAGAGGGGGCTGGCGGTGTCGAGGGCGGACGTGCCGAACGTGTCGTTGTTGAGCGTGGTCTCGACCTGGAAGACCTTCACGCCGCCGTCTCGCAGCACCTTGCCCATGCGCCAGTTGCTGTGGTGCAGCTCGGAGGCGTGGCGGTCCATGAAGCTCTTCGAGTGCTGCATGGTGTGGACGTTGTGGTGGTGGCGCAGCGACCGGTAGCCGGACAGCCCGGTGGCGGTGGACTTCCAGCCGCCGTCCATCGACACGAGGTTGATGTTCACGTAGACGATCAGGTCCGACGTGGCGGCCCGCTTGTTGATCTCGACCAGCTCGCCCTTGTCGGTGGTGCCGATCTCGAGCATCCCGTCGGGGTCCTCGGCATCGTGGTTGTAGAGCCGGCCCGACGGCGCGAACGCGTCGTAGACCCGATCGCCGACGGCGTGGCGCAGCTCGTCCTCGGTCATGCGCCGGTGCAGGGCGAGGGCGGCGATGATCTCGACGTCGTCGACGCCGGCCGCAGCCGCCGTGTCCAGCACGGCCTCGATGATCCGCTGGCGCACGTCGGGCTTGCGCATCGGGGGCAGCGGGAGCGAGATGTCGTCGAAGCAGATCGTCAGCTTCATGCCCGAGAACAGCAGCGTGGACAGGGGCTGGCTGTCGCCGAGAGGGTGCTCGAGCGCGTGGCGGATCGCGGCGTCGGTGTCCTTGAGCCCCTCGTGGGGCTCGGGCGGGTAGATCACCCGGCTCCGACCGGCGGGCAGCTTCTCGAGCACGAAGTCCTCACCGTGGTGGAACACGATCGGTGGGGTCGACGAGTCGACGTCGAGGACGAGTCCGGGGCGAGGCATCTAGGGCTTCCGTTCTGATGTCTTGCGGAGGTCGAATGCGATCTTGACGGCGCCGCGGCGGCCGGCGTCGGCGGCGTGGACGATGGCGTCCTCGTAGCGGGACAGGGGGTAGGTGGCACTGACCAGCCGACCGAGGTCCTTGCTCGCGACCAGCTGGAGGGCAGCACGGAAGTCCTCGCGGCGGTAGGCGTAGACGCCGCGCAGGGCGACCTCGCGGTGCCACAGGCCGGTGAGGTCGAGGGACACGGTGGCGGGCATGCCGACCACGAGGACGGTGCCGCCGGGAGCGACCACCTCGAGGGCCTGGGCGAGCGACGCCTCGCTGCCGACGCAGTCGACGACCACCGGCGCGCCGCCGGTGAGCTGACCAGCAGCGTGATCGGCGCCGAGCTTCATGGAGCGGGTGGCGAGGCGGACGGCGCCGTTGAGCTCGTCGGGCGACACGACCGTCTTGGCGCCGAGCTCGGTTGCCAGCCGCTTCTGGTGGGCGTACTTGGCGCCGGTCATGATCGGCAGCCCCTCCGGGAGTGCTGCGATGGTCAGGAGGCCGAGGGTGCCGGCGCCGATGACCACCACGGGTCCGTCGCTGCCGTCGAGCGCACGAACGGCGACCTCGGCTGCGTGGACGGCGCAGGCGGTGGGCTCGACCATGACGGCGGCCTCGTCGCTGAGCTCGTCGGGCACCGGCACGAGCTGGGCGGGGTGGGCGACCATGGTCTCGGACCAGCCGCCGCCGGTGCTCTCGCAGAAGCCGGACTGGAGGCCGGGCTCGAGGTGGCCGAACGCGATGCGCTCGCACCGGTTCACGTCACCCGACGCGCAGCCAGGACAGACCGGCGTGATGCCGCGGACCTCGCAGTGGAGGACCGGGACCAGCACGGCCCGCGTGCCGTCGTCCAGATCCCCGACGACCTCGTGGCCGGGGACGAACGGGAAGCTGACGATCGGCTCGAAGTAGCGCGACGAGTGGCCGTCGATGGTGGACAGGTCCGAGCCGCAGATGCCGGCGAGCCGGGGCCGCAGCGTGACCCAGCCGTCGGCGGGCACCTCGGGCTCGTCGAGGTCGCGCAGGCGCAGCGGTCCGACCGAGGCCCCGGCGCCGGGGCGCAGCGCGCCGGCGATCATGGCTGCGGCGTAGCGGGCCGGCTTGCGGGAGAACTCGAGCGCCTTCA
>DMTU01000120.1:0-3403 GCA_003476595.1 Acidimicrobiaceae bacterium | reverse complement strand
AGGCGGGCCTCGGGGTTGACCGCCACCGGGAACCCGGCCGCCTCGAGGAGGGGGAGGTCGGAGGTGGAGTCGGCGTAGGCGACGGACTCGGCCGGGTCGAGGCCGTGGAGGTCGCAGTAGTCGAACAGCGCCTGGGCTCGCGCCTCGCCGGTGGGCGGCACGTCGGTGAGCTCGCCGGTGTAGGTGCCGTCCGGAGCCACCGTCATCTCGGCGCAGATGACGTCGTCGAAGAGAGGCATGATCGGCTTGATCGCCACGTCGAGGGCGCCGGTGATGAGCAGGGTGCGGTGCCCGAGCGCCCGGTGCTCGCGCACACGGCGGATGGCGGCGGGGAACGACTTGGTGAGCAGCAGGTGGCTGAACATGTCGACCGTGTCGGCGTCGAGCTGGTCGACGGGAGCGCCCTCGTAGCGCCGGTAGAACTGGCGGAGGAAGTCGCTGCGGTCCTTGCGGTCGGCCGACAGGAGCGACGGGGCCTCGGCGAGCGTGCGGGCGACGAAGCGCATGCGATCGGCGGGGGAGAGTCGCCGGGTGGCGAGCCAGGAGTACGAGGCGACCACGTTGCTGGCGATGATCGTGTTCTCGAGGTCGAAGGCGGCGACGTGGCGGTCGGGGGAGAGCACCTGGCGACGCAGGCGGCTCGACCGCGACTCCCGGTCGGTGCTGCCCGGCGTGGTCTTCACCCGGGCGTGCTGGACGACCGAGGGCAGGTGGATCTCGCTGACGTAGCGGTCCCAGTCGATGACCCGGGGGTCCAGGCCGAACGCCTCGCGGCTGGCCTCGTCCATCCGCTGGTGGAGGTCCAGCAGGTTCTCGACGCCGTAGACCGCCTCGCACTCGGCGTAGGCGCCGTAGAGCTCGACGTAGGTGAGGGCCCGCTCGACGTCTTCGCGCTTGGACTCGAGGTTCGACGCCCACTCGGCCTGACGGCCGCGGAGGGGGAGGGCCTGGAGGGTGGACTCGGCCTTCTCGATGACCGACTTGGCCCGCTCGAGCTGGGCCTGCACGCGGCCGCGGCCGGGGAAGTTCCACTCGGGCACGACGATGGGCTGGCCGTCGCTGTCGTAGACGGGATGCTCGGTGAACCAGGACCGGACGTTGTCGACGAGGCGCCGGTAGCGCAGCGGGTTGGCCGAGCCCGATGCCGACTGCACGATGCGGGGCGGGGCCAGGGTGCCGTCGTCGTTGCGGGCCGGCCCGTCGGCGGCGACCGCGCAGATCGCGCCGCACACGAGGTCGACCGGGATCACGTCGATGATCCCCTCGGGCACGCCGGGGAACTCCTTGAGGAGACCGCGGGCGTAGGAGATGATCACCGGCTCGGCCATGCGGAACCCGCGGATCCACCCCGGGCTGGGCTCGGCGAGCGAGGACTCGATGATGGCCGGGCGGACGATGGAGAACGGCAGGTCGCCGCCCCCGGGGACCGGTGACCGGGCGTGCTCGAACAGGGCCTTCTCGCCGAGGGCCTTGGTGTAGGCGTAGGCGTCGGGCCAGCCGAGGGAGGCGGCCCGGGTCCGGCCGGCCTCGACCAGCTGGTCGCTGACCCAGGCGGACCGGCGCTGCTCGGTCTTGGCGGCGAGGAGGGGCGTGCCGGCGGCGCCGAGCTCGCGGCGGGCCTCCTTGCGGAAGCGGGCGAGCATGTCGGGCCGGCGGGACTCGGCTTCGAAGTCGGCCCGCGAGCAGCGGGAGGCGGCGACCTCGCTGCGCCAGTCGACCCCGAACCAGAACGCGTTCTCGTCGACGGGCTCCTCGGGTGCGGCGCCCTTGCGGTTGCCGGCGACGTAGCAGGTGGACACGGCGACGAGGTGGGGGAGCCGGCTCGGTTCGCAGAGGTCGTGGAGCGTGCTCGCGATGCGGGACGGGCCGAGCAGGTTGACCTCGACGGCGAGGTCGAGGGGGGAGTCGAAGCTCACCGTCGCGGCCGAGTGGATGACGGTGTCGCAGCTGGCCAGGACCGCTCGCCCCGCCTCGTCCAGGCCGAGGCCGTCGGTGCCCACGTCACCGGCGATCACCTGCACCCGCCGGGCGATCATGTCGTCGAAGCTCTCGCTCCCGTCGAGCTGCTCGCGGAGCAGGTCGAACGCGTCGTTCTTGAAGATCTCGCGGCGGGCCCGCTGCTCGACGCTGCGGCGCTGGCTCGGCCGGATGAGTAGTACGAGCTCGCAGCCCGGTGCCCGGCGCAGGAGGCGCTCGATCAGGGCGGTGCCGAGGAACCCAGTGCCGCCCGTGATGGCGATGCGCTGGCCATCGAGCGCGTCGGCGATGGAGAGGTCCGGCACGGCGACGTGTTTACCATCTGGTAAGTGGCTGGCACACCGACGAGCACGACGAGCACCGGCGACCGGATCCTCGCCGCTGCCCTGCGCTCGTTCGGGTCGACCGGCATCGACGGCACGTCCCTCGACGCGCTGGCCCGGGACCTCGGCGTCACCAAGCAGGCGATCCTCTACTGGTACCCGTCGAAGGAGGCGCTGCTCGACGCGGTGATCGACTTCAGCGCGGTGGAGCTCCAGCGCCGCTTCGCCCGTGCCATCCAGACGCGGGCCGGGGAGACGAGCACCGGCTTCGAGCGCGTCGAGGCCGTGGTGCACGCCGCGTTCCGGCTGGCGGCTCGCCACCCGGCGATGCTCGGCCTGATGCGCGAGGTCAACCGCATCGGTCCGCCGACCTCGACCCGGCTGACGGCGTCCGTCACCCCGCTGCTCACCGCCGCGGCGGCCTGGCTCGGGGACGAGATGGATGCCGGGCGCCTGCGCCGCCACGACCCCAAGCTGCTGGTGCTGATGGCGTACTCGTCGGTGACCGGCCTGGCCACGGAGGTCGAGGTGCTCCGGGCCCTGGGGGAGGAGCCCACGCTGGCCTCCCTCGTGCGCCGGCGCGACCAGCTGGTGGACCTGCTGCGCGACGCCCTGGTGCCCTGAACGAGAACCGGGAACCGATCGGGCGGGTCGAAGCGTCAGAACGCCATGCGCCTTCACCGGATCCTCGCCGCAACGCTCGTCCTGATCCTCGTCGTCGCCGGCTGCTCCGCCGGGCAGGACGACGACGCGTCCACCGCGTCCGACAGCACCGACGACAGCGGCGAGATGGCCGCGGGCGGCGACGGCGACGATGTCGCGTCCGACGGCGCCAGCACGGGTGGTGGTCGGGTGGCCGACGTCGCGCAGGTCGACCTGGAGGCCGTGCCGATCGCGGCGGTGGACCGCAAGATCATCTACACCGGCACCGTCACCTCGGTGGTCGAGGACGTGGCGGCCGCCGTGCGGGAGGTCCGGGACGCGGCGACGGTGGAGGGCGGCTACGTGTTCGCCCAGGACCTCGGGCCGGGCCAGGGGCGGGTGGTGCTGAAGGTGCCGGTCGACCGCTTCGACGCCGTGTTCGACGCGGTGGTGGCCGTCGG
>DMTU01000271.1:2903-3049 GCA_003476595.1 Acidimicrobiaceae bacterium | reverse complement strand
CAGGTACCAGCCGGTGTGCTTGCGCAGCTCCCGCATGCCTGACTCCTCGCCGAACCACCCCGCCAGCATCTCGCCGTGCGTGCGCACCATCTCGATGATGTCGCCGAGCGACGGGGGCGCAGGCACGGGCTCGCCGGCGAACGCGG
>DMTU01000271.1:1623-2803 GCA_003476595.1 Acidimicrobiaceae bacterium | reverse complement strand
CGCGAACGCGGCGACCAGGTCCCGGAACAGCCAGGGACGGCCCAGGCAGCCCCGACCGATGACGACGCCGTCGCAGCCGGTGACGCGCATCATCTCGATTGCGTCCGCGGCTTCCCAGATGTCGCCGTTGCCGAGCACCGGGATGGTGGTGACCGCCTCCTTCAGCTGCGTGATCGTCGACCAGTCCGCGACGCCGGAGTAGAGCTGCTCGGCCGTGCGGGCGTGGACGGCCACCGCCGCGGCGCCGGCCTCCTCGGCCAGCTTCCCCGCCACCAGCCACGTGCGGTGCTCGTCGTCCAGGCCCACCCGCATCTTCACCGTCACCGGGATGTCGCCGGCCCCGTCGACGGCCGCGGCCACGACGGCGCCGAAGAGCCGGGGTCGCAGGGGGAGGGCCGAACCGCCGCCGTGGCGGGTGATCTTGCGGGCCGGGCAGCCGAAGTTCAGGTCGATGTGGTCGACGCCGACCTCGTCGCGCACCCGCCGCACCGCCTCACCCATGACGTCCGGGTCGGTGCCGTAGAGCTGGATCGAGCGCACCGGCTCGTCGTCGGCGAAGCGGGCGATGTGGAACGTGCGCTCATTGCCCTCCACCACGGCCCGGGCCCCGACCATCTCCGACACGTACAGCGCGGCGCCGAAGCGGCGGCACAGGGCGCGGAAGGGGGCGTTGGTCACGCCGGCCATCGGGGCGAGCACAACCGGCGGGTCGGCCGACAGCGGGCCGATCTGCAGGGACGGGAACAGGGGCACGGTCGACCAGTCTCCCAGGAAATCCCGTCGATCCACCACCACGGGCGGTACGAATCCACGAGATGTCCCGGTGGGTGGCACGATCGGCGGTCGTGATGCTCGTCGACGCCACCGGTCTCCGCGCCGTCCGCCCGGACCGGCCGCTGTTCGAGGACCTGTCGCTCGCCATCGCGTCCGGCGACCGCCTGGCCGTCGTCGGCGTGAACGGCACCGGCAAGTCCACGCTCCTCGGTGCCCTCGCCGGCAGCCGCACGCCCGACGCCGGCACGATCCGGCGGGGCCGGGGCGCCCGCATCGCCCACCTCGACCAGGACGCCCCGCTGCCGGCCGGCACCGTCGCCAGCGTCACCGGCGACCGCTGGGAGGCCGCCGCCGTCCGAGACCGGCTCGGCCTCGCCGGCCTCGAGGACCGCCCGACCGACGAGCT
>DMTU01000271.1:517-1359 GCA_003476595.1 Acidimicrobiaceae bacterium | reverse complement strand
CCACCAACCACCTCGACGTGGACGCCATCGCCTGGCTCGAGGAGTGGCTCAGCACCTTCCGCGGTGGGCTGCTGATGGTGACCCACGATCGCCACGTGCTCGACCAGGTGTGCAACCGCATGCTCGAGCTCGACCGAGGTGGCTCCTACCTGCACGAGGGCGGCTACGCCTCCTACCTCGAGGCGAAGGCCGAGCGCATCGACCGGGCCGCCAGCGCCGAGGCCAAGCGCAAGAACCTGGCCAAGGTCGAGCTGGCCTGGCTGCGCCGGGGCGCGCCCGCCCGCACGTCCAAGCCCAAGCACCGCATCGAGTCCGCCACCGCGCTGGTCGAAGGCGGACCGTCCGGCGGTGACGTCCGGGACCAGGCCCTCGCCCTCCACCAGGGCACGCCCCGGCTCGGCGACAAGGTCATCGAGATCCACGGCCTCGGTGCCGACGTCGAGGGTCGCACCCTCTTCGACGGCGTGGACCTGCTCCTCGACCCCCGCGAGCGCCTCGGCATCGTCGGACCCAACGGTGCGGGCAAGACCACGATGCTGCGGATCCTCGCCGGCGAGCGCGAGCCGGAGCGGGGCACGATCGACTTCGGCCCGACGGTGCGCCTCGCGATGTTCAGCCAGGACGCGGCCGAGCTCGACCCCGACGCCCGGGTCCGCGATCTCGTCACCGGCGGCAAGAAGGAGGTGTCCTGGCAGGACACCGCCCTCATGGAGCGCTTCTGGTTCGACAGCGACACGCAGTGGGCCCCGGTCAGCACGCTGTCCGGCGGCGAGCGCCGGCGCCTGCAGCTGCTGCTCGTCCTGCTCCAGCAGCCCAACATGCTGCTGCTCGACGAGCCCACC
>DMTU01000271.1:0-244 GCA_003476595.1 Acidimicrobiaceae bacterium | reverse complement strand
CGCACCGTGGCCGACGTGCTGGTCATCGACGGCAAGGGCGGGGCGGCCCGCCGGCCCGGGGGCCTCGCCACCTACCTCGAATCGCGCCGGACGAACCGGGCCAAGGGCAAGACGGAGGCCAAGGCGCCGAGCGGATCCAAGGCCGCGCCGGCGGCCGCTGCGCCCGCCCAGCGGAGCACCTCGCCGTCGACGCTGCGTCGAGAGCTGAACGCAGCCGAGCGCAGCCTCGCCAAGGCGACCACGG
>DMTU01000334.1:3469-6686 GCA_003476595.1 Acidimicrobiaceae bacterium | reverse complement strand
GTTCATCCGGTTGAAGCACCGCAGCATCGTCGACTTCCCACACCCCGACGGACCGATGAACGCCGTGATCTCGTGCTGGCGCACGTCCAGCGAGACGTCGCGCACGGCGCGGAAGTCCCCGTAGTACACGGACACGTCGGAGACGTCGAACACCGCCTGCTGCGGGACCCGGGGCGGTGCAGGCGCCGTCCGGTGCGCGGGGGATCCGTTCTCGGCCATGAGGCGGACCTCTCGGGTCAGGTTGTCGGGCATGTCAGCCCCTCTTCTTCTCGTAGCGGTTGCGCAGGAGGATGGCGATGGCGTTGGCGGCGAGGACCACGGCGAGGAGCACGACGATGGCCGCCGCCGTCGCCTGCTCCCACTCGGGCCCGGGCCGGCCGGCCCAGGTGGTGATCACGATCGGCATCGCCGTGAAGCGCTCATCGAGGCTGTCGAGCGACATCCCGGTCCCGCCGGACAGGAAGCCCGTCACCGCGCCGACGAGGATGAGCGGCGCGGCCTCGCCGAGCGCACGGGCGAGGGCGAGGACGGTGCCGGTGAGGATCCCGGGGGCGGCGTAGGGGATCACGTGGTGCTTGGTGACCTCCCACGTGGTGGCGCCCACCCCGTAGGCGGCCTCCCGCAGCTCGGCGGGCACGGCGCGCAGGGCCTCGGCGCTGGTGATGATCACGATGGGCAGCACCAGGATCGCCAGCGTGAGGCCGGCGGAGATGACCGATCGACCCTGGGCGTCTGGTCCGGTGAAGCTCTCGAGCGCCTTGACGAAGATCGCGAGGCCGAGGATGCCGTAGACCACCGAGGGCACCCCAGCCAGGTTCCGGATGCTCACGTCGATGAACCGGGTGAGCCGGGTCGACTGCGCGTACTCCTCGAGGTAGATCGCCGAGGCGATCCCGACGGGGAAGGCCACCACGACGGTGAACACGCCGATGAAGAAGGTGCCCCGCAGGCCCTGCAGGATCCCGGAGGCCTCGGCCTGCGAGCGCAGGCTCCCCTGGAGGAAGTTGCCGAGCCGCCCGGTGAGCGTGCCGCTGCCGGTCTGGGCCACGTCGTAGACCAGGACGCCGAGGATCACGATGGAGGTGGCCAGCGCGGCGATCAGGATCGCCTGGAACACCTTGCCGGAGACGTCGCTCCGGTTGCCGGTGAGCTGGCGCCGGACCTGCTCGGCGGCGATGCCGCCCCCGAGGCTCGCTGGGGTCGTGAGTGCCATCGTCGAGCTCCTAGTAGGCCTGGCGCACGCGGCGGACGAACCGGCTGGCGAGCACGTTGAGGACGAGCGTGACGAGGAAGAGCAGCATCCCGACGAAGAACAGGCTCTGGAAGGTGAGCCCGGCACCGCGCACCTGGTCGGTGCCGGCCGCCTGGGAGGCGATGGCCGCGGTCATGGTCTGACCGGGCTTGAACGGATCGGTGCTGAACAGCGACCCGCCGGTCGCGCCCGCCGCGATGAACACGACCATGGTCTCCCCGATCGCCCGGGACACCGCCACGATGAACGCGGCGACCAGACCCGACACCGCAGCCGGGATCACCACCCGGACCGTCGTCGTGATCTTCCGCGCACCGAGCCCGTAGGAGGCCTCGCGCAGCGCCATCGGCACCGAGCGCATCGCGTCCTCGGAGATGGACGCGACCAGCGGGATCGTGAGGATGCCCACACCGATGCCGGCCGCCGCGATGTTGAACTGCGTCGCCTCGTCGTTGAGTCGCTGGACGATCACCGGGGACAGGAAGGTCAGGGCGAAGAAGCCCAGCACCACCGACGGGATGCCGGCCAGGATCTCGAGCGCCGGCTTGACCACCTTGCGGACGGCGGCGGGGGCGTACTCGGAGAGGTAGACGGCGGCGCCGAGGCCGAGCGGACCGGCCACCGCCATCGCGATGACGGTGACGATGAGGCTGCCGCTGACGAGGGTCTTGACGTCGTACATGCCGCGCCGCGGGAACCAGCCGTCGGTCCAGAGGGCGGCGAGCTCGACCTGGCTGACGAAGGTCCAGGCCTCGCCGATCAGCGACGCCACGATGGCGACCGAGATCACGATGGAGGTGGATGCGGCCACGAACAGGACCGCTCGCACGATCCGCTCCTTGCGCATCCGGGAGCGGGAGCCGTGGAAGTCCTCGAGCGAGTAGCTCGTCGGGTTGCTCGCCAAGGAGGTCATGGGGCGCCTGTCGGGGGTGGTGCGTGCGGCGGTCGTGGGTGCGAACTGGCCGGCCCGGAGGGGGAGGTTCCGGGCCGGCCGATCCGCCCCTGTGAGGTGGAGGGGTGTGCCTGGTGGGTCAGGCGGCGCCGGTGGTGCGGGCGTCCCAGCGCTCGACGGTGCTGGACAGGTCCTCGTCGGCGAGGTCGACGTAGCCGACCTCGGACACCGAGTCGATGGCGTCGTTCAGGTAGAAGTCCACGAAGGCGGCCAGCGCCGGGTTCTCCTCGGCCTTGGCCGGGTTCACGTAGATGAACAGCGGCCGGGACACCGGGTAGGAGTTGTCGGCGATGGTCTCGTCGGTGGGGGCGATGCAGCCGTCGCCGCCGTCGACCTCGAGGACCTTGACGCCCTCGGCCTCACGGGCGAAGGCGAAGCCGACCCAGCCGAAGCTGGTGTCGGAGCCCTGGATGCCCTGGATGATGACGTTGTCGTCGGCCGAGGCCTGGTAGTCCGGGCGGGTCTCCGCGTTCTGGTCGCGGTCCTCGTTGAACTCCTCGATCACCAGCTCCACGAAGGAGGCGTAGGTGCCGGACTCCTCACCGGGGCCGGTGACGTCGAGGGGGGCGTCGGGCAGCTCGGTGTCCGAGCCGAGCTCGGTGGCCAGGTCCTGGGCGTCGCTCCAGTTGCCGAAGCCCTGGGACTCGGGGCCGACGAGGGCGTAGATGTCGGCCAGGGTGAGGCAGCTCACGGCCTCGTTGGCGGTGTTGGTCATCATCGCGATGCCGTCGTTGCCGATCTGGAGCTCGACGAACTCGACGCCGTTCTCCTCGCACTGGGCGATCTGCTCGTCCTTGACCTTGGACGAGGCGTCGTTGATGTCGGTCTCGCCCTGGCAGAACAGCTCGAAGCCGTCGCCGGTACCGGGACCGTCGACGGAGATGTCCACGCCCGGGTTGGCCTCGGCGAAGCGCTCGGCCACGGCGATGGAGATCGGCTCCACCGTGGACGAACCGCTCACCACGATCGTCCCGGACAGGTCGCCACCTTCGTCGGTGTCGGTGTCGGTGTCG
>DMTU01000334.1:2892-3354 GCA_003476595.1 Acidimicrobiaceae bacterium | reverse complement strand
GTGTCGGTGTCGGTGTCGGTGTCCGCCGCCGTGTCGTCGGTGGCGGCATCGGTGTCGTCGTCATCGCCGCACGCAGCGGCGAAGAGGGCGAAGGGAAGCAGCAGGGCGAGCATCGATGCCCAGCGTCGGTTGCGGATCAAGGGGATTTCCTCCATGCGAGGGGAACGGGGATTTCTTGTGTTGTCAGCGACCGTAGGAAGCCGACCTTGACGCCAGACCGAGCCCAGGTGGACCGGAGGTGAACTGATCGGAGCGCCTGGGCAAACGACCGGCCGATCGGGCGTCCGACCCCTCACATCAGCCGTAATGTATGTGCATGACCGTTGATGTGATCCCGGACGTCCGGGCTGACGTGCTGAAGGCGCTGGCCGAGCCACGCCGGTGGCGCATCGTCGAGCTGCTGTCGTGCGAGGAGCTGTGCGTGTGCCACCTCGCCGAGGAGATCGGCATCGCCCAGCCCCT
>DMTU01000334.1:303-2717 GCA_003476595.1 Acidimicrobiaceae bacterium | reverse complement strand
CGTGCCCTCGAGGACCTGGCCGGCGCGATCGGTTCGGTCACCTCGTGCTGCCCCACCCCGGGCGAGCGACGGAGGCCGTGCGCATGACCGTCGTCACCGAAGTCCAGCCCGAAGACGCCCCGGTCATCGAGAAGCTGTCGACGCTCGACCGGTTCCTCCCGCTGTGGATCGGCGCGGCGATGGCCCTCGGCATCGGGCTCGGCCGACTCTTCCCCGGGCTCGACGACACCCTCGACCGGGTCAAGATCGACACCGTCTCCCTGCCGATCGCCCTCGGCCTGCTGCTGATGATGTACCCGGTGCTGGCGAAGGTCCGGTACTCGCGCCTCGGCGAGGTCACCGCCGATCGGCGCATGCTCGGCCTGTCCCTGGTCCTGAACTGGGTGATCGGCCCGGCGCTGATGTTCGCCCTCGCCTGGCTCATGCTGCCGGACCTGCCCGAGTACCGGACCGGGCTCATCATCGTCGGCCTGGCCCGCTGCATCGCCATGGTCCTGATCTGGAACGACCTGGCCTGCGGCAACCGGGAGGCGGCGACGTTCCTGGTCGCGGTGAACTCGCTGTTCCAGATCGTGGCCTACTCGCTGCTCGGCTACTTCTACCTCGAGCTGCTCCCCCAGTGGCTCGGCCTCGACCAGGCCGCCCTCGACGTGTCGATCTGGGAGATCGCCAAGTCGGTGCTCATCTTCCTCGGCGTCCCGCTGCTGGCCGGCTACCTCACCCGCCGCGTCGGAGAGGGTCGCAAGGGCACCGACTGGTACGAGAACACCTTCCTGCCCCGCATCGGCCCGGTGGCGCTCTACGGCCTGCTGTTCACCATCGTGGTCCTCTTCGCCCTCCAGGGCGAGGCGATCACCTCCGAGCCGCTCGACGTGGCCCGCATCGCGCTGCCGCTGCTCGTGTACTTCGCGCTGATGTGGGGGTCGTCGTTCGCCATCGGCCTGAAGATGGGCCTGCCCTACGACCGCAACACCACGGTCGCCTTCACCGCCGCCGGCAACAACTTCGAGCTCGCCATCGCCGTCGCCATCGGCGTCTTCGGCGTCACCTCCGGCCAAGCCCTCGCCGGCGTCGTCGGCCCCCTCATCGAAGTCCCCGTCCTCGTCGGCCTCGTCTACGTCGCCCTCTGGGCGCGTCGCCGCTTCTACCCGGAGACCACCACCCCATGAACGACACGCCCGAGATCCTCGTCGTCTGCACCCACAACGCCGGCCGCTCCGTCGCCGCCCGGATCCTGCTCGACCACCACGGCCAGGGTCGCGTGACGGTCCGCTCCGCCGGGTCTGCTCCGGGGGACGACATCAACCCGGCCGTCGCCGAGATCCTCACCGAACGGGGCCACGACGTCAGCAAGGAGTTCCCCAAGCCCCTCACCGACGAGGCCGCCCGAGCCGCCGACGTGATCATCACCATGGGCTGCGGCGACGCCTGCCCGATCTTCCCCGGCAAGCGCTACCTGGACTGGGACCTCACCGACCCGGCCGGCAAGCCGGTGGAGGAGGTCCGGCCCATCGTCGACGACATCGACCGGCGAGCCCAGGCCCTCCTGGCCGAGCTGCTCGACCAGCCCGCCTCGCCCTCCTAGTCACCGACGATCTCGGGCCGGGGCCGGCCGACGAGGTGGCCCTGGACGAGGTCGCAGCCCAGCTCCCGCAGCCGTTGCCGTTGGGCGTCGGACTCGACGCCCTCGGCGACGGTGACGGCGCCGAAGGTGTGGGCGATGTCGATGGCCGAGCGCACGAGGGCCAACCGGCGGGCGTCCGTGAGCATGCCATCGATGAACACCCGGTCGATCTTGACGAACTCCGGGGAGAAGCGGTCGAGGTAGGAGAGCGACGCGTAGCCGGTGCCGAAGTCGTCCACCGCGAACGCGACCCCGTGGTCGCGCAGCTCCCCGACGATGCGGACGGCCGAGTCGGGGTCCGAGGCCAGCGACGACTCGGTGAGCTCCAGGCAGAGCGACTCGGGCGGCAGGTCGTGGCGCTCCAAGGTCTCCATGACCCGCCCGACGAACCCCGAGCCGAGCAGCTCGGCGGCCGCCACGTTCACGCTCACCCAGCAGCCCGTGAACCGCCCGCGGGCACGGGCGTCGGCGAGCGCGGCGACCGCCTGCTCGCGCATCAGATCGCCCAGCTCGTGGATCGCGCCGATCTCCTCGACCACGTGGAGGAACTCCCCCGGCAGGAGGAGGCCCTCGCCCGGGTGCGCCCAGCGGCACAGCGCTTCGGCCCCGACCGGCGCACCGGTGCGCAGATCGACCTCGACCTGGAAGTGGGCGACGAACTCCTCTCGCTCGAATGCCTCGTGCAGCTCCGCCTCCCGGCGGTACCGGACGAGCACCTCGTGGCGCAGGTCCCGGTCGAAGATCTCGAAGCGGCCCCGCCCGACCTGCTTGGCCCGGTAGAGCGCGGCGT
>DMTU01000334.1:0-180 GCA_003476595.1 Acidimicrobiaceae bacterium | reverse complement strand
TCGGCCTCGCTCAGCACGTCGCGGTCGCCGAGGTCCTCGTCCACGACCACGATCCCGCCGCTCATCCCGACGCGCACGAGGTTCGCCCCCACGGCGACCGGCTCGCGGAGCGCATCGGCGAAGCGCTGCACGATCTCGACGACGTCGGCGTCGTCCTCGAGGTCCTCGAGCACCAGCACG
>DMTU01000113.1:19905-20123 GCA_003476595.1 Acidimicrobiaceae bacterium | reverse complement strand
CGCGGGCCCCTCGGGCTGACGCAGCGCCAGGCCGGCGGGAGGTTCACGAGGGACGAGGCCGACGCGCTGATCGCTCGGCTGGAGGCCGAGGCCGAGGCGGGGGCGGCGCCGCCGGACGAGGCGCCGCGCGTGGCGGTGTCGAGCGACCGCTACGACCGTCGGGAGGCGCAGCGCCTCGCGGCGCTGCGCCAGATGCCCGACGAGGCCCTCGCCGCCGA
>DMTU01000113.1:19491-19665 GCA_003476595.1 Acidimicrobiaceae bacterium | reverse complement strand
CCCGACGAGGCCCTCGCCGCCGAGCTGCAGCGGCGGGGTTGGGTGGTCATGGAGCCGTAGGCCCGAGGTGGCTCAGACGCGCTCGATGATGATGGCGGGGGCCATGCCGCCGCCGGTGCACATCGTGATGAGGCCGAACTGGCCGTCGCGACGCTCGAGCTCGTCGAGCACGGT
>DMTU01000113.1:17536-19294 GCA_003476595.1 Acidimicrobiaceae bacterium | reverse complement strand
GGCGCCGCCGTTGACGTTGACCTTGTCGCGGTCGAGGTCGAGGTCGCGCTGGAACTTCTCGGACACCACGGCGAAGGCCTCGTTGACCTCGAACAGGTCGATGTCGTCCACCGTCATGCCGGCCTTGGCCAGCACCTTGCGGGCGGCGGGCACCGGGGCGTTCAGCATGAGGGTGGGGTCGTCGCCGACGGTGGCGGTGGCCACGACGCGGGCACGCGGCGTCAGGCCGTGGGCCTTGGCGTAGTCGGGGCTGGCCCACAGGATCGCGGCGGCGCCGTCGACCACGCCCGAGGAGTTGCCGGCGTGGTGGACGTGGGCGATGTCGAGGTCCGGGTACTTCTGGTTGATCAGCTCGCGGAAGGTCGGGTTGCCCTCGTGGCTGTAGTCGGCGATCGCCGGGAAGCTCGGGGCCAGCTGGGCGAGGGACTCCATCGTCGTCTGCGGGCGGGGGAACTCCTCGTGGTCGAGCGCGATCGACCCGTCGAGGTTCTTGACGGTGATGAGGCTCCGGTCGAAGCGGCCCTCGGCGATGGCCGCGGCGGCGCGGCGCTGGGACTCGACCGCGTGGGCGTCGAGGTCCTCGCGGCCGATCCCCTCGAGGGTGGCGATCGCGTCGGCGCACACGCCCTGGTGCGACTGCGGGTGCAGCTCCTGGAGGTGGGCGTTGCCGGCACCCATGGGGAGCATGCCCTTGTGCTTGATGGACATCATCTCGGTGCCGCCGGCCACGACGAGGTCGTCCATGCCGGCCATGATCCCGTGGGCGGCGATGTTGTTGGCCGTGATGCCCGAGCCGCAGAAGCGGTCGAGGGTCACGCCGCTGGCCTTGATGTCGTAGCCCGCGTCGAGCGCCGACATGCGGCCGATGTCGCCGCCCTGGGGGCCGGACTGCGCGCTGGTGCCCCAGACCACGTCGTCCACGTCGGCGGTGTCGAAGCCGTTGCGGTCCACCAGCGCCTCGAGCACGGTGCGGCCGAGGTGCTGGGGGTGCAGGTGGGCGAGGGCGCCCTTCCCCTGCTTGCCGATGCCGCGGGGCGTGCGGACAGCGTCGATGATCAGTGCGTCAGGCATGGTGGCGATCCTCTGGTAATGGGTGTTGCCAGATTCTGCCACCGATCGAGCCGGCGACCCAGCGCCGGCTCCGGTGCCCTGCTGGGGCTCAGCCCTCCTCGAAGAGCGGGTCCAGCTCGTCGAGGAGCCAGCCGCCCTCCTCGGTCCAGCGGAAGTGCCAGGTGTGCTGCTGGGGACCCTGGTCCTCGCCCTGGTTCCGGTTCCGGAACGTGACCCGGACCGTGGCGCGGTCACCGTCGATCTCGATGTCCTCGTCGAGGACCGTCACGTCCTCGGCGTCCTCGAGCAGGCAGGTCTGGTCCCGCAGGCGGTCCTGCAGCTGGTCGCGCAGCTGGTCGGACACCTGGTCGCGCAGGCGGTCCTGGTCGTTCTGGCAGGCCGCGACGGTGGCCATGGCCGCGTCCTGGATGCGGTCTCGGTCGCGGTCGCGATCCCGTTCGGTGGACGGGGTCTCCTCGGCCTCCACCGCCGACGTCGTCTCCGTGGTGTCCGACGACGTGGCGTCGTCGTCACTGCAGGCGACGGTGCCGTAGCTCAGCGCCACCACCGCGATGGTTGCGATCAAGGTTCCTCTTCGGGTCGTCATGGTCATCTCCGTTCCTCTGTGGGGTCGTCTCGAGCGGTCAGGTCACGCACGCGCATCGCCATGCCCGAGACCACGAGCGCCGCGCCGAGGAGCGCCAGACC
>DMTU01000113.1:14524-17415 GCA_003476595.1 Acidimicrobiaceae bacterium | reverse complement strand
CCAGACCGGCGGTGGGCGCACCGGTCCTCGGCAACGACGTCGAGCCGAGGGGTGCGGTCGCGGGTGGATCGGTCGCGGTCGCGTCGTCCGGGAGGACCGACGGGGGACCGGTCGTCGGGACCGCGGCCGGGGACGTGGTCGGGGTCGTCGTGGTCGGGGTCGTGGTCGTGGTGGTCGTGGTGGTCGTCGTCGTGGTCGTCGGGATCGACGCTGGCGGCGGCGGGCCGAGGTACCGGTTGACGACCGTGGGTGCACGCCGACGTGGTCTCGTCCGCGGCGACGTTCACCGAAGCTGCCGCCTCCTCGTGTCCATCGCCCTCGTGCCCGTCGCACCCGCCGGTGTCGCCCTCGTGCCCGCCCGAGCCACCGTCGCCGCCGCACCCGCCGGTGCCGCAGGTCTCCCGTCCGACGAAGGTGCCGACGGTCGACGCGTCGACGGCCCAGCGGCCCGGGAGCCCGAGCTGGGCCACGTCGTAGGTGTGGTGCCGGCCGCCGGGGACGACGAGTCCCGGCTTCGATCCGTGATCGGGGTTGTCGTACTCGCACACCAGCTGCTCGCTGCCCGCAGGGATGGTGCAGCGAGCCGTGCCGCGGATGCTCGCGGCCTCGATCGCAAAGGGGTCGCGCCATCCGGGGGCCATGGCGGTGTCGAGCGGGGGCTCGAAGGGCTGTCCGTCGACGTCCAGCCACCGCACCTCGAACACGATGCGGTTGGGGTGGCCGTCCTGGGGTGCGCCGCAGGCGAGCCAGACCTGCTTGGCGCCGATCGCCGTGCCGTCGACCGACACCGCGATCGACAGCCGGTACCCGTTGCTCCTCGGCTCGAGCTCGGTCACCAGTTCGGTCAGGTCGACGTCCGTGGTGGAGGTCGGGCCCGAGGCCGTCCAGAACTGTTCGAGGATGGTGAGGGAGGTGCCTTCGGGCACGGTCGGGGCCACGGCGGCGACGTGCACCTCGACGGGGACCGAGGCCTCTGCGCCGAGGCCGGTGACGCCCACGGCGATGGTGCAACCCTCGACCCGGTGCCCGCCTTCGTCGTCGATGGGGGTGCCCGCCAGGGTCACCACCACCGGCTCGACGGCCGGCGGCGGGCCCGGTTCGGTGTCGTTCGCCATCGCAGGTGCAGCGAGGGCCATCGTGGCGGCGAGGACGGCGACCACCACCGTGGCGCCGGCGCGCTGGCCGTCGGGCCGCTGCCCCCTGGGGGAGTGTGCAGCCATGTCGGCACCGTGCGCCGACCCACGATCCCCGCCCAGAGGCCAACGTCACCGGGCACCGGGCCGTCCCCGCAGCGGCACTGGTTGACCGCACCACCGAAAGACCGTACATTCGCCCTGGCGAGTGACGGTGGTCACGCCGACGACGACCGACGGGGGACGACGTGGTGTCAGCGATCCGGCCTGGGACCGTGAGCGACCGGCGGGCGGTTGCTCCCGCATGACCCGACTCGGCTTCCTGCTCGACAGCGACAGCTGCATCGGGTGCCACGCCTGCACCGTCGCCTGCAAGAGCGAGCACGACGTGCCGCTCGGCGTGAACCGGACCTGGGTGAAGTACATCGAGACCGGCACGTTCCCGGACGTGGCCCGGAAGTTCAGCGTGATGCGGTGCAACCAGTGCGACGACGCGCCGTGCATGAAGATCTGCCCCACCTCGGCGCTCTACCGAGACGACAAGGGTGTCGTCGACTTCGACGACTCGAACTGCATCGGGTGCAAGTCGTGCATGAACGCGTGCCCCTACGACGCGCTGTACATCAACCCGGAGACGAACACCGCGCACAAGTGCAACATGTGCAACCACCGGCTGGAGGTGGGCCTGGAACCGTCCTGCCAGATCGTCTGCCCGACGCAGGCCATCACCATCGGCGACCTGGACGACCCGACGTCCAAGATCAGCCGCATCGTCGCCCGTGACGACGTGGCCGTGCGGGCGCCGGAGCAGAACACCAAGCCCAAGGTCTTCTACCGGGGCGCGGACCAGGCCTCGCTCGACCCGACCCGGACCGCCATCGCGAACGACGGGATGGTCTGGGCCGAGACGACGCCGAGCCATCCCACGGTCCCCGTGGCGCTCGGCAGCAAGCCCACCGACGAAGCCGGCGTGGTCGGCCGCACCGCCTACACCACCGCCCACCACATGACCTGGAAGTCGCGGGTCTCGGGCTACCTGGTCACCAAGGCCGTCGCCGCCGGCGTCATGGCGGTCGCCGCGCTGCTCGTGCTGCTCGGTCACGAGGACGTCCAGGCCGCCGTCGGCGTGGTGCCGCCCATGGTGGCCGGCGTGTTCCTGGCGGCCACCGGCTTCCTGCTCGTCACCGACCTCAAGCAGCCGACCCGGTTCCACTACCTGCTGACCCGCGGCAACTGGTCGTCATGGCTGGTCAAGGGCGCCTACGTGCTCATGGCGTTCGCCGTGGTGTCGGGGGCGTGGTTCCTCGCCGGCGTCGCCGACCAGACCGACGTGCTGCCCTACCTGGCTCCGTTCGCCGCCCTCGGCGCGGCGGGGACGGCCGGCTACACCGCCTACCTCTTCGGTCAGTGCGAGGGGCGCGACCTGTGGCAGACACCGCTGCTGCTGCCGGTGCTGCTGGCCCAGGCGGTCACTGCCGGCGGTGCGGTCTACGCCGTGCTCGACGTCTTCATGGACGTCCCGGCCCCCACGACCATCCGCTGGGTGCTCCTCGGGGGTGTGCTCGCCACGGCAGCGCTGCTGGCCGTCGAGCTCACCTCGCACGGCAGCCGCCACGTCGAGCTGGCCGTGCACGCCATGACCCGCGGCGCCTGGGCCAGGCAGTTCTGGTGGGGCGGCGTGGTCCTCGGTCTGCTGGTGCCCTTCGTGCTCACCACCGTGGCGCTCGCCGCCGACGTCGACGCCCCTGCCCTCGTCGC
>DMTU01000113.1:10545-14413 GCA_003476595.1 Acidimicrobiaceae bacterium | reverse complement strand
CGCCCCTGCCCTCGTCGCGCTGGGCGGGCTCGCCGCCCTCGTCGGCATGTTCGCCTACGAGGACGCCTTCGTCCGGGCCGGCCAGTCCGTCCCCCTCTCCTGAACGGGAACCCCCATGACCGAGCTGCACAGCTACCCCCCGCACGAGCAGTGGCACGACTGGCGGGAGCTCGACGCCAAGGCCTGGCCCGAGAAGCTCGAGCGCAAGTACACGCTCGTGCCCACGACCTGCTTCAACTGCGAGGCGGGGTGCGGCCTGGTGGCGTACTTCGACCAGGAGACCGGGGAGATCCGCAAGATCGAGGGCAACCCGGAGCACCCGGGCAGCCGCGGTCGGAACTGCGCGAAGGGTCCGGCCACCCTCAACCAGGTCTACGACCCCGAGCGGATCCTGCACCCGATGAAGCGGGTGGGCGAGCGCGGCGAGGGCCGGTGGGAGCGGATCTCCTGGGACCAGGCGCTCGACGAGATCGGCGCCCGCATCCGCCAGGCGATCGTCGAGGACCGCCACAACGAGATCATGTACCACGTGGGTCGACCGGGCGAGGACGGCTACACCGATCGGGTCCTGAAGGCGTGGGGCGTCGACGGCCACAACTCCCACACCAACATCTGCTCGTCCAACGCCCGCATCGGCTACCAGTCCTGGATGGGCCACGACCGGCCCTCGTCGGACTTCGCCAACGCCGAGGTGATCTTCCTCATCTCCGCGCACCTCGAGGCCGGCCACTACTTCAATCCGCACGCCCAGCGGATCATGGAGGCCCAGGCCAAGGGGGCCAAGGTCATCTGCGTCGACCCGCGCCTGTCCAACACCGGCGCCAAGGCCGACTTCTGGCTGGCCCCGTGGCCCGGGACCGAGGCGTACCTGTTGCTGGCGATCGCCCGACTGCTCATCGCAGACGGCACGTGGAACGAGGAGTTCGTCCGCCGTTGGACGAACTGGGAGACCTACCTGCGGCGCACCCGGCCCGACCTGCCGGTCGAGTGGGCGTCGGTGCGCTCGGCGCTGCTCGACGAGTACGCCGAGTACACACCCGAGGCGGCCGAGCAGAAGACCGCGATCGACGCCGGGACCATCCGGGACTTGGCCGAGCTCATCGGCGCCCACCCGACGAAGTTCGCCTCGCACAACTGGCGCGCCGCGGGTGCCGGTCACCTGGGCGGCTGGCAGGTGGCCCGCTGCCTGTTCTTCCTCAACGTGCTCACCGGCTCGGTGGCCACCAAGGGCGGCACCGCCGGCAACGGCATGAACAAGTTCAAGCCGGCGGCGCCCATCGGTGCGCCGACGATCCCGCGCTGGAACGAGCTGGAGTGGCCGGCCGAGTACCCCCTCAGCTACCACGAGATGTCGATCCTGCTGCCCCACTTCCTCAAGGAGGGTCGGGGTTCGCTGGAGGTGTACTTCTCCCGGGTCTACAACCCGATCTGGACGAACCCGGACGGGTTCACGTGGATGGAGGCGCTCACCGACACCGACAAGGTCCGCTGCCACGTCGCGCTCACGCCGACGTGGTCGGAGACGGCGTGGTTCGCCGACTACGTGCTGCCGATGGGCGTGTCGGTCGAGCGCCACGACGTCCACAGCTACGAGACCCACGCCGGCCGCTGGATCGGCTTCCGCCAGTCCGCGTTCCGGCGCTTCGCCGAGATCCGCAACGGCGGCGAGCTGCCCCCCGGCACCCGAAGCTTCGAGTACAACCCGGGCGAGGTGTGGGAGGAGAACGAGCTCTGGATCGACCTGTCGTGGCGGATCGACCCCGACGGCTCCCTCGGCATCCGCACGTGGTTCGAGAGCGAGGCACGCCCGGGGGAGCCGGTGACGGTCGACGAGTACTACGAGCGGATGTTCACCGACAGCGTGCCGGGTCTGGCGAAGGCAGCGTCAGACGTGGGCCAGACGCCGTTGGAGTACATGCGCGACCGGGGCGCCTACGCCGTCCCCACCGATCCCTACGAGCCCTACGAGCGACCGGTCGACCCCGGTGACCTGGCGGGTTGCACGGTCGACGAGGAGGGCGTGTACCGCAAGCCGGGCACCGCCGGCGCCTGGTCCGGTGACCTCGACGAGCTCGACGGTCTGGCGCTGGCGCCGCTGGGTGACGGCTCACCGGCCGTCGAGATCGACGGCGAGGCCAAGGAGGGCTTCCCCACGCCGTCGAAGAAGCTCGAGCTGTTCTCCACCACGCTCGCCGACTGGGGCTGGCCCGAGTACGCCACGCCGAAGTGGATCCCCTCCCAGGTCCACTGGGAGGACCTCGACCTGGCCGGCACCGAGCGGATCCTGCTGCCGACGTTCCGCATCCCGACCCTGATCCACACCCGCTCGGCGAACTCCAAGTGGTTGAACGAGATCAGCCACCGCCACCCGCTGTGGATCCACCCCGAGGACGCCGAGGCGCTCGGCATCGAGGAGGGCGGCCTCGTGCGGGTCAGCACCCGCATCGGCCACTTCGTCATCACGGCGTGGCGCACCGAGGGCATCCGGCCCGGTGTGGTCGCCGCCTCGCACCACATGGGTCGTTGGCGCCTCGACGAGGACAAGGCCCGGTCGTGGGGCGCGGGGAAGGCACGCATCGAGCACGACGGGTCCACGTGGAAGCTGGCCCGCGAGCACGGCAACCAGCCCTACGAGTCGAGCGACCCCGACACCGAGCGCATCTGGTGGAACGACACGGGCGTCCACCAGAACGCCACCTTCTGCGTGCAGCCCGACCCCATCTCGGGGATGCAGTGCTGGCACCAGAAGGTCGACGTCACACCCGCCGAGGGCGACGACGAGTACGGCGACGTCGTCGCCGACACGGCCAAGTCCCGCGAGGCCTACCTCGAGTGGATGGCCATGACCCGGCCGGCGGCGGGCGACCTGCGCCGACCGCTCTGGTACGCCCGGCCCCTCAAGCCGACGGCTGCCGCCTACCGCCGGCCGGGTCGGTAGCCGGTCAGTGGTTGCGCAGGGCCTCGATCAGCTCGTCCTTGCTCATGTCCGAGCGACCGTCGATGCCCACCTCCTTGGCCTTGTCGTACAGGTCGTCCTTGCTCCAGTCCTCGTACGCGGGCGACGAGCCGCCCTTCGCCCCGGTGCTGGAGCGGTCGGAGTTGGCGATGCGAGCGGCCTTCTCCTTGCTCATGCCGTCGTCACGGAGCGCCTCGTACTGCTCGTCGTCCTTGATGCTCGAGCCGTGGTCCTTGGCCATGTCGTCCTCCTCGGTCGGGTCGTGCCCACCACCTACCCGACCTCGTCGACGCTGATGAGCGGTCGGTCCCCCCGGAATGCGGGTGTCCTGGGTACGGTCAGGGGATGACCGAACAGCCCGGCCACGTCCGTGTGAGCTTCAGCGCGCACCTCGAGGAGATCGAGCGCCTGGTCATGCGCCAGTTCGGCATGGTCATCGAGGGCATCGCCGGCGCCACCACCGTGCTGCTCGCCGACGACGCCGAGGCGGCCAAGCGGCTCATCGCCCGCGACGAGATGATCGACGACCTCGAGTACCAGATCGAGCAGTCGGTCGAGCAGCAGCTGCTGCTCGAGTCGCCCGTCGCCCGCGACTTCCGCTTCCTGATGACGGTGTCGCGCATCGTGCCCGAGCTCGAGCGCAGCGGCGACCTGGCCGAGCACGTGGCGGCTGAGGCGGCACGCGGGTTCGGTCGTGCGCTCACGCCTCCGCTGCGCGGCGCCGTGCAGGACATGGGCGACATCGCCGGCGACATGTGGCGCCGGTGCGCCGATGCGTTCCGGGACCACGACGGTGAGGCTGCCGCGGAGCTCGACCGCACCGACGACGAGCTCGACGCCATCCACCGTCGCTTCGTCGACGAGGCCGCCGAGCAGCTCACCGGCGAGGACGTGAGCAGCGCCGCCCTCGTC
>DMTU01000113.1:3402-10411 GCA_003476595.1 Acidimicrobiaceae bacterium | reverse complement strand
CCGCCCTCGTCGGTCGGTACTACGAGCGCCTCGGCGACCACGCGGTCAACATCGCCGGCCGCGTCTGCTACCTGGCCACCGGGCGCCCGCAGCGCAAGACCGACTAGCTGACGATCTCGCTGGTCTGCATGACCGGCTGGATCGAGGTGTAGTTCGCCACGTCGGCGATGACCGCGCCGGTCCCCTCGCCGCCCATGGCCGCGCCGAGCGCCTCGAGGGAGTCGAACGTGAAGTGCACGGCGGCCTCGTAGGGGCCGTCGACGCCCTTGTCGATCTGTGCGTTCGAGGCGTCGATGCCCCAGGTCTTGCACGCCAGCGGGACGTGGGAGTCCCGGTAGTAGTCGTGGTCGAACTCGGCACCGTCGGTCTTGGGGTACAGCACGCTCAGGCGGATCATCGGTTGGTCCTTCGGTCGGGATCGGTTGCGGCCGCGCAGCCTGACCGACCGGTCAAGTTCGTGCAACCACCCCTGTGTAGGTTGCCGGCCATGACTGCTGTGCTGGATCGTCTGTTCGGTGTCGAGGGCAAGCAGGTGGTGGTGACCGGCGGCAGCCGGGGCATCGGCGCCATGATCGCCCAGGGCTTCGTGGAGGCCGGGGCGCACGTGATCATCTCGGCTCGCAAGGCCGACGCGTGCGACGCCACCGCCGCCGAGCTCGACGCCCTCGAGGGCGGCGGCTCGTGCACGTCGGTCCCGGCCGACCTGTCCACCCAGGAGGGTGTCGACGCCCTCGCCGCCGCGGTGCGGGAGCGCACCGGCGGCACGCTGCACGTGCTGGTCAACAACGCCGGCGCCACGTGGGGTGAGCCGCTCGACGAGTACCCCGAGTCGGCCTTCGACAAGCTGTTCAACATCAACGTGAAGGGCGCGTTCCTGCTGACCCAGGCGCTGCTGCCCGAGCTCCGGGCCGCGGGCACCGAAGACGACCCGAGCCGGGTCATCAACATCGGCTCCATCGACGGCATTCGCACCCCGGCCATGGAGACCTACGCGTACAGCACGACCAAGGCCGGCATCCTCGCCCTCACCCGCCACCTGGCCAAGAACCTCGTCCGCGACCACGTCAACGTCAACGCCATCGCCCCCGGACCGTTCGAGTCCAAGATGATGGCCTTCGCCCTGGGCAGCGACGAGGGCAAGGAGATGGTCGCCAGCGGCGTGCCGATGCGCCGCATCGGTCGCCCCGACGACATGGCCGGCGCCGCGCTGTTCCTCGCCGGTCGCGGCGGCAGCTACCTCTGCGGCGAGACCATCGTCGTCGACGGCGGCATCGCCAACGTCGGTTAGCCAGCTCGGTTCCCTGCGCGCAGATCGACCGCCAGCGGTCGATCTGCGCGTCAGGAACGCATCAGGAGTAGCTGACCTGGCAGAACCCGTGGTTGCAGTAGCCCCGGGGGTTCTTGTGCAGGTACTGCTGGTGGTAGTCCTCGGCGTAGTAGAAGACGCCGTCGCCGGCCTCCTCGGCCGGTGCGATCTCCGTCGAGATCTCCCCGAAGCCCTGCTCGGTGAGCGCGGCCTGGTACTTCTCGCGTGAGGCCTGGACGGCCTCCATCTGCTCCTGGGTCGTCGGGTAGATCGCTGAGCGGTACTGGGTGCCGACGTCGTTGCCCTGGCGGTTCGGCGTCGTCGGGTCGTGGTTCTCCCAGAACGCGGCGAGCAGCACGTCGATGTCCACCACGCTGGGGTCGTACACGACCTGCACGCTCTCGGTGTGCCCGGTCATCGCCGTGCACGTCTCCTCGTAGGTGGGGTGCTTCGTCCAGCCGCCCATGTAGCCGGCCGCCGTGGAGTGCACGCCCTCGATCTGCCAGTAGATGCGCTCGGCACCCCAGAAGCAGCCCATCGCCACGTACAGCACCTCGTGGCCCTCGGGCCACGGACCCTGCATCGGGGTCCCGAGCACGACGTGGGTGTCGGACACGGGGATGGGCTGGTCCCGACCCGGCATCGCGTCCTCGGGGCTGACCATCGTCGTCTTGTCACGGCCGAAGAGAGGCATGGTCCGAGGCTAGGGCGACCGGCCCGGTTCCGGGCCGCGCCGGTATCGTGCGGCCGTGCTCGAGGATCACGAAGTCGAACGCGTCCTGGTCGTCACCGCCCACCCCGACGACGTCGACTTCGGCGTCGCCGGCTCGGTGGCGCGGTGGACGGCGGCGGGGGCGCACGTGACGTACTGCATCCTCACCGACGGCGACGCCGGTGGCTTCGACCCCGACGTGCCGCGGGGCGACATCGCCGGCATCCGCCGTGGCGAGCAGACCAACGCCGCCACCCAGGTCGGGGTCGAGGACCTCCACTTCCTCGGCTACCCCGACGGTCGCCTCGAGGTCTCCCTGGACCTCCGGCGCGACATCAGCCGCATCATCCGCGAGGTCCGACCCCGCCGCGTCGTCACCCAGTCGCCGCTGCGCACCATGGACAGCGTCTACCGGAACCACCCGGACCACCTGGCCTGCGGGGAGGCGACGTGCTGCGCCGTGTACCCGGACTCCCGCAACCCGTTCACCTTCACCGAGCTGCTGGCCGAGGGCCTCGAGCCCTGGACCGTGGAGGAGCTGTGGGTCATGGGCGCGGTGCCCGGCGCGGAGGAGGCTTTCGTCGACATCACCGCCACCTTCGACCGCAAGATCAAGGCCCTGCTGTGCCACGTCAGCCAGATGACGGACCCGGACGGCATCGAGGACCGGCTGCGGGAGTGGAACGGCGCCAACGCCGAGGCGGGCGGCCTGCCCGCCGGCACCCTCGCCGAGCGCTACGTCGTGATGCCCACCGTCTGAGCTCTCGGTTCTGGCCTACCGATTCCCCCGCATGCGCGGGAATCAGTAGGCCAGAACGGATCCGGGGTCAGGCCAGGCCGGCGGCGCGCAGCATCGACGGCGGGATCGAGGTGTCGCCCCGGGCGAGCATGGCGGCGCGCTCCACGTTGACCTCGTCGTGCTCCCGCTGGCGCCAGCCGTCCCAGGGCCCGGCGGGGATCGCGCCCGGATCGCCGTCGGCGGCGACGCAGGCCCGCAGGTAGCCCTGCAGCTCGCGGACCTCCTCCTCGCCGCCGATGCCGCCGTGGCCGGGGACGATGATCGGTGCCAGCTCGAGGATGCGGTCGAGCTCGTCGGCCCAGCGGGCCGGATCGCCCTGGTAGCAGCGCGGCGTGACGCCGAAGCTGGCCATGGCGCCGGCGAAGCAGATGCCGGCGGCATCGACCACGGCGACGAGGTTCTCCTCCTGCGCGCCGGCGCACGGGTGCAGGCTGACCGCCGGCGTGAGCTGGACGCGTTCGTCCACGATGTGGCTGACCGGCTTGGTGGTGAGCTCGTCGTCGAACTCGCCGGCCACGTCGGGGAGCAGCCGGCGGTAGATGTCGGGCGTCGGTGGCTGGTCGAGGTGGACGCTGGTCTGACGGCGCCCGTACATGCCCGACATGGTGAACATCGCCGTGCCGCCGACGAACTCGATCGTCGACGCGGTGAGGACGGTGCGCCGCACCCGGAGGCCGAGCTCCTCGATGGCGGCGACGAACGCGGCGGTCTGGGATGGCACGCAGAGGGTGTCGATCGCGGTGGCGGCGTCCGCGTCGACGACGAGGCCGGCGTTGGACCGGCCGTCGCCCGGGTCCTCGGCGAGCCAGGCGAGGATCCCGCTGTCGAGGGTGACGAGGCTCATCGGTCCTCGTCCAGGGTGAGCGCCATGGGCAGGTGGAGGATGCCGTCCTCGAGGTAGCGCGGGCCGGACTGGGCGAACCCGAAGCGGGCGTACCAATCGCGCAGCTGGGCCTGGGCGCCGATGTTGACGGTCTCGGCGCCCAGCTCGCGGAGCCGGTCGAGGCCGGCGCGCAGCAGGCGGGCGGCGACCCCGCGGCTGCGCACGTCGGCACGGGCCACGACCCGGCCGATCGACCACGTCGTGCCACCGTCGTGCAGGAGGCGCAGGGTGGCGGTCACCCCGGCCTCGTCCGTGGTCCACAGGTGCTCGGCGGTGGGCTCGCGGTCCCGATCGTCGAGGTCGAGGAACACGCAGTCCTGCTCGACCACGAACACGTCGGAGCGGAGCCGCAGGATGGCGTAGAGGTCCTGGGCGGAGAGCTCGGCGAACCGGGCGCGGTGCACGGTCAGGGGCATGGCGTCGGTCGGTCCCATGGGCCCGTGCAGCCTGCCACGGAGCCCCGGTTACCCCTCGGTAGGCCCCTCGGTAGGCTCGGATGCCATGGCTGACTACACCGCACCCCTCGACGACATCCGCTTCGTGCTGGACCGCATCGCCAAGCTGGGCGAGCTGTCCTCGTACGAGGGGTTTGGTCACGCCGAGCCGGACATGGTGCACAGCATCCTCGAGGAGTGCGCCCGGTTCATGGAGGACAAGGTCGCCCCGCTCAACCGGGTCGGTGACATCGAGACCAGCGTCTGGCACGCCGAGGACAACAGCGTCACCACGCCCACCGGGTTCATCGACGCCTACAAGGACTACGTGGCGGCCGGCTGGGGCGGGGTCCCGTTCCCCGAGGAGTTCGGCGGTGGTGGCTTCCCGTGGCTGGTGGGCATCGCCATGCAGGAGATGATGACCGCCGCCAACGAGGCGTTCTCCATGGCCCCGCTGCTGTCCCAGGGCGCCATCGACGCGCTGCTCGAGCACGGCGACGAGACCATCAAGGAGACGTGGCTGCCCCGGATGGTGAGCGGCGAGTGGACCGCCACCATGAACCTGTCCGAGCCCCAGGCCGGCTCCGACGTCGGTGCGGTGCGCACCAAGGCCGAGCCCCAGGACGACGGCACCTACCGCATCACCGGCACCAAGATCTGGATCAGCTGGGGCGAGCACGACATGGCGGACAACATCGTCCACCTCGTCCTGGCCCGCACCCCCGATGCCCCTCCCGGCACCAAGGGCATCTCGATGTTCATCGTGCCCAAGGTGCTGATCGACGAGGACGGCAACCTGACCGACCGCAACGGCGTGGTCTGCCAGTCCATCGAGCACAAGCTCGGCATCAAGGCCAGCCCCACCTGCGTCCTCGACTACGACGACGCCGTCGGCTACATCGTCGGCGAGGAGAACCGCGGCATGGCGTACATGTTCACGATGATGAACAACGCCCGGCTCTCCGTGGGCCTGCAGGGCCTCGCCGTGGGCGACCGGGCCTACCAGGACGCGGTGCAGTACGCGAACGAGCGCCAGCAGGGCCGGGCCATCGGGGCACCGGCGGGGGAGCAGAGCCTCATCATCGAGCACCCCGACGTGCGTCGCATGCTGCTCACCATGAAGGCCCAGCTCGAGGCGATGCGCGCCGTCATCTACTACACGGCCGCCGGCATCGACCGGGCCCACCGCCACGAGGACGAGCAGACCCGCACGACCGCCCAGGAGCGCGTCGACCTGCTCATCCCGGTCTGCAAGGGCTGGGGCACCGACCTCGGCGTCGACATCGCCTCCACCGCCATCCAGGTGTTCGGCGGCATGGGCTACGTCGAGGAGACCGGCGTCGCCCAGCACTTCCGCGACGCCCGCATCGCCCCGATCTACGAGGGCACCAACGGCATCCAGGCCATGGACCTGGTCGGGCGCAAGCTGCCCATGCGGGCCGGCGGCGTGGTGAAGGACTTCCTCGCCGACGTGGCCGCCACGGTCGAGAAGGGCCGGGCCGCCGGCGGCGACCACGCCGTCATCGCCGACGCCCTCGCCGACGGGCTGGCCGCCCTCACCGAGAGCACGGACTGGATCATGGCCAACGGGCTCGAGGACGTGCGCCACGCGCTCGCCGGGGCCACCCCGTACATGCGCCAGTTCGGCATCGTCGCCGGCGGCTGGTTGCTGGCCGAGTCGGCGATGGACGCGGCCGCCCTCGCGGCCGGTGACGGCGCCGGCTTCAGCGACGACTTCCTCGCCGCCAAGCAGACCACCGCCCGCTTCTACGCCACCCAGCTGCTCCCGCAGGCCGCCGGCCTCACCGGTGCCGTCACCGCCGGGTTCGGCGACCTCATGGCCCTGGAGCCCGCCCAGTTCTGATCCCGCCAAGCGGGAGCGTATCGGTACCGAAGTTCGGTACCGATACGCTCCCGCATTCGGGTAACTGTCACCGGGTTCGCGGTACGGTCCCCGCGTGGAGCGATCCCCCTTCCCGCACTCCGGGCCGCTGGAGGCCGACGAGGTCACCGGCCGCGACGAGGAGGCCGCGGCGCTGGTGCGGCTGCTGGGCGGCCGGGTGCCGATCGCGCTGGTCGCCCCCCGCCGCTACGGCAAGACCAGCCTGCTGCGCCGGGGCGCCTGGCTCCTCGACCAGGTCGAGCCGACCACGACGGTGTGGCTCGACCTGTACGGCCTGTCGTCGGTGTCGGACTTCGCCGTGCGCCTCGACCGGGCCCTCGGCTCCAGCACGGGCCGGTTCCGCGAGGCGCTGGACCGCGTGGCGGGCGGCCTCCGGATCAGCATCGGCGTCGTGTCGGCGGAGCTGCGGCGCTCGGCCCGGTCGGCCCCCGACGCGACGGCCACGACCCACGCCCTCCTGGAGTCACTGGTCCGGGTGGCCGAGCACCACCGCACCCTGCTGGTGATCGACGAGGTCGCCGACGCCATCGGGGTCGGGAACGTGCTGGAGCTCATGCGCTCGCACCTGCAGCCGGTGTACCGCGAGCTCGGGCTGGCCTTCGCCGGGTCGAAGCCGACGATGATGGCCCGCCTCTTCGGCGACACCGACCAGCCGTTCTACTCCCAGGCCCGCCGCATCGAGCTGCAGCCGCTCCCGGTCGAGGCGGTGGTCGACATCGTCCACCGCGGCTTCCGTTCCACCGGTCGCGACGCGGGCCCGGTGGCATCCGCCATCGCCTCCTTCGGCGCCGGGCACCCGCAGCGCTCGATGGAGCTGGCCGATGCCGCGTGGTGGCTCACCGAGCCGGGTGCGGCCGCCACCGCCGACACCTGGGATGCCGCCCTCGCCGGCGTGCGGTCTCGTGTGGCGCCGGGCATGCGGGACTTCTTCGGGATGCTCACGAGCACCCAGCAGGCCGTGCTGCGCGCCGT
>DMTU01000113.1:2575-3175 GCA_003476595.1 Acidimicrobiaceae bacterium | reverse complement strand
GCGCGCCGTTCGCCGCGTCGGAGGGCCGCTTCCACGACCTGTCGCGGTCCTCGATCACGATCGCCCGCGACGCGCTCGTCGATGCCGGTCACCTGCTGTTCGGTCCGGGCGCCTCCACGCTCACCGACCCGCTCCTCGCGGACTGGGTGGCGCGCGAGCTGCCCTGAGCCGTGCTCAGGCGTGCTCGGCGAGGACCTCGGCTGCCAGCTGCGGCCAGGCCTCGATCGCCCACGGGCCGAACTCCCGGTCGGTGAGCGCGACGAGGCCTCGCTCGACGGCCGGGTCCCACCACAGGAAGGTGCCGGCCCGCCCGAAGTGGCCCCAGGTCCGGGGGCTGTTGGTCGGCGCGGTCCAGTGCGGGTCCTTGGTGCCGCGCACCTCCACGCCGAGGCCCCACGGGTTCGGGTCCTGGGCGCCGTAGCCGGGGAGCACGCCGGCGAGCTCGGGGAAGGCCGGCGTCGTCATCGCCTCGATGGAGCTCGCAGCGAGCAGGCGCCCGCCGTGCAGGGCGACGAGGAGCGCGGCCAGGTCGTCCACCGACGACGCGTAGCCGTGCGCAGGCGAGCCCTCGATGCTCGTGGCGCCGAGCCCGAGCGGCTC
>DMTU01000113.1:0-2488 GCA_003476595.1 Acidimicrobiaceae bacterium | reverse complement strand
GGCGCCGAGCCCGAGCGGCTCGACGAGGGCGGCGCGCACGTAGTCGTCCATGGCTAGGCCGGTGCGGCCCGCCACGTGGTCGCCGAGCACCTCGAAGCCCACGTTGGAGTAGATCCGCTTGCGCTCGGGCGGACCGAGCGGCGTGCGATCGCCGTCGGGCGGCAGGCCGCTGGCGTGGGCGAGCAGGTGGCGCACGGTGGCGCCCTCCGGACCGCCGGCGCCGGTGACGTCGTCGTCGAGGCCGACCGTGCCCTCCTCGACCGCGACGTGGACGGCGATGGCGGCCAGCACCTTGCTCACCGACGCGAGCGGGAAGGTCCGGTCGGTCGGGCCGCGGCCGGTGAGGAGGCCGTCCGGCCCGATGACGCCGGCGGCGACGGTGGGGACGTCCCAGCGGTCGATCTGGTCGAGGGCGGCCATGCTCAACCGGCGTCCCAGAGCATGGTGTCGTCGGCGTCGTCCCGGTCGAGCAGGCGGAGCGGGTCCGTCTTGTCGATGTGGCCGATGAGGCCTCGGTACGTTCCGTAGCCGCAGAGGCGGGCGAGGCGCTTGTCGAACGTGGCGGCGATCTCGCGGGGCACGCCGAGCTGCTGGTTCTCCTGCTGGCGGATCATCCCGGCGCAGTAGTTGTCGGCGATGCCGACCCGCCGACCGTCGCTGCCGTTGGCCCCGCCCCCGTGCCACAGGCTGCCGTGCCAGAGGAGCACGCTGCCGACCGGCATCTCGGCGGGGATGGTGTCGTAGGCCTCGCCGTACACCGGGTAGTCGGGATCCCGGTGGGAGCCGGGCACGAGC
This sequence comes from Acidimicrobiaceae bacterium, assembly GCA_003476595.1. Classification (GTDB taxonomy): domain Bacteria; phylum Actinomycetota; class Acidimicrobiia; order Acidimicrobiales; family Salinilacustritrichaceae; genus Salinilacustrithrix. The sequence goes on along the minus strand of DMTU01000113.1, from coordinate 1,693 downwards.
CGGGTGGCGCCGTTGGCCTCGGTGAAGTCGGTGATCGCCCACATCGAGTTGCACACGACCGGGAACCCGGTGCGGGGGAGGCCGATGACCTGGTCGTCGGAGTGGATGGGCTGGGCCGACTCGCCGGGACGGATGTCGATCGAGGACAGCGTGGACAGCAGGCACTCGCGATCGAGGACGCGCTCGACGACGGGGAGCACGGCCGGCGCGGTGGGGATCCGCTGGAAGACCTCGCCGTGGGCCAGCAGGTTGTACACCCGGTAGGTGTCGCGACCCTCGAAGCCGTTGTCGGCGGGCGTGAGCGACCGAGCCTCGATGATGGCGTCGAGCGCCTCGAGCACCTCCCCGGCGAAGGTCGCGTCGAAGGCATCCGCGACGATCGTGTAGCCCTGCTCGTCGATCTCCGCGGCGTGGCGGTCGGCGTCGGCGTCGGTGAGCGTGCGCATCGGCGGCGATGGTAGGCAACCGCCGTGGCCACGCCGTTCGAGGAGGCGGTCCTCGCCGTGCTGTCGGCGCTGCCGGCCGGCGAGGTGATCACGTACGGGGAGGTGGCGGCCGAGGCCGGTCGTCCCGGCGCGGCACGCGCCGTCGGGCGGGTGATGGCCACGAGCGACGCCGACGTGGCGTGGTGGCGCGTGGTGGCCGCCGATGGCCGCCTCGCCCCGGGCAAGGAGGCCGAGCAGCGCCGGCACCTGGCCGCCGAGGGCGTGGACGTCGGCGACCGTCGGGTCCGGGGCATGCGCCGCCGCTGATCCAGCCGCTACACCGCGACTGCCAGTTTCCAGATCGTTCTGGCCGTGGAGGCGTTGCAGTTGTGGTGTCGCGCTCAGGCCGGGGCGAGGCGGCGCAGCTCGTTGAGCTCGGTGGCCAGGGCCCAGAGCACGGCCTCGTCGTCGGCGCGGACCCGGGCGGCGTCGTGGTGGCGGCCGAGCGAGTCGAGGACGCCGGCCACGTCCGGGGTGCCGTGGAGCACCTCGACGGCCTCGGCGACGGCGCCGGCGAGCTCCTCGGTCGAGCCGTCGACGTGGCCGAGCAGCGCCTCCACCTGGGCTTTCGTCAGCCGGTCGCGCACACCCGGACGGTACCGGCGATCGCGAGGCCTGTGGCATCTGGCGGTACCGTTGCCGTCCACATGACGACTTTCGCAGAACTGGGCATCGACGACGACCTGGTCGAGTGCCTCGCCTCCCAGGGCATCGAATCGCCCTTCCCCATCCAGGAGCTCACCATCCCCGACGCGGTCTCCGGCCGCGACGTGTGCGGCAAGGCCAAGACCGGCTCGGGCAAGACCCTGGCCTTCGGCGTCCCGATGGTCATGGCGCTCCCCGAGCCCGACGACATCCACAAGGGCCCCGCCGGCCTGGTGCTCTGCCCCACCCGCGAGCTCGCCCTCCAGGTCGCCGAGGTGCTCGAGCCCCTCGCCAAGGTCAAGGGCCACACCATCACCGCCGTGTACGGCGGCGAGAAGATCGAGAAGCAGATCAAGTCCATCGACGACGGCACCGGCATCATCGTGGCCACACCGGGGCGGCTCATCGACCTGCTCCAGCGGGGCGACGTGAAGCTGGACGAGGTCAAGGTGGTCGCCGTCGACGAGGCCGACCGCATGGCCGACATGGGCTTCCTGCCCCAGGTCGAGTGGGTGCTGCGCCACGTGCCCGGCGGGCACCAGACGCTGCTGTTCTCGGCCACC
>DMTU01000065.1:11505-14515 GCA_003476595.1 Acidimicrobiaceae bacterium | reverse complement strand
CGGTACAGCGTCATCTTGATGGCCACGACCCGGTCGTCGGCGGCGGCCTGGGCGAGGAAGGCCTCCACCGTGTTGTGGAAGCTCGAGTACGGGTGGTGGACGAGGATGTCGTCCCGGCGCATCTCGGCGAAGAAGTCCGCCGGCGTGTCGTCCTCCTTCAGCAGGCGGGCCTGCGTGATCCCCTGCCAGGGCGGGTCCTTGAGGTCGCTGCGGTCGAGGCGGTGCAGGACCCAGAGCCCGGACAGGTCGAGGGGGCCGACGATGTCGTAGACGTCCTCGTCTGCGATGTCGAGCTCCCGCACCAGCAGGTCGCGGAGCTCCTCGCTCATGGTCGACTCGACCTCGAGGCGCACGGCCCGACCGAAGCGGCGCCGTCGCAGCTCGACCTCGACGGCCGCCAGCAGGTCGTCGGCCTCGTTCTCCTCGAGCGTGAGGTCGGCGTTGCGGGTCACCCGGAACGTGGCGAACTCGTGGATCTCCATGCCCGGGAACAGCTCGTCGAGGTGGGCGGCGATCACCTGCTCGAGCGGCACGAACGTGGTCGGCGACCCGGGGATGCGCACGAAGCGGTCGAGGTTCGACGGCACCTTGACCCGGGCGAAGCGGGTCTCACCGGTCTCGGGGTCGTTCACCGAGACCGCGAGGCTGAGCGACAGGTTCGAGATGTACGGGAACGGGTGCCCGGGGTCGACGGCGAGGGGCGTCAGCACCGGGAAGATGTGCTCCTCGAAGACCTCGTAGAGGGCCTTGCGCGCGTCCTCGTCGAGCTCGTCCCAGGCCGTGAGGTGGATCCCCTCCTCGGCCAGGCCGGGCAGGACCTCCTCGAGCAGGATCCGCTGCTGCTCGACGCCGAGGGCGAGCACGTCGTCGCGGATGGCCACCAGCTGCTCGCCGGCCGTGCGGCCGTCGTGGGAGGTCTGGTCGACGCCGGCGTAGACCTGGTCCTTCAGGCCGGCCACGCGCACCTGGAAGAACTCGTCCAGGTTCGACACGTAGATGGCGAGGAACTTGGCCCGCTCCAGCAGCGGCACGGTGGGGTCGTCGGCCAGGGCCAGCACCCGGGCGTTGAAGTCCAGCCACGACAGCTCGCGGTTGAAGTAGCGGCCCGGGTCGGTCCCGAGCGCGGGATCCGGGGCGTCGGGCACCGCCGCCCGCTGCCGGCGGGGCGGCACGCCGGGCGCGAGGTCGTCGGTGGGCATCATCACCCCAGATCCCTACCCGCTTCGAGGGCCAGGCGGGCGGCACCCAGCGCGCCGGCGTGGTCCCCGAGGACCGCCTTGTGCACGTCGGGCTCGATGCCGGCGTGGCCGAGCGTGCGCAGGGCCGAGGCGAGCTGCTCGGTGACCAGGTCCCCGAAGCGCTCCCCCAGGCCCCCACCGACCACGACGGCACCGATGTCGACGGTGACCGCGACGTTGACCACCGCCACCGCGAGCAGCAGGAACCCCTCGTCGAGGAGCTCCCGGGCGACCGGGTCACCGGCTTCGTAGGCCGCCTGGAAGACCTTGGACTTCATCGGCCCGTCGCCGGCGAGCTCCACCAGCTGGGTCGAGCGGCCGGCGGCGTGCAGCTCGCGGGCGAGGGCTTCGAGGGCCCGACGGCCGATGTAGGCCTCGAGGTGCCCCAGGCCGCCGCAGCCGCAGCGGCGGCCACCCGGCATGACCACGGCGTGCCCGAGCTCACCGGCCAACCCGTGGGGTCCGATCCGCAGCCGACCGTCGAGGACCAGGCCGGCCCCGAGTCCGGTGCCCAACCACACGGCGAGGACGTCGTCGTACCCGACGCCGGCGCCGGCGCGCGCCTCACCCAGGGCGGCCACGTTCACGTCGTTGCCGACCGAGACCGGGCACCCGAGCCGCTCCTCGAGCAGGCGGCGCACGTCCACCGGCCGGTCGAACCCGGACAGGTTCGGCGCGAGCAGGACGCGCCCGGTGGCGGGTTCGACCACGCCGGGCGTCCCGATGCCGACGGCGGTCGGCGCCGGATCGAGCCGGCGGACCAGGGCCTCGACGGCGTCGAGGATCGAGTCGACCCCGCCGGTGGGGGTCGGGGACTTGGCGTCCTCGAGCACCGCACCGAGGCCGGTGCCCGCCGGGTCGACGAGCGCGCCGAAGATCTTGGTGCCGCCCAGGTCGACGCCGACGACCGGCACGGTCACGCGCCCGACGTCAGCTGTCCTCGGAGTAGCCGAGGTCCCAGTCGAGGGCGATGCGCTCGCGCTCGGCGTCGCGGTTCACGCGCTCGCGGTTGCGGCGGAACTGCGGGTCGTGCGGCGGGAGCAGCACCAGGCGGGCCCGGACACGGGACCGGAACGCCTCGATCATGGCCTCGTCACCCCAGTCGGACTGGATCTCCCAGTGCGGCGCGACCGCGCCGAGGTACACGAGTCGTGCGTGCGCGACCGGCGGGAGCGGGGCTTCTTCCATCTCGACGTCTGACATGTGCACTCCGGGACGGGACGCGGCTACGGGATCGTCCACCGTAGTGCCCGGCCGGGGCGCCTCCACAGGGGACGTCGCTAGCCGCGCTCGCCCAGCGTCGCCGTCACCTCGACGGGATCGCCGCCCCGCAGGACGCTGATCGTCACCTGGTCGCCCGGTTGCAGCTCTCGCACGATGGCGCCGACCGAGGCGGAGTCCGGCGTGGATCGACCGTTCACCGACACGATCACGTCGCCGGGCTCCAGCCCGGCGTCGTCGGCTGCGCTGTCGGGGACGATGCTCTGCACGAACGCACCCTCCTCGACGGTGATGTCGAACTGGGCCCGGTTCGCCGGGGACTCGCTGGCCACGTCGGTGGTGTTCACCCCGAGGAAGGCCTGGTCGCCGCGGACGTCGCCGCCGCCGTTGCGGATCGCCTCGATGAGCGGCTTCACCGTGTCGATCTCGATCGAGAAGCCGATGTTCTGGGCGTCGCCGATGATGGCGGTGTTCACGCCGACCACCTGGCCGGCCGCGTTCACGAGCGGCCCGCCGGAGTTGCCGGGGTTGATGGCCGCATCGGTCTGGAT
>DMTU01000065.1:10829-11332 GCA_003476595.1 Acidimicrobiaceae bacterium | reverse complement strand
TTGATGGCCGCATCGGTCTGGATGAGGTTGGACAGGGTGACGCCCTCGGCCGAGAGGCTGCGGTCGAGGGCGGAGACGATCCCCCGGGTCACGGTGGGGCGGCCGCCGAGGTTCAGGGCGTTGCCGATGGCGATGACCTCCTCGCCGACCTGGAGCGCGGCCGAGGAGCCGAGCTGGGCGGGGACGAGGTCGGACTCGCCCTCGATCTGGATGAGCGCGATGTCGGACTCGGGGAAGGAGCCGACGAGCCGGGCCGGGGCCCGCTCGCCGCCGAAGAGGCCGACCTGGATCTCGTTGAGGCCGGCGATGACGTGGGCGTTGGTGAGCACCAGGCCGTCCTGGGTGAGGATGATCCCGGTGCCGGCACCGGCCTGCCCGTCGGCGAGCGAGCTGCGGATCTCGATGGAGACGACCGACGGCTCGACCGCGGACAGCACCGCACCCACGTCGACGCCGCCCGTGGCGGTGGTCATCGGGGGCTGGTCGCGGGCGGCGACGTCCCC
>DMTU01000065.1:8891-10760 GCA_003476595.1 Acidimicrobiaceae bacterium | reverse complement strand
GGCGACGTCCCCGTCTCCCCCGCCGGTGGGCCACAGCGCCGCCACACCGAGGATCAGCAGCGCGATCACGGCGCCGACGACGCCGCCCACCAGCGCCGAACGGCCCACGGCCCGGTCCCGGTCGCCCGGGTGGGGCGGCGGATCCAGCCGGGGCCAGGCGCGTGGCGCGCTGAGCTCGGCCATGGACTCCCTGGTCGGCGGGGCCGCGGGGATGCCGGCGCCGCTCGCGGGCTGCTCGGGGTGCATGGACCCAGTCTCGCTGCTCCTGCGCCGGATGCGACCGCGTCCATGGAGCGTTCCGGAATTATTTGATGCTAAAGTGCGCTGAATTGGGAACCGAACGAGCGTCGGCTTCGTAGAACAGGTGGAGGTCACCTGATGGACACGCCATGGATGAACGACGGCAACTGCCGCAGCCACCCGCCTGAGGTCTTCTTCCCCAGCGACGGGGTGGGCGTCACGATCGCCCAGCGGATCTGCGCGACGTGCCCGGTGCGCGAGCCGTGCCTGGAGTACGCCCTCGAGAACCGCATCGACCACGGCGTGTGGGGCGCCACGTCGGAGCGGCAGCGTCGGCGGATCCTCAAGGCCCGTCGTGAGCCGATCGAGGCGTACGCATCCGGGACCTGATCCCGGTTCCCTCGCACCGGGTCAGCCATCCAGGGCGAAGACCCGGACCAACCGCTGGCAGGCGTCGTGCACCCGGTCCCAGGTCGCGCCACGGCGCCACTCCGGCATGCCGGCGACCGCGGTCAGCACGGCCGGCCGGTCGGCGGACACCACCGTGACGACCATGTCGCCGCGCTGGGTCACGGCCACGACCGGCATCCCCGGGCCGAACCACACCTCCCGATCGCCGACCAGTGCCACCTCGCCGGGCGGGAGCGCCTCCCAGTCGAGCCGGCCGGGCTGCTGGTACACAGAGACGTCGACGACCCCGTCCCGGTAGACCACCGCGGCGAGGTCGGTGCCGTCCCACACCTCCTGTCGGCTCAGGGCCACCGCGGAGCCGATCAGGCCCGGCGGCGCCTCGTAGGACGACCGGTCCTGGCGCTGCATCCCGGCCATCTCCCCGTGGGCCTGCTCCACGTGACCGGCGGTGAGCACGGCGAGGTCGGGCACGAGACGGGGGTGCTCGGTTGCGCTGGTGGCCCCGATGGCCGCGAGCACCAGGCCGGCGACCACGACGAAGCCGGCCCCGATGCGCACGGCGCGGCGGTGCCGGGCGAGGAAGCCCTCGATCACGGGCGTGGCGTCGACCTCGGGCAGGCCGCGCAGCAGCGACCGCGCCTCGGCCAGCTCCTGCGCCCAGCGCCGGCAGCCGGGGCACCCCTCGAGGTGCTCGACCACCCACGCCTCGGTCACCGGGTCGAGCTCACCGTCGACGTGGGCCGACAGGGCCTCGTCGGGGTGCCCGTCCGGGCCGATGCCGCCGGACTCGCTCATGCGAGGGCCTCCCGCAGCGCCAGTCGCCCGCGGTGGATGCGGCTCCGCACGGTGCCGAGGGGGATGTCGAGCTGCTCGGCGATGTCGGCGTAGGACAGCCCGACGACGTCGGCGAGCACCACCGGGACGCGGAACTCCTCGGGCAGGCCGGCCAGCGCCGCCTGCGCGTGGTCCGGGAGGCGCTCGGCCTCGGCCGCGTCGGCCGCGTCCGGGCTCGGCGGCAGGACGACGTCGGGGTCCTCGGGCAGCGCCACCGACGGGCGACGGGACCGCCGGCGGACGTCGTCGAGGAAGGCGTTGGTGGTGATCCGGCTGAGCCAGCCCCGCAGCGAGCCGGGCTGGTAGGTCCGCAGTCCTCGTTGCACCCTGACCAGCACCTCCTGCACCAGGTCCTGCGCGTCGTCGTGGTCGCCCGTCAACCGG
>DMTU01000065.1:8423-8792 GCA_003476595.1 Acidimicrobiaceae bacterium | reverse complement strand
TAGCCCGTCAACCGGTAGGCGACGGTGTAGATGAAGTCGCCCTCGTGGCGCGCGACCTCCTCCCAGGTGGGGATGCGGTCGCACCCCTCCCAACGACCGTCGCCGGGAGCAGGTTCCCGCCGCTCGCGTCGCACGGGGCCGAGGCTACCGGCGACGGTCGCGCCGCCGACCGGGCCCGGACGCGCCACGCCCCGTGCCGCAGGGGGAGGCGGCGCGGGGCGTGGTCGGGAGGATGGGCCCGCAGGAGCGGGTCGGGCGGTGGGTCAGGTGTCAGGCGGTCTCGGCGGCGGCGCGGCGGGCGATGGCCCGGGCCCGGCGGATGCGGCGGCGCTCGCGCTCGCTCATGCCGCCCCAGATGCCGAACTTCTC
>DMTU01000065.1:523-8325 GCA_003476595.1 Acidimicrobiaceae bacterium | reverse complement strand
GCCGTTGGCGAGGGCGTACTCGAGGCACTCGCCCTGCACGACGCAGCCGCGGCAGACCTCCTTGGCCTCCTTGGTGGATGCGCCCCGCTCGGGGAAGAACAGGTCGGGATCGACGCCGAGGCAGTTCGCGTACTCCTGCCACACTCGGGTTTCGGACTGGCCACCGATGTCCACGGGGACGCTCATATGCCAGGACCTCTCGTTCGTTTCAGCTGGGTGGCGCCGCCGGAGTCTCCCCCTCGGCCGACGCCCATACCAGACGTGTAATTACAACAGTGTGATCATCGCCGAGATCGCGGCCAGATGCAAGGGAGACATGGGATTCGTCTCCAACTGATGTTGACGGACCGCGTCCCCGGCGGCCGACCGACCCCCCTCCCCCGACCGCGTCGCCGTGTCAAGCACCTACCCCCGGCACCGGCACCTGGTAGCCATGGCCGCGTGATCCAGGACTGGGAGCACCACGAGCTGCGGCGATCGCGACGGGACCTCTACCACCTGAGCCACGAGGTCGCGCTCCGCGAAGCCCACGCCGCACGCCAGGCGGGCACGGCCGGCTGGCTGGCCGGGCACGACTTCCGGGCGGTGGCCCTGCTCGCCGACGCGGTGGAGACCTTCGCCGCGACGTCGCGCACCGGCTCACGACCCCCTGACGCCGCCCCGATCGCCGACGACGGCGTCAACGACGTCGTGCTCGAGCTGGCCGACGCGCTCGTGGCCGAGCTGGAGCAGCGGCGCGCCGAGGCCACCGGGTCGGCCGTGGCCGCGTTCGCCAACCTGTGCCACAAGGTGACCTGGGCCGGCGAGGTGCTGCGGGTCGGCCGCTAGCGACGGGCCTTGGTGCGCAGCGCCCGCTTGTGCTCGACGAAGTCGACGAGCACGTAGTCGCCCAGCGTCTCGGGCGTGGTGAAGAAGGCCCGGCCGCCGTTCATCCGCGAGATCCGCTCGATGAAGGTCTTCAGGTACTGGGTGGCGTCCAGCATGAAGGTGTTGATGCGGATGTCGTCCTTGGTGCAGCGGATGACCTCGCGCACGGTGGCGTCGATGGTCTCCTGCACCGGGGGGTAGTTGAAGTACGGCTGGGCCATGCCGGGCTCGAAGTGGGCCGTCGGCTCGCCGTCGGTGATCATGATGATCTGCTTCGTGCCGCTCTGGCGCGAGAGCAGCTGGCGGGCCAGCTGCAGGCCGTGCTGCATGTTGGTGCCGTAGTCGTAGTCCCAGCTGACCTCGGGCAGCTGCGCCGGCGTGAGGACGTGGGCGACCTTCGAGAACCCGACGAGGCCCAGGTAGTCCTGCGGGAACTGGCCCGAGATCAGCGCGTGCAGCGCCATGGCCACCTTCTTGGCCGGCAGGAAGTTGTCCCGCATCGGCATCGAGAGCGACAGGTCGAGCATCAGCACGGTGGCCGAGCGCACGACGGTCTCGGTGCGCTCGATCTCGAAGTCCTCCGGGGTGAGCTGCACGGGCGTCCCCGAGCCGGCCCGGCTCACCGCGTTGCGCACGGTGCGCCCGATGTGGAGGTTGAACGGGTCGCCCCACTCGTAGGCCTTGGTCTCGTACGTGCGCTCGTGGCCGATGCCGGTGGACGACAGCTCGTGGCGACCGAGCTTGTCCTTGGCCAGCTTGGAGAACAGGTCGTCGAGGGCGTTGTCCCCGATCCGGCGCAGACCGCGCGGCGTGAGCTCGAGGCGGCCCTCCTTGTTCTGGATGAGGCCGGCCTCCTCCAGCTGCTTGGCCAGCTTGGAGAGCTGCTCGAGGGAGCGGGCGGCATCGTCGCCGAGCAGCTCGCGCGCCCGGTCCAGGTCGGCCTCGGCGAGGGCGCCCGGCTGGGTGGCGGACTGCAGCAGGTTCTCGAGCTGGTCGAGGTCGCCGAGCTCGGCCATCATCTGCGCGGCCTCGGCGAAGCCCATCGGGTCGTCGCCGGAGAAGTCGTACTGCTTGTCCCAGTCGAGCTGGGGGAACATCTGCTGCAGGTTCTGGCCGAGCTGGCTGGCCAGGAAGTTGAGGTCCATGTCCTCGAGCAGCTGCTCGGCGAGGCCTTGCAGCTGGGCCCGCTGCTCGGGCGTCATGGAGTTGAGCATCGCCTGCACCTGGGCCATGCGCTCGGCCATGGCCCGGAGCAGCTCCTCGACGTTCTCGGGGTTCTCCGGGAAGAAGTCCCCGTACTCGTCCATGAACCGCTGGAAGTCCTCGGGGGTGTCCTCGTCCCGCTGGTGCTTCTCGAGCAGCTCGTTGAGCGCGGCCATCATGTCCTTGGTGCGCTGCATGGCGGCCGGGTCGGGGTTGGACATGGCCCCGGCCATCTGGTCGAAGTACTGCTGGGCCAGCTGCTGGCGGAGCTGGTCCATCAGCTCGTCGAAGCGCTGCTGGGCCTCGGAGGACTCGAAGTCGTACTGCGACAGGCTCTGGACCTGGCCGGCGAGGTCCGACGGGAGCATGTCGAGGTGCATGTGCTTCTCGGCGGTGGTGGCCTCGGCCAGCTCCTGCTGGCGGGCGTCACCGGACTCGCGGGCCTCGTCGAGGCGCCGGTCGAGCGCACCCCGCTCCTGGTCCACGACCTCCCGGATGGCATCCGCGATCTCGTCGTACACGCCGCCGAGGTTCGACTTCTCCAGCCGCTCCCGGCGGGCGTCGCGCAGCCGCTGCATGAGCTCGCGCATGCCTTGGACGTCGTTGCCCTGATCGTCCTCGAAGCCCTGCTGCATCAGCCGGCGCAGGGCGGCGTTCAGGTCGCCGTGGTACAGCAGGTCGTCGGTGATCTCGTCGAAGATCGCATCGGCATCGAGATCGAAGCCGACCTGCGTGCCATCCCAGCGCGAGTAGCGGAACGTGGGACGAGCCATGCTCGGCACGGTAGCGGCGAGCCGGGACGGAGGGACCGCAGACGCGGACGAGGCAGCGCTGGGGAGCGCTGCCTCGTCTCGGTTGCGGAGTGGTTCCGGTCGGGCTCAGGGGACCCCGGCGGGGTCAGATGCGCTCGCGGCGCTCCTCGACGACGGTGCGGTCGGTGCGGGGGGCGGTGGCCCGGTCGATCCAGATCAGCGACACGATGACCCCGATCACACCGGCGATCATCAAGATGATGCCGACCGCCGCGAGGTCGAGTCCGGAGACCGTGACGTCGACGGCGAAGGTGAGGATCGCGCCGAGAGCGATGAGGAAGATGGAAGTGCCGGTAGCCATGGGAATCACTCCTTCTCGGGGCTGCCCGTTGCATGCCCGTTGGTGTGGCTGGATCGGTACCCGACCCCGGAAGCGCCTAGACCAACGCCACTTTCCCGGCCGGCGCGATCAGTGCCGGCGGACGGCGAGCAGGGCGGTGTCGTCGGCCGCCGGGCCCTGGTCGGCGAGGAGCTGGTACAGCTCGTCGCACGCCGTCTCGATGTCCGCCGAGCGACCGACGAAGGACGCGGCCAGGCGGTCGAGGCCCTCGTCGATGGACTCGCCCCGGCGCTCCACCAGCCCGTCGCTGTAGAGGAACAGCAGCTCGCCCGGTGCGACGCGGTCGGTGGTGGACGAGACCCGCAGCTCGGGCACGAAGCCCAGCATCGGACCCCGGTGCTCGTCGTCGCCGAGCCAGCGCACGACGCCGCCGTCGCGGTCGGCGATGAGCGGCGGCAGGTGCCCGCACCGCCACGTGCGGCACTCGCCCGTGATCGTGTCCAGCTCCACGTAGACGATCGTCATGGTGGTGTGCAGCTCCTCCAGCGCGAGCCGGTTCAGCACCCGGAGGGCCTCCTCGGGGGAGACCGACGACTGCACGAGCGCCCGGAAGGAGTGGCGGAACTGGCCCATGTGGGCCGCGGCGGTGAGGCCGTGCCCGCAGACGTCGCCCACGGCGAGGCCGACCCGGTCGTCGCCCAGGTCGATGACGTCGTACCAGTCGCCGCCGACCTCGATGCCGTCGCGGCCCGGGTGGTAGCGGACGCAGACGTCGGCACCCTCGATGGTCGCCGTGGAGTCCGGGAGCAGCTCGCGCTGGAAGGCCGTCGCCGCCAGCCGCTGCTGCTCGTGGTGCTTGGCGTTCTCCACGGCCACCCCGGTGGAGGCCCCGATGGAACGGGCCAGGCGCACGTCGTCCTCGGTGAAGTAGCCGGCGTCGGGGTGCAGGAACACCATGGTGCCGAGGCGTCCCTGGCCCTCGCCGCGGATGGGGACGACCAGCGCCGAGCGCATCGTGCCCACCTCCACCGGCAGCCGGAGCCCCAGGACGAAGGCGCGCACGTCGGGCTGGCTACGCAGGTCGACCAGCGCCGGCCCGTGGGCGGCCTCGAGGTCGGGGGGGAGGTCGAGCTCGGCCGGGGGCGGCGGGATCTCGGAGCCGGGCGGCAGCCCGCTGAGCGCCCAGGCCAGCTCGTCGTCGGTGTCGCCGGGGATCTGGTAGAGGACGACCCCGTAGACGGCGCCGAGCACCCCGGTGGACGCATGGGCGACGGCGATGGCCGTGTCCCGCAGCTCCCGTCCGGCGATGATCGCCTGGCTGACCCACTGGAGGCCCTCGACGGCCATGGCGCGCCGCTGGATGCGCTGCTCGGCCCGCTTGCGGTCGGTCACGTCGGAGGTGATGGCGGCGACCTGGGTCTGCCCGCTCGACAGGACGGTGGCGGTGATGCGGGTCGACAGCCAGCGCTGCTGCCCCTCGTCGTGGCGCACCCGGTACTCCACCTGGCGCAGGGGGCTGCCGTCGACGCCTGCCGAGTCGGGCAGGCTCCGCAGCGCCCGCTGGATCTCGTCCAGGTCGTCGCTGTGGACGCCGGCGAGCAGGGCCGACAGCGGGCCGGCGCCGCTGACGGCGGTCTGGCCGTGGAGCTCGGCCATGCGCGAGGACCACTCGACCCGACCCGACCCGACGTCCACGCCGGCCACGCCGAACCGGCCGGCATCGAGCGCGGCGGCCAGGCGGCCCTCCGCGGCCCGCACGGCCATCCGGTCCCGCAGCCGGTCGAGCAGGTGGGCGAGCACCGGTTCGACGGCCCGGAGGGCCGAGTCGGCCCAGGCCTCGGGGTCCTCGTCGGTCTCGGCCAGCAGCTCGATCACCCCGACGACCCGGTCGCCCCCGCCCCGGATCGGGTGGTGGAGGCGGGTGGCGAAGCGCCCGGCGTCGTCGCCGAGGCGGTCGTCGTCGCCCGCGTCGCCGTCGACGACCGGCGCACGCTCGGCCCACGCCCGGCCGGGCAGCCCCTCGCCGACGGCCAGGCTGATCTGCATCGTGCGCCGGCGGTGCGCGTCGGCCCCGTCCGGGTCCCGGGTCCACGTCGCGACGGGGCGCAGGAGTCCGGCCGCGTCGTCGACGGCCCACAGCGCACCGAGGTCCCAGTGGTTCGACGCACCGATCTGGCCGAGGGCCCGCTCGAGGACCTCGGGACCGACGTCGGAGGAGGCCACCGCGTGCAGGACGGCGCCCAGGAGGTCCTCGGCGGTGGGGTTGCGCCGCTGGATCGAGCAGACCGGGCCGAGCGGGCTGCGGACCAGGCGGAGGTGGACCTCCGACAGGCTGCCCCTGGCGGTGTCGGCGACCCGGAGCTCGACCTCGTCGGCGCCGAGCTCGCGCACCGCCGCCCGGAGGCGGTCCCCGCCGACGCCCAGGTGGTCAGCGAGCGGTGTGCCGACCAGCTCGGCCCGCGTGCAGCCCAGGGCCGCACCCGCCCGCTCGGTGGCCTCCACCACGGTGCCCTCGTCGTCGAGCAGGGCGACGGCGGACGGCAGGGCGCGCAGCACCGTCGACACCTCCGACCGATCTGCCGCCATGGCCTCCGATGTTCGCACAACCGCTCGGCGCGGTCACAAGGCAGCGGAGCCGGTTCTGCCCGTCGCAGTGACTGGAGATGGAGGGCCCGCCGACCGGCGCCGCGGTGCGGCGCGCCATCGCAGGGAGAGGACCATGGCTGCTGACGACGAACGAACCGACACCGACGCGACGTCCGCCCGGACTCCTGCGTCGTCGGGCGACGGTTCGGACCGCGCTCGTGCGAACGACGAGGGCACGGTCGCGAGGAACATCGAGCGCGTCGCGGACAAGGTCAAGGGGCTGCTCCGCTCCGATGGCTGACCGATCGCACCGCCATCCGGGGCCGAGTAGGTTCGCGCCGGCCGTGACCGCCATGACCCCTGCGCTCGGCGCCGTCGACTGCTGTACCCCACCCCACCCTGCCCGTACGCGAGACACCGTGGAGCCACGATGACCGAACCCACCCCCAGCCCGCAGGACCGCCTCCAGGTCACCGTCGACGAGGGCGACCGCACCACGTTCGTCCTGAACGGCGACCTCGACCCCCACACGTCGCCGTACCTCCAGGAGCGCATCGACGCCACCCTCGAGGAGGGCGCCACCACGGCGGTGCTCGACGTCGGTGAGGTGAGCTTCGTGGACTCCGCCGGGCTGCGGGTCATCGCCGACACCCACCGTCGGCTCATGAACGCCGGTGGCGGCCTCGTGCTGCGGAACCCGTCGAAGGGCCTCGAGAAGCTGCTGTCGGTGACGGGTCTGTCGGACCACGTCACCATCGAGCACTGATGCGGGCGGGCGCACCGGCGCCCTGGCCCGCGGGCGATCAGAGCCGGGTGGTGCAGCGGATGATCAGCACGTCGTCCTCGACGTCCACGTGCACGTCGTCCACGAACGCCGACACGAGGAGCAACCCCCGGCCGCCGGTGCGCAGCGGATCCTCGAAGTCCCAGTCCGCGTCGGGCACGGTGATCTCCTCGACCCGGTTGGTGACCTCGAGGACGAGCAACCCGTCCTCGACCCAGGCGCTGACCGACGCCGGTTCGGCGCCGTCCGGGGTGCCTCGCACCGCGTTGGCGCCCAATTCGCTGATGACGACGGAGAGGTCCTCGACCCGGTCCTCCGACGTGGTCACGCCGGCGAGCCACTCCACGAACGCTTCACGGACCGCCGCGAGGGCGGCGAGCGACTCGACAGGTCGCGAGGAGAAGCGGCGAGTGGAGGGTTGCAAGGACATCTCGATCAACGGGCCACGTACCCGAGCCCTCAGCACTGTAGAACGGAACGACCATGCCTGACCTCCCCAGCCGAGCCACCGCCGAGCTCACCGTCCCGGCCACCACGGCCTACCTCCGCCACGTGCGGATCCTCGCCGCCACCATCGCCGACGACTGCGCGTTCGACGTCGAGGCCATCGAGTCCCTGCGGGTCGCCGTGGACGAGCTGTGCGCCCTGGCCATGGCCGATGCCACCGACACCGCCGAGCTCACGATCGCGATGACCACCACCGAGGACGGCATCGACCTCGAGGGCCGGTGCAGCCCGGTCACCGAGGAGCCGATGCTCGACCCCATCGCCGAGCAGCTCCTGCGGGCCGGCTCCAACCACCACGCCCTGCGCCTCGAGGGCGACACGGTGCACCTCGAGCTGCGCGCGTCGCGGCCCACGGCTGGCGTCGATGGCGGCCGCTGACACCCAGGACCGCTTCGTCGAGTACCAGACGTCGCGGTCGCGCCGCCTCCGGAACCGCCTGGTCGAGGACAACCTCGAGCTGGTCGAGTACTACGTCAGCCGCTACGGCAAGGGCCACATGGAGGCCGACGACGTGCGCCAGCAGGCGCTCATGGCCCTCA
Organism: Acidimicrobiaceae bacterium; assembly: GCA_003476595.1. GTDB lineage: Bacteria > Actinomycetota > Acidimicrobiia > Acidimicrobiales > Salinilacustritrichaceae > Salinilacustrithrix. Next base: position 747 of record DMTU01000065.1, on the reverse strand, counting down.
TCAAGGCGGTCGAGCGCTTCGACCCCGAGGTCGGCGTCACGTTCAAGACCTTCGCCAACCGCACCATCGAGGGCGAGCTGAAGCGGCTCCTGCGGGACAAGGGCTGGTCCGTCCGGCCGCCCCGCAGCCTGCAGGAGCTCGCCGTGCAGGCCCGCCGCCTCGAGCCCGAGCTCACCCAGGAGCTCGGTCGGGCCCCGAGGGTGCAGGAGCTGGCCGATCGGCTC
>DMTU01000065.1:0-403 GCA_003476595.1 Acidimicrobiaceae bacterium | reverse complement strand
GGCTCGAGGAGTCCACCGACCGCGTCCTCGAGGCGCTCTCGGCCGGCGCGTCCTACCGCGCCGACAGCCTCGACGCCCCCATCGGCGACGGCAGCACCACCAAGGGTGCGATGATCGCCGGCAGCGACGGCGACATGGGCCAGGTCGAGACCCGCATCGACGTGGAGTCGCTGCTGCAGGGCCTCGACGAGCGGGACCGCACCATCATCGAGATGCGCTTCGTGCACCGGCGCAGCCAGCAGGAGATCGCCGACGAGCTGGGCGTGTCCCAGTCCTACCTGTCCCGGCTGCTGCGCAAGACCCTCGCCACCCTGCGCGAGCAGGCCGAGGAGCAGATGGACCGGTAGGACCGCGGCGACGTCGCGGAACCGGCGTCAGCCGGCCGGCGTCGGGAGCGCCAGCG
>DMTU01000067.1:5390-5892 GCA_003476595.1 Acidimicrobiaceae bacterium | reverse complement strand
GGCATCGGCAACGGCATGTCGCTGCTGATCTTCGCCTCGGTCGTGTCCAGCTTCCCGGTCGCCGGTGCCCAGATCAACGCCGAGCGGGGCATGGGCCTGCTGCTCCCGCTGCTGCTGCTGGCGGTGGCGATCATGGTGGCGATCGTGTTCGTGGAGCTCGGGCAGCGCCGCATCCCCGTGCAGTTCTCCAAGCGGGTCGTGGGCAACAAGATGACCGGTGGCCAGTCCACCTACATCCCGCTCAAGGTCAACCAGTCCGGCGTGATCCCGGTGATCTTCGCCAGCTCGGTGCTGTACCTGCCCCTGCTGTTCACCCAGGTGCTCCCCGCCGATCGGAGCTGGGCGGTCAGCATCCAGCGCTGGGTCGACACCAACCTGGTCCAGCCCGACTCGATCGTCTACATCCTCGTGTACGGCTTCCTGATCGTGGGCTTCGCCTACTTCTACACGGCGATCCAGTTCGACCCGGCCAAGCAGGCCGACACCATCCGCCGCCAGGGCG
>DMTU01000067.1:4483-5170 GCA_003476595.1 Acidimicrobiaceae bacterium | reverse complement strand
ATCGCCCTGCTGCCCTCGATCCTGCTCGTCTCCGCCGACATCACGAACTTCCCCTTCGGCGGCATCTCGGTGCTCATCGCCGTCGGCGTCATGCTCGAGTTCATGAAGCAGATCGACAGCCAGCTCATGATGCGCAACTACGAGGGCTTCCTGAACTAGCCCCCGGCTGCGAACCGGGCACGTCCCGTTGCAGCTCCACAACGCGGCGAACCCGGTGCGAACCGCGCGTGCCTCGTTGCTCGCGCGCAACGTCACGGACCCGGAAGCGCCGTCGTCCGTCGGCCCCCGGGCGGGCGATTTCGGATGGGTGAAAGCGGGACCGGTAGGGTGCGTCGTCTCATGATCCCCGGTGCTCGACTCGTGATGCTCGGCCGGCAGGGAGCCGGCAAGGGCACCCAGTGCACGCGGCTCTCCCGCCACTTCGTCGTGCCCCACATCTCCACCGGCGACATGCTCCGTGCGGCCGTGAAGGAGGGCACCGCCTTCGGGCGCAAGGCCAAGGAGTACATGGACGCGGGCGAGCTGCTGCCCGACGACATCATCATCGGGGTGGTCGAGGAGCGCCTGCTCAAGGACGACACCCGCAACCGGGGCTACATCCTCGACGGCTTCCCCCGGACCGAGTCCCAGGCCGAGTCCCTGGCCGCGATCACCGCCGACCTGCCCCTCGACCTGGTCATCGACCTG
>DMTU01000067.1:0-4306 GCA_003476595.1 Acidimicrobiaceae bacterium | reverse complement strand
TGGCGGCCCGGCGGGTCTGCGTCGACTGCGGCGCCAACTACGCCGTGCACGCCCCGCCCAAGCACGGCTGGACCTGCGACCACTGCGGCGGCGAGGTCATCCAGCGCGCCGACGACACCGAGGACGCCATCAAGCGCCGCCTCGACATCTACGAGGCCGAGACCGCCCCGCTCATCCAGTGGTACGAGGAGCGGGACCTGCTCATGGTCGTCGACGGCGACGGCGACCCCGACGAGGTCACGGCCCGGCTGATCCGGACCATCGACACCGCACGGCGGTAGGGGCGATGGGTCGCCGAGATCGTGGCGCTCGCCGTTCCGCCGACGAGATCGCGACCATGCGCAAGGCCGGCCTGGTCGTGGCCGAGATGCACGACGTGTGCCGGGAGGGGCTGCGCCCCGGGGTCACCACCGGGGAGCTCGATGCCCTGGCCCGCGCCGTGCTCGACCGCCGGGGCGCGACCTCCAACTTCCTCGGCTACGGCGGGTTCCCGGCCGTGGTCTGCGCCAGCGTGAACGACGAGATCGTCCACGGCATCCCCGGCTCCCGCGTCCTCGAGGAGGGCGACGTCGTCTCCATCGACTGCGGTGCCGTGGTCGACGGGTGGCACGGCGACGCCGCCTTCACGACCTGCGTCGGGCAGGGGAGCGCGGCGGACCTGGAGCTCATCGAGATCGGCCGTCGCTCGCTGGAGGCCGGCATCGAGCAGGTGGTGGCCGGCAACACCCTCGGCGACCTCGGCCACGCCGTGGAGTCGGTCGTGCGGGCGGCGGGGTTCTCCGTGCTGGCCGACCACTGCGGCCACGGCATCGGGCGGGCCATGCACGAGGCCCCCGACGTGCTCAACACCGGCACGCCCGGCAAGGGCCTGCCCATCGAGGTCGGCATGGTGCTCGCCATCGAGCCCATGGTCTGCGCCGGCAGCTCCGACTACCGGGTGCTGGCCGACGGCTGGACCGTGGTCACCGCCGACGGCGCCCGGGCCGTCCACTGGGAGCACACCGTCGCCGTGACCGAGCACGGTCCCGAGGTCCTCACCCGACGCTGAGAATCCCCCCATCCCGTGTCCGGATCGGTCATGATGTGGGGGTTCGCGGGCTCCGATGGGCTCGACGGCGCCACCGATCCGGCCCCTCGTCGCTCGTGGGGTTGGCGGTCGTGTGCGCGCTGTCATAGGATCTCCCTTCGGCTCTGGGACAGGCGCGCCTGCCCCTGCAGTGGCCTGTGCTCACCCATGTCTCGTCCTGGGATCGGGTGCAGGTGGAGCTCACCCCCGTACGAGCTCAGTCGTGGCCGGCTCCCGGTGCCACTGAGCAACCACTCTCGAGAGAGCAACCGATGAAGGTCCGACCGAGTGTCAAGCCCATGTGCGAGAAGTGCCAGGTGATCCGCCGGCACGGGCGCGTCATGGTCCTCTGCACGAATCCCCGTCACAAGCAGCGCCAGGGCTGAGGAGCGAACCCGGAACATGGCACGTATCCAAGGCGTCGACATCCCCCGCGACAAGCGGCTGGTGATCTCGCTGACCTACCTGTTCGGCATCGGCAACACCACTGCCGCCCGCATCTGCGACGAGGTCGGCATCGACCCGAGCACCCGCGTCCGAGACCTGACCGACTCCGAGGTCAACAAGGTCCGCGAGTGGATCGACGAGAACGCCGAGGTCGAAGGCGACCTGCGGCGTGAGGTCCAGCAGAACATCAAGCGCAAGATCGAGATCGGCTCCTACCAGGGCATCAGGCACCGCAAGGGCCTGCCCGTCCGCGGTCAGCGCACCCACACCAACGCACGGACCCGCAAGGGCCCGAAGAAGACCGTTGCCGGCAAGAAGAAGGTGAAGAAGTAGTGGCCAAGCCCTCCTCGGGCGGTCGACGCCCCCGCAAGCGCGAACGCAAGAACGTCTCGCACGGCATCGCCCACATCAAGTCGTCGTTCAACAACACGATCGTCGCCATCACCGACCCGGCAGGCAACGTCCTGTCCTGGGCATCGGCTGGCAACGTCGGCTTCAAGGGCTCCCGCAAGTCCACGCCCTTCGCCGCCCAGATGGCGGCCGAGAAGGCCGCCCGCGGTGCCATGGAGCACGGCGTGCGTCGCGTCGAGGTCCAGGTCAAGGGCCCCGGCTCCGGCCGCGAGACCGCCATCCGCTCGATCCAGAACGCCGGCATCGAGGTGTCCGGCATCAAGGACGTCACCCCCGTCCCGCACAACGGCTGCCGCCCGCCCAAGCGCCGCCGCACCTGAGGAACAGAACATGGCTCGATACACCGGACCCCGCAGCCGCGTCGCTCGTCGACTCGGCGTCAACATCTTCGGCACGGCCGGCGAGGCGCGCGCCCTCGACCGCCGCCCCTACCCGCCCGGCGAGCACGGCCGCAGCCGCCGCCGCGGCCAGCCCTCCGAGTACCTCGCCCAGCTGCAGGAGAAGCAGAAGGCCCGCTTCTCCTACGGCCTCTCCGAGCGCCAGTTCCGCAACCTCTACGAGGAGGCGAACCGTCGCAAGGGCGTCACCGGCGAGCTCATGCTCCAGATGCTCGAGCGCCGCCTCGACAACGTCGTGTACCGGGCCGGCCTCGCCGCCACCCGCCCGCAGGCACGCCAGTTCGTGAACCACGGCCACTTCGACGTCAACGGCAAGCGGGTCACGATCCCCAGCTACCGCGTCCGCGTCGGCGACAAGATCTCGCTGCGCACCAAGTCCCGCGACATGGTCACCGTGCAGTGGAACAAGGACGTCCTCGACCGCCAGGCCCCGGGCTGGCTCGAGACGGGCGACGACGGCTTCGCCGTCACCGTTCGGGCCTACCCCGAGCGTGAGCAGATCGACGTGCCCGTGCGAGAGCAGCTCATCGTCGAGCTGTACTCGAAGTAGCACCCCTGCACCGCCCACACCGCCCCTCCTTCTCCACCTGACGAGGTACCTCGCTCCATGCTGGTCATCCAACGCCCAACCGTCGAGCCCCAGGGCGAAGAGGCCGACAACCGTCAGCGGTTCGTCATCAGCCCCCTCGAGCCCGGCTTCGGGCACACCATCGGCAACTCGCTGCGGCGCGTCCTGCTGTCCTCGATCCCCGGCGCCGCCGTCACCCAGGTGCGCTTCGACGAGGCCCTGCACGAGTTCGACACGATCGGCGGCGTGGTCGAGGACGTCACCGACATCATCCTCAACCTCAAGGACCTCGTCGTGGTGTGCCACAGCGACGAGCCCGTCTCCCTGCGCCTCGATGCCCGCGGCCCCGCCGAGGTCACCGCAGCCGACCTGCAGGACAACGCCGACGTCGAGGTCCTCAACCCGGACCTGCACATCGCCACGATGAACGGCGACGGCCGCCTGGCCATCGACGTCACCATCGCCAAGGGCCGGGGCTACGTGTCCGCCGACCGCAACAAGAGCTCCGACACCATCGGCGTGATCCCGGTCGACTCGATCTTCTCGCCGGTGCGCAAGGCCACCTTCTCGGTCGAGCCCACCCGCGTCGAGCAGGACACCAACTACGACAAGCTCATCATCGACGTCCACACCGACGGCTCGATCAGCCCCGCCGAGGCCCTCGCGTCCGCCGGCGACACGCTGCGCAGCCTGGTCGGCCTGATCGCCGACATGAGCGAGGAGCCCCAGGGCCTCGAGCTCGGCGAGGTGCCCGTCGCGGGCACCGGCCCGTCCGACCTCGACCTGCCCATCGAGGACCTCGAGCTGTCCGAGCGGCCGCGCAACTGCCTCAAGCGTGCGCAGGTCAACACCGTCGGCGAGCTCGTCAACAAGACCGAAGACGACCTGCTCGCCATCACCAACTTCGGCCAGAAGTCCCTGGACGAGGTCGTCGAGAAGCTGGATGAGCGCGGCCTCACGCTGCGCATCCGAGGCTAGGAGAACCACATGCCTGCACGTCCCCGCAAGGGCAAGCGCTTCGGCGGCTCGTCCTCCCACCAGAAGGCCATGTTCGGCAACCTGGTGGCCAGCCTCGTCGCCGCCGAGTCGATCGTGACCACCGAGGCCAAGGCCAAGGCCCTCCGCCCGGTGGCCGAGAAGCTGATCACCAAGGCCAAGAAGGGCGGTCTCCACAACCACCGCCAGGTCGTCGCGTACCTGCGCGACGAGGAGATGGCCCACAAGCTCATGACCGACGTCGGCCCCCGCTACGTCGACCGTCCGGGTGGCTACACCCGGATCCTCAAGCTCGGCCCCCGCCACGGCGACAACGCGCCGATGGCTCGCATCGAGCTGGTCTAGGCGCCACGAACTGCTGAGCGACCCGGCGCCATGGCGCCGGGTCGCTTCGCGTGTACGCCTGGCAGTTCTGATGAC
>DMTU01000190.1:10119-10507 GCA_003476595.1 Acidimicrobiaceae bacterium | reverse complement strand
CGGAGCACGTCGCCCTCGACGCTGCGCCGCGAGCTGAACGCGGCCGAGCGCAACCTGGCCAAGGCGACCACGGAGGTCGAGCGCATCGAGGCCGACCTGCACGACGCCATCGGCGACCACCAGCGCCTCGCCGACCTGGGCCAGCAGCTGACCGAGGCCCGGGCCGCCATGGACGCGGCGGAGGAGCGCTGGCTGACGCTGGCCGAGGAGGCCGAAGCGGTCAACCCCGGGCTGCTCTGACCTACGCTCCGCCGCCATGAGCAACGGAGCGCTGCAGGGCAGGGTCGCACTGGTCACCGGTGGTGGACGGGGGGTGGGGCGTGCCATCTCGCTGGCGCTCGCCGAGGCGGGGGCCGACGTCGCCGTCAACTACCGGCGGGACGAGGAG
>DMTU01000190.1:8194-9906 GCA_003476595.1 Acidimicrobiaceae bacterium | reverse complement strand
CGCAAGGCCATCGCCGTGCAGGCCTCCATCGACGACGCCGACGCCGACGCCCAGATGGTCGAGCGCGTCGCCGGGGAGCTGGGTCCCGTCTCGATCCTCGTCAACAACGCCGGTCTGGCGTCGCGGGGCCAGTCCGTCGCCGACACCGACCCGGCCGAGGCCGCCCGGCTCTTGGCGACTCACGCCGTCGGCCCGCACCACCTCTGCCGCCTCGTCCTGCCCCACATGCGCACCTGCGACCGGGGCGACATCGTCTTCATCTCCTCCGTCGCCACCGACCACCATGCAGCCAACGGTGCCCCCTACAACATGGGCAAGGCCGCGATGGAGGCGCTGGCCTCGACCCTGGCCAAGGAGGAGCAGCGCCACGGCATCCGGGTGAACACCGTCGCCCCCGGCCTGGTCGAGACCGAGATGGGCCGTCGGCTGGCCAAGGCCGGCGGCGCCGACATCGAGGACCTCCACGCCCACTACCCCTTCGGCCGGGTCTGCCAGCCCGAGGACGTCGCCGCCGTGGTGTCGTTCCTCGTGGGCGAGCAGGGCTCCTACGTCAGCGGCGTGCGCATCCGCGTCGACGGCGGCGGCCAGCAGATGATCCGCCCGCCCCGCTGACCCCGTCCGATCCGGCTTCCTCGCGCGCGATTCGACCGTCGGTGGTCGATCGGCGCGAAGAGAACCAGATCCCCTCCGTTCCTCGCGCGCGACTCGACCGTCAAGGGTCGTTCGGCGCGTCCGGAACGGGGAGGGCGAGGTGCGGGGCACGGGTCGGTCGATGGATCCGCGCCTCGTGCGGCTGGCTGAGGATCGCCCCGAGGGTGCGGCGGACGGTCGACGCGTCGTGCCAGATGTCGTACTCCCAGTAGATGACGACAGCGAACCCCGCATCGACGAGGCGGTCGGCCCGATCCTCGTCGTCAGCGACGTCCGACGGCATCGTGTGGTGCTTCTCGCTGTGGATCTCGACGACGAGAGGACGATCGACGTGGACCTGGTCGAAGCGACCGATCGGCGCGTCGTCGCCGAGCGTGACCTGCCGACGGAACGACCGGGCCAGCGTGCCGATGACCTCCTCCCAGCGCTTCTCGAGGTTGCTGTCCGTGGGTCGGTAGTCGGGCGGGCGACTCTCGAGCAGCTGGCGCAGGATGACGATGCCGCTGTTGCCTTTGCCGGAGCAGCGGGCGGCGAGGTCGTGGATGCGGTGCCCGTCGACCAGGCGTTCGCGCCAGGCATGGTCGAGCGTCCGTTCCAGTCGTAGCGCTCCGATGTCGTGGCCGTACCGCTCGGTGTCGGCGCGAGCGAGCCAGAGCAGCAGACGCTCCGGACGCACGATGGGGATGCCCCGGTGCACCGTCGCGTCGAGGGCCGGATCGAGGTGCCTGGTGACGTGCACGATCCCGACGTGCGGCGTCCGTGTCCCGTTCCGGGGTCGGGTCACGTGCACCGGGAAGGCACGGAACCGGCCGAAGCCCCACCAGTGCGTCGCGGCATGACCCCAGAGCAGCGCGCCGGGGCCGGCATCGAGCACGGGCAGCAGCAGCTGTTGGCCGAGCTCCACGGTGCCGGCTCGGTGGCGCAGGACACGCGGCCCCGCACGGTCGATGTCCGGGTGGCGGACGAGGCGACGCCGCTCCGCGGCGGTGCAGCGGTCGAGCAGCTGGTGACGCCCGACGAGCGAGTACTGGCGGGCGAACAGGTCGATGACGCGTCCCGGG
>DMTU01000190.1:7931-8084 GCA_003476595.1 Acidimicrobiaceae bacterium | reverse complement strand
GCGATGACGCGTCCCGGGAGCACGGTGACCTCCGATGGTCGGTGCGCTGGGGGAAGCGAGCCGGCGGACCGACGCCGTCGACGCTATCCAGGCCCACCGACAGCCGACGGAGGGTCCCGAGTCCACTCAGTTCCGTGCGCGCGAAACGCCCGA
>DMTU01000190.1:0-7852 GCA_003476595.1 Acidimicrobiaceae bacterium | reverse complement strand
CGCGCGACAAACGGGTGACGGGGCGTTCCGTGCGCGCGATCCGACCGCCGGCAGTCGTTCCGCGCGTGAGGAACGACGGAGGGCGAGCGGTCAGCGGCCCTTGAACTCCGGGTCCCGGCCCTCGGCGAAGCTGGAGATGCCCTCGAAGAAGTCCTTCGTGCCGAACAGCTGCATCGTCTGCAGGAGCACGTGGTGGGTGTGGGCCGGGAAGTCCTCGGTGAGGCCGTGGCGGTAGAGGCGCTTCATGGCCCGGATCGCGAGCGGTGCGTTGGTGGCGATCTCCTCGCCCCACGACACGGCCTCGGCCACGAGCTGGTCGTCGGCGACGACGGCGTTGGCCAGGCCGAGCTTGAGCGACTGCTGGGCGTCGAGGTCCCGGCCGAGGAAGCCGATCTCGGCGGCCTTGGCCCAGCCGACGAGGCGAGGCAGGTACCAGGTGCCGCCGGACTCGGGGACCACGCCGCGCTTGGCGAAGCCGGGCAGGAGGCGGGACGTCTCGCCGAGGATCCGCATGTCGCAGCCGAGGGCCAGGTCGAGGCCGTAGCCGGCGGCGGCGCCGTTGACGGCCGCGATGATCGGCGTGTCGATCTCGAACAGGATCGAGGTCGGCAGGTCCCGGGTGTTCATCATGTTGGCGGCGGCGCCGGAGCCCTCGCTGCCGATGCCCGAGCCGGACATGGCGTCCTTGATGTCCAGGCCGGAGCAGAAGCCCTTGCCCGCGCCGGTGAGCACGATGGCCCGCACGTCGCCGCTGCGGTCGGCCTCGCTGAGGGCGTCGCTGAGCATGCTGAGCATGCGGGTGGAGATGGCGTTGCGGCGGTGCGGCCGGTTCAGGGTGATCGTGGCGACGTGGCCGGACACCTCGTAGAGGACCGGATCCTGTTCGTCGGTGGTGGTCTCGTCGCTCATGTCTCGCCCCCCGAGCCGGCCGGCTCATGGTCTTCCGATGGTTCGTCGGTAGCGTAGGCACATGGCCACGACCGAGTCCGAGGCACCCCAGACCACCACCGTGGACGACGCGCCCGCTGGCGCCGAGGAGGTGGTGCTCACCGTCACCGAGACCGCGATCGCCAAGATCCTCGAGCTGCGCGAGTCCGAGGACGACCCCGCCGACCTGGCCCTGCGCATCGCCGTCACCGGCATCCGCGGCCCGGAGTACACCTACGACCTCACGTTCGAGGCGGTCGCCGAGGCCACCGAGACCGACATCGTCTACCACCAGGGCGAGCTGCCCGTGATGGTGCCGGCCGGCTCGATGGACTCCCTCCAGGGCGCCACCCTCGACCTGCCCGGCACCGACGGCCAGGGCGGTCTCGTGCTGCGCAACCCCAACCGGCCCGACCCCCTCGCCGGCATCGACCTCGACCTCACCGGCACCACGGCCGAGAAGGTCCAGCAGCTGCTCGAGCAGCAGATCAACCCGGGGCTGGCCGCCCACGGCGGCTTCGCCGAGCTCAAGGGCGTCGACGGGGACAAGGTGTACGTCCTGATGGGCGGCGGCTGCCAGGGCTGCGCCGTGTCGGCCATGACCCTGCGCGAGGGCATCGCCGCCTCCATCACGTCGGCCATCCCCGAGATCACCGACGTCATCGACGTCACCGATCACGACGCCGGCGAGAATCCCTACTACAGCTGACTCGCCCTGTAACGGGTGGTAACTGAGCGGAACGTGCAAGTGGCGGCGGCGATCGGCCGCCGCCACTTGCATTCTGCGCGCTCGGCTGGAAGGCTGTGTTCGTTGTCACCTTCCAAGTGGGGGCGACCAGGGGGAGAGGCCCGGACCACGGTCCGGGCCTCGTCGCGTGCGGCGCGACGCCCGCCGGAGATTTCTCGGATCGGGACCGCAAGGGAACCCCTCGAGGGCCGTTCCCCTCCCAGCAACGTCATGGTTCCCTCCCGACGTTGTGTTCCCTGTCCGGGGCGTCTTCGTTCTCCGACCCCAGCGAAGGCGCCCTGGTCCAGGGCACCCCGGGGCCTTGGTCAGGGGTGGGGTCTCAGAGGGGGCTGGGAGCTCGCACGGCCCGCAGGGCCGAGGAGCGGATGCCGTCGGCATCGAGGCCGAGGCGGGCGAGGATGTCGTCGGCCTTGGCGTGGTCGAGGTACTGGGTGGGGACGCCGAGGATCTCGATGCGAGGGACGAGCCGCTCCTCGCAGCACTCCCGGATCCCGGCAGCGAGCAGCGAACCGGCGCCACCAGCCTTGTAGCCGTCCTCGACGGTGACGACGGTGGGGTGCCCGGCGGCGTCCTCGAGCATCTCCCGGTCGGCGGGCTTCACGCAGCGCACGTCCCAGACGGTGGCCTCGACCCCGTCGGCGGCGAGCGCCTCGGCGGCTTCGAGCGCCGGGTGCAGCATCTTGCCCACGGCCAGGATGCACACATCGCTGCCCGCACGGACCTTGCGGCCTCGCAGACCGGCGCCGACCTCATCGGGCCCGCACTCCGGGAGCACCTTGGGCCAGCGGATCAGCACCGGACCGTCGGTGTGGTCGAGCGCGTCGTGGAGCATGACGCCGACCTCCTGGTACGAGGAGGGTGCGAGCACGGTCATGTTCGGGATCTTCGTGAACAGGACGAGGTCGAGGACGCCGTGGTGGGACGGCCCATCGGACCCGGTGATCCCCGCCCGGTCGAGGCAGAACACGACCGGCTGGTCGTGGAGGCCGACGTCGAGGTTGACCTGGTCGAAGGCCCGGGACAGGAACGTCGAGTAGACGGCGAACACCGGCCGGAGGCCGCCCATGGCCATGCCCGCGGCCGAGGTGACGGCATGCTGCTCGGCGATGCCCACGTCGATGAGGCGGTCGGGGAAGCGCTCGGCGAAGGGGAGCAGCCCGGTGGAGTCGGGCATCGCGGCCGTGATGGCGACGACCTCGGGCCGCTCCTCGGCCTCCTTGATCAGCGCCTCGGTGAACGCAGCGGCGCAGGACCCGGGCTCGACCGATCCGGTGTCGTGCATGTTCTTGATCGGGTCGTTCTCCGCCGGGGCGTAGCCGCGGCCCTTCTGGGTGAGGACGTGGACCACGATCGGGCCGTCGTACTCGGCGGCGTCGTGCAGGGCGGACTCGAGGCCGGCGATGTCGTGGCCGTCGAAGGGGCCCGTGTAGCGGATGCCGAGGTCCTGGAAGAACGCGGGTGGCTCGAAGTAGTCGCGGACGCCGGCCATGGTCGCCTCGAAGCCGCGCTCGAGGTGCTCGCCGACGAGCGGCGCCGACCGGAGCAGCTTCTCGAACCGGGCCCGGCTGCGCACGTAGCGCGGGTCGAGGCGGAGCCGGGCGAGGCTGTCGCCCAGGCGGCTGACGGTGGGGGCGTAGGAGCGCCCGTTGTCGTTGAGGATGATGATGGCCCGGGAGCCGGCGTGGCCGAGGTTGTTCAGGCCCTCGTAGGCCATGCCGCCGGTGAGCGACCCGTCGCCGATGATGGCCACGATGCGCCGGTCGGTGATCTCGTTGCGTGACATCGCGGTGGCGAGGCCGTGGGCGTAGCTGATGATGGTGGAGGCGTGGCTGTTCTCCACCCAGTCGTGCGGGGACTCCTTGCGGGACGGGTAGCCGGATAGGCCACCCTCCTGGCGCAGCTGCTCGAACCCCTCCCGGCGACCGGTGACGATCTTGTGCACGTAGGCCTGGTGCCCGGTGTCCCAGAGCACGATGTCGCGCGGGGACTCGAACACCCGGTGCACGGCCAAGGTGAGCTCCACCGCGCCGAGGTTCGAGCCGAGGTGACCTCCGGTGCGGTCGACGGCGTCGACGACGAAGGTGCGGATCTCGGCAGCCAGCGTCTCGAGCTGCTCGGGGCTGAGGCCTCGCAGGTCGGCGGGGCTGTTGATCCGGTCGAGCAGCATGCGGTGAATACGGTACCCGTGCCCGGGGCGGATCGACCACGTCGGCAGGTCGGGGGCGAGGTCTAGATTCGCCGCCATGCCGTCGCTCGAAGGTGCCCGGGCCCGCGGGGAGAGCGCCATCGACGCGATCCGGCGCCGCCTCACCCAGCAGGCCGCCGATCTGCTGAACGAGCACCCCGACTTCGCCCGCGGGGCGTCCGAGGTCGGCCTGATCGACCGGGCCTGGCTGGAGCAGCCGACCGAGCGGCCCATCCGCACCGCGACCTCGCTCGACGTCATCCGGCGCTTCCTCGAGCGCTCGATCGAGCAGGAGCCCTCGCTCATCGCCAACATGGGCCTGAACGCCATCCAGCTGCTCAACGTCGACACCGACGACGGCCGCACCGGCGACGCCCGCCAGGTCGCCACCATCGCGTTCACCGACCTGGAGGGCTTCACCAGCTTCACGTCCCGCGAGGGCGACCGCGCCGCACGCGAGCTGCTCGAGCAGCACCACCGTGCGGTCGGGCCGGTGATCCGCAGCCGCGGCGGGCGCATCGTGAAGAAGCTGGGCGACGGCCTGCTCATCTCCTTCGGTGCGCCCGAGGCGGCGGTGCTGGCCGCGCTGGAGATCGACGAGACGAACGAGACCGGGCTGCGACTGCGGGTCGGGCTGCACCACGGCGAGGTCGAGCTGCTCGGCGACGACGTGATCGGCCACGACGTGAACCTGGCCGCGCGGGTGGCGGACTCGGCCAAGGGCGGGGAGGTCCTCGCCACGACCGACGTGCGCTCGGCCATCGGCACCCCGCCTGCGGGGGTCACCTTCGGCCGGGCTCGTCGGCGCACGTTCAAGGGCGTCGACGGCTCGGTGTTGGTCTGCCCCGTGCGGCGCGCCGGCTGACGGGCGGGGATGCGGGGTGGAGCGCAGCCGGGACCTGCCGCTGATCGACGTGCTCGTCCTGCAGCGCGCCGCCTGCGAGCGCGCCGGGTCAGCCCTGTACGCCCGGATCCTCGACGCCATGGTCGACGACGTGCACGCGGATGGGCCGTGCGCCGAGATCCTGCGACCGTGGGCGGACAACGCCATGGCCGACGCCATCCCGCTGCGCTTCCTCGCCGCGGTGCACGCGCTGGTGCTCACTGGCGAGGCCCCGGCGCTCGCCGCGCACTACGCGTCGGCCGGCGGCGCCGACAGCGGTGACCCGATGCCGGCGTTCCTGGCCACCGTCGAGGCCCACCGGACCCGCATCGAGGCGGCGATGGACCTGGGCGTGCAGACCAACGAGGTGGGCCGGGCCACGTCGCTCTTCGGTGGCTTCCACGCCGTCGCCCGACGCACCGGGCTGCCGCTGCGCCAGCTCGAGGTCGGCGCCAGCGCCGGCCTGCTCCTGCACTGGGACCGCTACGGCTACCGGGCCGGGGGCGGGGCGCTGGCATGGGGTCCCGGCGACGGCCTGGTGTTCGAGGATCCCTGGACCGCCGACCTGCCGCCCGTGGCCGCGGACCTGGTCGTGGCCGAGCGGCGCGGGTGCGACCAGGCGCCGATCGACCCGACCACCGACGAGGGCGCCACCCGACTCCGCTCGTTCCTCTGGCCCGACCAGGTCGAGCGCCGGGCCCGCCTCGACGCCGCCATCGAGGTCGCCCGTCGCCACCGCGTCGTCGTCGACGCGATGGATGCCGCCGACTGGATCGAGGCCCAGCTGGCCGAACCGACCCCGGGCCTGGCCACCGTCGTCCACCACTCGATCGTCCTGCAGTACCTGCTCCGGTCGTCCTTCGTCCGCCTGCGCGCCGCCATCGAGGAGGCCGGGGCGCGCGCCACCCCGGATGCGCCGATCCACTGGCTGCGGATGGAACCGGCCGGCGACGTCGCCGACGTGCGGATGTCGAGCTGGCCGGGTCGCGGCAGCGGCCACGACGAGGAGCTGCTCGCCACCACCGGCTACCACGGCCCGCCCGTGACCTGGCTGGGCGGCGCCTGAGGACCGGGACGTCCCCCACGTCTCCGAGGCGCGTGCCGCGGCCCAGAACGACTACGCGGTGGTGATCGGGACGCCGCCCCGGGCCTGGCGGGCCTGGAAGCGGGCCGTGAGCCAGCGGGCGACGACGGCACCGAAGCCGAGCGCGACGAGCCCGCCCACGGCGTCGATCCAGTAGTGGTTGGCGGTCACCATGATCGTGAACAGCGTGAGGAACGGGTAGCTCCACGCCAGCGCTCGGGTCCACCGGCGCCGCATCATCGGCACCAACACGAGCGAGGACCACACCGACCAACCGATGTGCATCGACGGCATCGCCGCGTACTGGTTGGTGAGCCCGGCCGCCTTCTCGTCGTCGAAGGAGATCCATCCACCGTGCACGGCCAGGGTGTCGACGAAGCCGTAGCGATCGCAGCCCTCGACCGACTTGTCGCCGGGCTCGGCGGCGAAGGCGGCCTCCGGTGCGTAGATCCGGCACGCCCCGTACTTGCCGGGGTCGTCCAGCAGTCGCGGCGGCATCAGCGAGTAGCTGGCGAAGCCGACGATGGCCACCGCCGTGGTGACGAGCAGCGTGTTGCGCCAGCGGGGGTAGCGGGCCTTGTCGCTGCGGTACAGCCAGATCAGCGCGCCGGCGGTGACCACGAAGTGGGCGGTGCCGTAGAAGATGTTCCAGACGCGGATGAGCCCCATGGCCGGCAGGTCGAGGTACCAGCGCTGGAGCTCGGCTTCGAAGTAGAGGCCCATGGCGCGCTGGATGTCGATGATCTGGCGGGCGTGCTCGAACGCGACCGAGGCGTCGATGTCCTCGCCCGTGCCCTGGGAGCCGAACAGGTTCCGCACCGAGGAGTACACGGCGTAGAAGACGGCGACGTAGAGGAGCTCGCGCCACCAGCGCAGCCGGCCGGCGGCGACCTGCGCGTCGGACGCGGTGGTGGCGTCGTCCGGGTCCACGGCGCCGGCGGTCATGCGCTGGTCTGCCTCTGTCCCCGCACCTCGCCAGACTACGGCGGCACCCGGCGCCCGAACGACCCGCCACCGGCGTCCGATGGGGTGGCTAGCCTCGGAGCCGGTTCGGTGGTCGACCTGACGCCACCCCGTTGCATCCCGGCCGTCACGGCCGGTCGATCCGGGAGGCCCCCGTGCCCATCCGTCCCCACCGCCATCGGTGCGCCGCGCTCGCCGCTGCGCTCGTGCTCACCGCCTGCTCAGCAGGCTCCGCCGCCCCGACGCCCCGGGTTCCGCCGCCGTCCGCCGTCGATCCCGCCTCCGGCCCGTCGCCCGAGCCGGCGTCGGATCTCCCGACCGGACCCCACGAGATCGCCCTCGTCGCCGACCTCGGCCCGCTGCCCGACGGCTCCGGTCGTGCCGTGGTCGAGACGACGTGGAGGACCGACCGGGCCGGCACCGTGCACCTCGCCGTCGACACCCCGGCCGGCCTCGCCGAGCAGCACGTGGGCACGGCTGACGAGCACTGGTGGTGGCTGCACCCGGAGGTCCGGCGGACGGTCGCCGATGCCGAGTGGGTCCGCTTCGACCTGGACGCCGTGGAGGAGGCGGGTGGCGAGCTGCCCGCCCTGGTGGTCGCAGCCCGCCAGCCGCCTCCGCAGCCCGACGAGGTCGCTCCCGGCGACGTGGTGGCGGGGCGGGAGGTGCTCGCCGTCGAGGCGGTCGGCGACGACGAGGTCCAGCTCACCGTCACCGGGATCGAGCAGCCGGTCGTCCTGCGCCGTCGCCCGCTCCGGCCCGGCACCGTCGTCGCGGTGCCGAGCGGATCGGTCGACGTGCGAGACCTGCCCGACCTCCTGCGCTGGTGACGCCGCTGCCGGACGCCGTGGGCCACCATGTGCGGATGGCGACGCGGGTGATCGACATCGGGGACGGGGAGCACGTGACGATCGACGAGGTCGGCTCGGGCGGGCGGGGGCTGCTGCTCGTGCACGGCTTCACCGGCGGCCGGGTCGACTTCGCCGACCACATGGAGGCCCTGGCCGAGGCCGGGGGGTGGGTGGTCGCCCCCGACCTGCGGGGCCACGGCGACTCCTGGCA
>DMTU01000185.1:4872-5928 GCA_003476595.1 Acidimicrobiaceae bacterium | reverse complement strand
GCCGAGGGAGGTGGCGGCGAGCCAGAACCAGGGCTGGGTGGCGACGACGGCCACCGCGACGCGGGCCCGGCGCTCCCCGAGCTCGTCGGCGACCAGGCGGCCGAGCAGCACGAGCAGGATCACGGCCATGACGGCCGAGGCGAGGCTCACCGCGGTCGGCCCGCCGACGCGGTCGAGCACGCCGACCAGCGCTTCGTAGGGCAGCGCGCCCGGTGGCCGGGAGTACCGGTAGCGGCCCTCGAGCAGGGACTCGCCGCTGCGGAGCACGTTCGTGATGTCGACGTCGGTGCCGTAGCCCAGGACCGTGAACGGCAGGTAGAGCAGCCCGCTCAGCAGGGCGAGCCGGGTCGACGTGAGGCCCGACCAGCGCCGGTCGGGCTCGTCCTCGAGGACCGGCAGCGGCCTGTGGTCCAGCCCGTGGGGCCGTGCCTCCGCCTCGGTCATCGCCCGGCACGGTACCGGGCCAGTACCCTTGACCGCCCGGTCAAGTCCGTCCCTCGAGGACGGTGCACGACGTCCGTAGGGGGACACCATGGAGCGCTTCACCGATCGCATCGCCGTCGTCACCGGCGGTGGCACCGGTATGGGCCGGGAGCTGGTCCGCCAGCTGTCGGCCGAGGGGTGCCACGTCGCGCTGTGCGACGTGAACGAGGACGCGATGGCCGAGACGGTCTCGCTCGCCGAGAAGGAGGCACCCGCCGGCACCCGGTTGACGACCTTCGTCGCCGACGTCGCCGACGAGTCCCAGGTGCAGGCCTTCCGCGACCACGTCGTGGCCGAGCTGGGCACCGACTGCGTCCACCTGGTGTTCAACAACGCAGGCGTGGGCGGCGGCGGCTCCTTCGTGCAGGACGACCGAGCCGCGTGGGAGCGCACCTTCGGCATCTGCTGGGGCGGCGTGTACAACGGCTCCCGGGCCTTCCTGCCCCTGCTCGTCGCCTCCGACGGCGGGCACCTGGTCAACGTCTCGAGCGTCAACGGGCTGTGGGCGTCCGTCGGCCCCTTCACCCCCCACACCGCCTACAGCGCGGCGAAGTTCGCGGTGCGCGGCTTCAC
>DMTU01000185.1:474-4771 GCA_003476595.1 Acidimicrobiaceae bacterium | reverse complement strand
GCGGTGCGCGGCTTCACCGAGGCGCTGCTCACCGACCTGCGGATCAACGCGCCGCACGTGCAGGCCCACGTCGTGATGCCCGGCCACATCGGCACCTCGATCGTGCTCAACTCCGCCGCCATCCTCGGGCACCGGCCCGAGGACATGACCGCGGCGGACCTCGACCGGATGCGCCAGGCCGCCGGACGCATGGGCCTGGACGTGAGCGGCGTCACCGACGACGAGCTGCGCGGCTTCATGCAGGTGCGGGGCGAGGCGTTCCGCGACGGTGCGCCGACCACCGCGGAGGAGGCCGCCACGATCATCCTCGACGGCGTGCGGCAGGGCCGCTGGCGCATCCTCGTCGGCGACGACGCCGCGGTGCTCGACGATCGCGTGCGGGCCGACCCCGAGCGGGCCTACGACGCCGACTTCTTCGACGAGATGGTCGGCGCCGGCGGGATGAACCTGGGTCTCTGACCCGCGGACGGGAGCGCCGGGCTCAGGCGGCCCGGCGGCCCGGGAGCTCCGGCACGACCGCGAGGGCCCCGAGGCGGGAGCGGAACTCGGGCGGGATGCCCTGGGAGCGCCACGAGTCGAGGGCGGGCACGTCGACGCCGAGGCGGCGCGCCAGCGGGACGACACCGCCGCGGTTGACGCAGGCGGCATCGATCAGGGTGCGGTCGACCGCCACCCGGATGGGACGGGGCAGCAGCGCGTCGGAGGCCGACGCGGCGGCGCCGGACACGCGATGGACGAGATCGAACGGGGACCAGGGGTGCACAGCGGCTCCTCCTCAGGGCGCCGTCACGCGACGGCAACATCCAGGGTACCGAGGGTCCGGAGGACGACGGCGCGAGGGAGACAGATGTCGCCCACCGTTCACGAAGCGTTCGGAGGCGCTTCCACGTGCTGGATGAGCGCTCGCTCGTCCGGGTCGACGTCGGTGGCGAGGAACCCGTCCAGCAGCTCCACGGCCACCGCCTCGGTGGTGAGGCGCAGCCCGAAGGCGAGCACGTTGGCGTCGTTCCACCGGCGCGCGCCCTCGGCGGTGCCCCGGTCCGTGCACAGCGCCGCCCGCACGCCCGGCACCTTGTTGGCGGCGATGCTCACGCCGGTGCCGGTCCAGCAGCACACGACCCCTCGGTCGGCCTCGCCCGATGCGACGGCGTTCCCGACCGCGGCGCCGACGTCCGGCCAGGGACCACCGCGAGGCGCCACGACCACGACGTCGTGGCCGTGCTCGGCCAACCAGGCCTCCACGGCGTCGGTGACGGCGGTCCGCTCGTCGGTGCCGAAGGCGATGCGCACGCCCCGACCCTAGGGCGACGGTCCACCTACGCTCCGGCGATGGCCGTCGCCGTCCACGCCACCGCCGCCGACCTGCCGGCGCTCACCGACGTGCTCACGGCGGCCTTCGCCGACGACCCGGTCCAGCGGTGGCTCTTCGCGCCGGCGGACGATCCCGACGCCGGCCGGCGGGGGCTCTTCGAGATCTTCGTCGAGGACTACTTCTGGCTGGGTCACGCCTACGTCGTGGCCGACGCGGGCGGCGTGGCCGGAGGCGCGCTCTGGTCGCCACCGGACCGCGACGTGCTCCGCGGCGACCGGGTGCAGGACCTCTTCGCCACGCTCGCCCCCCACCTCGGCGACGAGCTGGTGCCCCGCCTGGGCGAGCTGGCCCGGACCCACGAGCACCGTCCCCGGGAACCGCACCTCTACCTCGGGATCCTCGGCGTCGACCCCGGCCGCCAGTCCCACGGCCACGGCGCGAGCCTGCTGGCCCCGACCCTGACCGAGTGCGACCGCACGGGCCTGCTCGCCCACCTCGAGTCCTCCAACGAGGGGAACATCCCGTTCTACGAGCGCCACGGGTTCGTCGTCGCCGACGCCTACCGGTGCGGGGGCGACGGCCCGACGATGACGATCATGACCCGCCGTCCGCGCTGACGACCGCCGAGCGCACGCGCCCGGGCGGGGCTACGGTCCGCGCATGGCGCACTTCGACCACGACGGGGCCCGCATCCGCTACGAGGACTCGGGCGGCGACGGCCCGCCGATCCTGTGGAGCCACGGGTTCCTGATGGACCACACGATGTTCGACCCGCAGGTCGCCGGCCTCGACGGCTACCGCCACATCCGCTGGGACGAGCGTGGGTTCGGCGACACCGAGTCCAGCGGCGAGTTCACGTACTGGGACTCGGCCGAGGACGCCATCGCTCTCCTCGACCACCTCGGCATCGAGTCCGCCGTGCTGGCCGGCATGTCCCAGGGCGGGTTCCTGTCGCTGCGCGCCGCCATCGCCCACCCCGACCGGGTGCGGGCGCTGATCCTCATCGACACCCAGTCGGGCACCGAGGACCCGGAGAACGTCGAGTCGTACCGGGGCATGATCGAGGCGGTCTCCACCGGCGACGACGAGACGCGCAGCGCGGTCTTCGACATCGTCGGCGGGCTCATCATCGGCGACCCCGACCTGCAGCCGGAGTGGAAGGCGAAGTGGATGGCCGAGGACCCGGCCCGCATCATCGAGCCGGGCGGCGCCCTCCTCGACCGCGACGACATCACCGACCGGCTCGGCGAGATCGGCTGCCCCACCCTCATCGTGCACGGCACGGCGGACACGGCGATCCCGATCGAGAAGGCGGAGCTGCTGCGGGCCGAGCTGCCCGACTGCCGCGACCTCGTCCCGATCGAGGGTGCGGCCCACGCCCCGAACCTGACGCATCCCGCCGAGGTCAACCGCAACATCGAACGGTTCCTCGAAGCGCTGTAAGCGACGTCCGTCACTCCGGCAGGGATCGCCCGTCGTCACGACGAATGACGGCCCGACGCCAGCAGCAGCACGTGGGGGGCACCAAGTGGCAGACACGACGACGGGGCAGGGGACCGCAGACGATCCCGCCGCCGGTTCCGAGCCGCCGATCGTGCTCGTCGAGCCGGCGGTGACCGGACCAGGCGAGACGGCCGCGGCCCCCACCGCCTGGGCGCGCGAAGCACCTGCTCTCGCCGGGCGAGGGGCCCCCGCTCCGCCAGATCGCCGCTGCCGGCGGCTGGTACCCCCTCGTCATCATCACGATGCTCAACGTGGTCGACGAGCTCGACCGCGCCGTGCTCGGCGTGTTCGGGCCGAACGTGCAGCGGTACTTCGGGATGAGCGACACGACCTTCGGGCTGCTGGTGGGCGTGCAGGTCACCGCCCTCGTGCTGCTGGCGGTGCCGATCGGCTACCTCGGCACCAAGGTCGACCGCGGCACGATCCTGCGGTGGTCGGCGCTGGCATGGTCGATCATGAGCTTCGCCACCACCTTCGCCGTGAAGCTGCCGCTGTTCTTCCTGGCCCGGTTCGGCGTCGGCGTCGGCAAGTCCGGCGTGGAGCCCGTGGGCAAGTCGCTGCTCACCGACTACTACCCGCCCAACTCGTGGAACCGGATCCTGGCCATCCACAGCGCGGCGAACCCGCTGGGTGCCCTGCTCGGCCCCGCCCTGGCGTTCGCCATCGCCTTCTTCGCCGGTGACGGCGACGACGTCTGGCGCTGGGCGTTCCCGGTGCTCACCGTCCCGTCGGTGATCGCCCTCGTGGCCAGCCGCCGCCTGAAGGAGCCGGAGAACCAGATGGTCCGCGGCCTCGCCGGCGCCACGCTGTCGGTCACGGGGGCGCCGTCGGGGATGAACTTCCGCGAGGCGGTCACCCGGTTGCTCACGATCCCCACCTTCAAGCGCCAGATCCTCGGCATCGGCGTGCTGGGCTTCGGCCTCGTCGGTGTCCTGGCGTTCGTCAACATCTTCCTCGAGCGCCAGTACGGCATCGGCGCCGACGGTCGAGCGGTCATCGGCATGATCACCGCCACTGCTTCGCTGCTCGGCTCCCTCGTCGGAGGCAACGTCGGCGAGCGGATCTTTGCCCGGTCCCCGTCCCGGGCCGTGCGCATCGTCGGCGTGGCCATCGCCGGGTTCTCGGTCCTGCTCGCCTTCGCCGTGTTCCTGCCGAGCGTGTGGATGTTCGTGCCGGCGGCCTGGATCGGGCTGTTCGCCCTGCAGGTGGGCATCGCCCCGCTCTACACCGCCCTGTCGGCGATCAGCCCACCCCGGCTGCGCCCGCTGATGTTCTCCCTCCTCGGCCTGATGGTCGCGGTCATGGGCGGCATCGCCGGCGGCGTGCTCGTCGGTGCCATCGCCGAGGCCACCGACATCCGCTGGGGCCTGGCCGCCCTGGCCCCCACCGGCATCATCGGGGGGTTCCTGATGGCCCGGGGCGCCACCACCATCGACGCCGACATCGAGCGCGTCGCCGAGGAGTCCGCCGGCGACCCGCTGG
>DMTU01000185.1:0-245 GCA_003476595.1 Acidimicrobiaceae bacterium | reverse complement strand
GTTCTGGGCCGCGGTGCGCGCCCGTCGGGGCGTGCCCCGCGGCCCGGTTCGCTCAGAGGGTGGCGACGACGTCCAGCAGGCGGTCGAGCTCGGCGTCGTCGTTGTAGTAGTGCGCCGACGCCCGGACCGTCGCCGGCAGGTCCCGGCCGTCCTGGCGCGAGTGGGACGGGGTCGTGGTCGAGGTGTTCACGCCGGCTCGGGACAGGGCCGCGCCGACGTCGGCGGCCGGCACCCCGTCGACGGTG
>DMTU01000140.1:9705-19240 GCA_003476595.1 Acidimicrobiaceae bacterium | reverse complement strand
CTCCGCCACCAGTCCGTCGACGGCGGTGAACGCCTCTGCACGGTGGGGGGAGGCGACGACGGCGACGAGGGCGATGCTGACCAGCAGCCACTTGGGCGCCGGTGTCCGGTCGCTCGGCCGGAAGCCGGCCGCGCCCTCGGACCACCGCAGCGCCTCGACCCCGACCACGAGGGACTCGCCGAGCCCGGCCAGGCCCCGCACGAACGGGATCGACTCGGCCCGGTGCGCCCAGCCCGGCACGTCGAGCATCCGGGTGTCGATCCCGCCGTCGGGCCGGCGCACGGCCACGCAGGCCCGCTGACCGGCTCGCATCATCACGCCCTCGAGCACGGCCTGACCGCCGACCCGGACGCTGACGTTCGCAGCGCGCTCGCCGTCCATTCGCTTCTCCAGTCCGTCGCTGCCGGTGGAACCGAGGGCCCGCACCCGGGTAGACGGTATCGGTGCACCCGCCGCCGAGTCCCGTCAGGGCGGCCCGGAATCCGGGGGCGTGAGTAGGTTTCGACCGTGACCCAGGACCCTGGCCAGCCCGAGCCCGACACCGCGACCGGAGGTGAGCCGGCAGGCATCCGGGTGGGGCCGGTCACCGAGTGGCTCGCCGAGCACGTCGGCACCACCGCACCGCTCCGCTTCGAGCGCCTCGCCGGCGGCCACTCCAACCTGACCTACCGGATCGACGACGCCGAGGGCCGGCGCGTCGTGCTGCGGCGGCCCCCCGAGGGTGAGCTGCTGCCGACCGCCCACGACATGGGCCGGGAGCACCGCCTGATCGAGGCGCTCGGCCCCACCGACGTGCCCGTGCCCGAGGCGCTGGCCACCTGCACCGACGCCGCCGTGATCGGGGCCCCGTTCTACGTGATGGCCCACGTCGACGGCGTCGTGCTGCACACCGCCGCCGACGCCGAGGCCGCCTTCGACGAGCCCGAGCGAGCGCGCATCGGACGGGACTTCATCGACGTCCTGGCCCGGCTGCACGCCGTCGACCCCGATGCCGTGGGCCTCGGCGACCTCTCCCGCAAGGAGGACTACATCGCCCGCCAGCTCAAGACCTGGTGGCGCCAGTACGAGGCGTCCCGCACGGCGTCGGATCCGCTGCTCGGCCAGGTGAACGAGTGGCTGCAGGGGAACATCCCCGAGCAGGGCCCGGCCCGGGTCGTGCACGGCGACTACCGGCTCGGCAACACCATCAGCAGCCCCGACGCCCGCATCGCCGCCGTGCTCGACTGGGAGATCGCGACGCTCGGCGACCCGCTCGCCGACCTCGGCTACGTCCTGGCGACCTGGCCCCGGCCCGGCGACGAGCACGTGGCCACCACGTCGGCCACGTCGATGGCGGCCGGCTTCCCCGAGCGCGCCGAGCTCCTCGCCACCTACGAGTCGGCCACCGGGGCGGACCTGTCGAGCATCGACTACTACGTGGCCTGGGCCAACTGGAAGACCGCCTGCATCGTCCAGGGCGTGTACCGACGCTACCTGGACGGGCAGCTCTCCACCGAGGGCGTCGACGTCGAGGGCTTCCGTCGCACCGTCGAGGCCGCCACCGAGCTGGCCGCCACCGCCATCCGCCGGATCGACCCCACGTTCTGACCACGCGTCCGTCCCCGGACGCGCCGGTGGCGGGCCCGAGGGCCCGCCACCGATGCGTTCGTCAGCCAGGAAGAGCTAGAGCTGCATGCTCTTGGTCTCGAGGAACTCCTCGAAGCCGTGCGTGCCGTACTCGCGGCCGTAGCCGGACTGCTTGTAGCCACCGAAGGGAGCGTTGGGGTTGAACGCGCCCTGGTTCACCTCGATCTGGCCGGTGCGGATCTGGCGAGCGACGGCCTTGGCCCGCTCGACGTCGCCGCCCTGCACGCCGCCGGAGAGCCCGTACATCGAGTCGTTGGCGATGGCGATGGCCTCCTCCTCGGTGTCGTAGGGCAGGATCGACAGCACCGGGCCGAAGATCTCCTCCTGGGCGATGGTCATGTCGTTGGTGACCTCGGAGAACACCGTGGGGCGCACGAAGTACCCGTCGGGGTTGACGCCCTCGGGCTTCTCGGGACCACCGGTGACCAGCTTGGCGCCCTCGTCGATGCCCTTGCGGACGTACTCGGTGACGCGCTCGACCTGCATGCGGCTCGACAGCGGGCCGAGCATGGCGCCCTCGGCGAAGGGGTCGGTGGGCTGGTACATGGTCTCGACCGTGTCGGCCGCGATGCGCTCGGCGTCGGCGAGGCGGCCCCGGGGGACGAGCATGCGGGTGAGCGCGGTGCAGGTCTGGCCCTGGTTGATGTAGCACTTGCCCACGCCGTCGCGGACGGCGGCCTCGAAGCCGGCGTCGTCGAGGTCGTCGAGGAGGATGTTGGCGGACTTGCCGCCGAGCTCGAGGGCGACGCGCTTCACGGTGGCCGCGGCGTTGGCGGCGACCTTCTTGCCGGCGTTGGTGGAGCCGGTGAAGGAGACCATGTCGATGTCGGGGTGGCCGGAGATGGCCTCGCCGACGACCTGGCCGACGCCGGGCACGAGGTTGAACACGCCGGGCGGCAGGCCGACCGAGTCGATGACCTCGGTGAGGATGTAGGCGTCGATCGGGGCGATCTCGCTGGGCTTGAGCACCACGGTGCAGCCGGCGGCCATGGCGAAGGCGACCTTGGCCGCGATCTGGTGGAGCGGGTAGTTCCACGGGGTGATGCAGCCGACGACGCCGACGGGCTCCTTGACGACGAGGCTGTTGCCCACCGTCTGCTCGTACTCGTAGCTCTCGGCGATGGCGCCGGCCTGGCTGAAGGAGTTGATCGGCAGGCCGGCCTGGACGATCTGGCTCAGCCACTTGGGCATGCCCGCCTCGCGGGTGACCACGGTGGCGATCTCGTCCATGCGGGCACCGAGGCCCTCGGCGATGCGGGTGCAGTACTTGGCCCGCTCCTCGCTGGACTTGGCGGCCCAGCCGTCGAACGCGGCCCGGGCGGCCTTGGCGGCCTTGTCGAGGTCCTCGGCGGTGCCGCTCGGGATGGTGGCGATCACCGAGCCGTCGGTGGAGTCGAACACCTCGAGCGTGTCGGAGCCGGTGGATGCCACCCACGCCCCATCGATGTAGATCTTGTCGTACGTCTGCACGGTGTCGTCATCCCCCTGTGGAATGTGGATCGCGGAACTGGTAACGGACGTTATCTGTCTGAGGGCCGACCTGCCACCCGGCGCCGATCGGCCTGCGTACGCTCCCGCCCGTGCCCCGCCGCCTGCTGCGCCTCCTGGTGCCGACCCCGGACCGGACGCGGGTGCTGGCCCGCCCGAACGGGCTCGCCGGCTGGACGCTGCCCGTGCTGCCGGTGGCCGAGGGCGCAGAGGTGACGTGGGACGACGAGCTGCTGGCTGCGGCCGAGCGGGTGGTCGGCACGGCGGTCCGGCCGGTGCGGGAGGTGGCCGACGGGGCCTGGGAGGTCGAGGCCCAGGGCCGGATCCCGGCGGTGGGTGCGACGTGGATCGCGCCGGCCGAGGCCGGCCGCCTCGGCGCCGACGCGGCGCTGCTCGTCCGGTGGGCCGATGACGGGGGCTAGGTTCCGCGCCGTGACCGCCCTCGTGCCCGTCCTCGACGGACTCTGCTTCGCCGA
Organism: Acidimicrobiaceae bacterium; assembly: GCA_003476595.1. GTDB lineage: Bacteria > Actinomycetota > Acidimicrobiia > Acidimicrobiales > Salinilacustritrichaceae > Salinilacustrithrix. The sequence goes on along the minus strand of DMTU01000140.1, from coordinate 15,650 downwards.
AGGGCCGCGCTGGCACGACGGCCGGCTCTGGTTCTCCGACATGCACGACCTGCACGTGCTGGCCTTCGACCCGGCCACCGAGGAGACCGAGGTGGTGGTCGAGGTGCCGGGACAGCCCTCCGGGCTCGGCTGGCGCCCCGACGGCACCCTGCTCATCGTGTCGATGACGGACCGGCGCCTGCTCGCGGTGCGCGACGGCACCACCGAGGAGGTTGCCGACCTGAGCGACCTGGCCCCGTTCCACTGCAACGACATGGTCGTGGACGGCCGGGGCAACGCCTACGTCGGCAACTTCGGCTTCGACCTGCACGACCCCGACGCCGACCAGCGCACCACGAACCTCGTGCTCGTGACGCCTGACGGCGACGCTCGGGTCGTCGCCGACGACCTCTTCTTCCCGAACGGCTGCGTCGTCACGCCCGACGGCGGCACGCTCGTCGTCGGCGAGTCGTTCAGCGGCCGGCTGACGGCGTTCACCATCGCGGACGACGGCTCGCTCCACGACCGGCGCGAGTGGGCCCGGGTCCGGGGCGCGGTGCCCGACGGCATCTGCCTCGACGCCGAGGGTGCCATCTGGCTCGCCTCCCCCATCAGCCACCAGGTCCTGCGCGTCGCCGAGGGCGGCGAGGTGCTTGACGAGGTGCGCACCAACGACGAGCGCCAGCCCTTCGCCTGCATGCTCGGTGGCCCCGACCGGCGCACGCTCTACGTGTGCACGGCCATCGACAGCGAGCCGGTCGGCGCCCGGGTCGCCCGTGCCGGGCGCATCGAGGCCATCGACGTCGCGGTACCGGGCGCGGGCCTGCCCTGACCCCCGCTCGGAGCGACCCCGGTGGGGAGCTGGCAGCGGCTGCGGAACACGCTGCCGCTCAGGTGAGCGGCACGTAGCCGGGCACCTCGGCTGGGGGCGTGTCGAGGTACACCTTGGCCTCGGGCGGACCCCCGAAGCGGCCGTGGCTCCAACGCACCTCGACGTGGCCCTGGACGACGACGTCCGTGCCGGACTCCCGGTCGAGCACCGTGGCCGCCCACCGCACCTGGGGTTGGCCGGCGTCGTCGGGCTCGATGTCGAAGGCGCGCAGCTCGTGGCGCTGGCGCCAGTCCCACGGGGTCATCACGCGAATGCGCAGAGACTCGCCCGTTGGGCTCACCCCGAGCACGTAGTAGGTGCCAGACGCCAACCGCAGCATCCGCCAGATCAGATCCTCTCGAGCACGCCCGCCCTTGCTGTGGAGCCGTGCCGCCCAGCGGAGAGCTGAGCGGGTGCTGACAGCAGCACACATGTCGGCATAAGCCTCTGCGACGTCGCCCTCCAACCGCGCATGCCGACCGAACGAACGCTTCAAGGCCGCCCTTGTTGCTGCGTCGAGTCCGCCGTCGGTCGTCGAGCAGCGGAGTCCGAAGGACCTCGCAGCAGCTTCCGCGAACGCCTGGTGCTCCGCTGGCGCAACAAGCTCGTACCAATCGCGCCGCTCGTGACGGATCCCCGGTTGCAGCAGGCCGTCGAACAGCCGCGTCGGTGCCGTGTTCAGGAGGATCCTCGAGAGGTACTTGCAGCTGACCAAGTAGACGTGGTCGATGCGAAGGTCGGCCGGGATCGCCTGATCTCCGGGGAGCTTGCGGCCTCCGGTCCACTCGACCGTCGAAGGCAACCGCCCTCGGAGCGCATCCGGGTGCTCCAGGAAGTGCTGTCCGTTGGCGAACGCGGCTTCGGCGATGGCTCGGCCCCGCGCGCTCATCAGCTCGCCATCGAGCTGATCCCATTCCCCAGCGCTCACTCCCACCAGCGCCGGCCGTTGGATCACCGCCCAGTCGAGGCTCGGCAGGTGGAGGCAACCGAGGGCTGTTGCCACCTCGGTGAGCGTCGTACGTGCCGAGGGCATCCTCAGTCGGCGAACAGTCGCCGCATGCGGAGCTCGAGAGCCGTCACGTCGTCGTCCAGCGACTCCTCGTCCCAGACGCGCTCGCCGGGATAGGCATCGATGCGGTTGCCCGTGGCACTCATCCAGCGCTCCACAGCATCCACCCAACGACCTTCCACGAGCGCCTCGCGGATGCCGTCTGCGTAGGACCCGAGGTCGGCCGCAGAACTCCGGGCGACGATCTCCACGGCAATCGCTCGTGTGAGGACGGCCTCGTCCTCGGCGAGCACGACCACCGGGTCGTCGCCCGGCACGACCGCGTAGGCAACGTGCTTCGCAGCCATCAACGGAAGTCCGGATCCCCGGCGTTCTCCTGCAGACGCCGGATGTCGGTCGAGTCCTGCATCTCCACCACCATGCTGACCAACCCGTTGCTGATCGCATTCTCCAGGGCGCGAGCTCCGGCGGAACGGTCGGCTGGACGGTCCGTCGTCAGGAACACGAGCGGTCGGCCTTCGGTCCCGTTGTGGCCATGGCGGATGATCGACGCACGTCCGAGCGCCTTCCAGAGGGTGTCTGTCCGCCGCAGACCTGGCCGACTGGAGCTGAACGCTCCTGACACGTCGAAGAACCACTCGCGGCCGGTCGGAGCGGTCGCCCGGAAGTTCACGGTCACTCCGAGACCGCGCAGCTTCACGTTCTCCTCGATCTCTGCGAAACCGCACAGTTCCAGGAGCTCCCGCGCATACGTCTGGGCCTTCTTCCCGTCCCTGCTCGCACGCGACTGGAAGTCAGTCCCCTCGTCCTCCACCCCTTGACCGAGGGGTGGCGGCATCGCGAGGTCAGCCGGCCGTCGCGACGTCGACGATGCTCTCGCTACTGCGTCAGCAACCCGACGTTTGGCGAGCTCTACGTACTCGGGCTCGGTGTCGAAGCCCACGTAGTGCCGGGAGGTGTTGACCGCTGCGATCGCGGTGGAGCCGGCACCCATGAACGGATCCAGCACGAGCTCTCCCTCGTATGTGTATAAGTGGATGAGCCGTTGCGGGAGCGCCACTGGGAACGGTGCGGGATGACCGATCCGAGTCGCGCTCTCAGCCGGGATGTTCCAGACGTCGAGCGTCGAGTCGAGGAACTCATCCACCGAGATCGTCACGTCGCTCGGCCAACCGTCGTCAACGCGCTCCTGAGGGGCCTTCGCACGGTCGAAGCGACCTTTCGAAGCGATGATGACCCGTTCGGTGGTGTCGCGAAGCACGGGGTTCGCCGGACTCCGGAAGCTGCCCCAGGCACAAGACCCGCCGGCACCCTCCGCCTTCCGCCAGATGATCTCACCGCGGAGGAGCAGCTTCAGGTCGTCCTGAAGGATCCCGATGACATCGGCAGCCAGGGACCGGTAGGGCTTGCGCCCGAGGTTCGCGACATTGACCGCAATGCGGCCGCCGGGTTGAAGCTTCCTCTTGCACTCCGCGAACACATCCCGAAGCATCTCGAGGTAGTCCGCGTAGCTCGCCGGCACATGGCCCTCGCCCATCGCCTCCTCGTAGGCCTTGCCGGCGAAGTACGGAGGTGAGGTGACGACCAGTGCGACGGAGCCGTCGTTGATCTTCGAGCCGTCACCCATCTCGCGAGCGTCACCGCACCAGATCTCATCGAACACCGAGACCGGCGAGATCTCGTCCTCAGTGGACAGCTCCGGCGCGACGAACCGCTCGTAGAACGCCGAAGAATCGTGGCTCTCGCGCCGCCCCACGCCGAAGTTCGACGTCTGGGTACCGCGAGCCTTCGCGGCGTCATCACTCATGGAGCGAGCCTACGCGACCCCCTCCGACAGGAAGCCGACCGCGACCCCGTTCGGCGCGCGCAGATCGACCGCAGGCGTGCGATCTGCGCGTCAGGAAGCGGTGGGGGCGAGGCCGAGGCGGCGGACGAGGTCGATCGCCGCGACCGAGCGGTTCATCGTGTAGAGGTGCAGGCCGGGGGCGCCGGCGTCGAGGAGCTGGCGCGACAGCGCCGCGCAGACCTCGGTGCCGAGGAGCCGCACCGCCTTGGGGTCGCCGTCGACGGCGAGGCAGCGATCCCACAGCTCGTCGGGGACCGCGGCGTCGTTCATCTCGGCCATGCGCCGCATCGAGTGGACGTTGATGAACAGCATCACGCCGGGGATCACGGGCGTGTCGCAGTCGAGGGCGGCGAGCTCGTCGCGCAGGCGCAGGTAGGGCTCGACCGACCAGAAGAACTGGGTGATGGCGAAGTCGGCGGCGGCCAGCTTCTCGGCCAGGTACCGGCGGTCGGTCTCCAGCGAGGGCGAGCGGGGGTGCTTCTCGGGGTGGGCGGCGACGCCGACGCTGAAGTCGCCCGGGTGCTCGTGCACCAGCTCGACCAGCTCGAGGGCGTAGCGGAAGTCGCCGCCGGGAGGCGGTGCGTCGGCGGGCGGGTCGCCGCCGAGGGCGAGGATGTTGCAGACGCCCTGCTCGGCGTAGGCGTCGAGCAGCTCGCGGATCTCGTCCTTGGTGTGGCCGACGCAGGTGAGGTGGGCCATGGTCGGGAACGGGTGGCGGCGGTTCAGCTCGATGACCACGTCGCGGGTGCGCTCGCGGGTGGAGCCGAGGGCGCCGTAGGTGACGCTGGTGAAGGTCGGCTCGATCACGGCCAGCTCGTCGACGACGGCGAGGAGCTGCTTCTCGGCCTCGTCGTCCTTGGGCGGCGAGAACTCCAGCGAGATGGACGGGCCGTTGGCGAGCAGGTCGCCGATGCGCGTCACGAACCGCCCCTCGCGTGCGCGGCCTCGGCCGCCGCGACCGTGTTGCGCAGCAGCATGGCCACGGTGGTGGGGCCGACACCGCCGAGCCGGGGCGTTACCCACGAGGCGACCTCGTTGACGTCCTCGTCGACGTCGGGCAGGAGCTTGCGCCCCTCCCAGGAGATGCCGCCGCTGACCACGACCGCGCCCGGCTTCACCATGCCGGCGGTGACGATCGAGGGCGAGCCGACGGCGGCGATGACCACGTCGGCCCGGCGGGTGTGGACGGAGATGTCGGGAACGGCGGAGTGCACGACGGTGACCGCGGCGTTGGCCCCCTCGCCCTTCAGGGTGAGCAGCAGCGACAGCGGCCGGCCGAGGGTGGGGCCGCGCCCGACGATGACGACGTCCTTGCCGCGCAGGTCGATGCCGTAGTGGACGAACATGGCCCGGATGCCCGCCGGCGTGCACGGGACGGGACCGTCCTGCTGGAGCACGAGGCGGCCGAGGTTCTCCGGATGGAGTCCGTCGGCGTCCTTGGCCGGGTCCATGCGGTTGATCGCGGCGTCGAAGTCGAAGCCGTCGGCCACCGGGTACTGGATGAGGTAGCCGTCGACGGCCGGGTCGGCGTTGAAGCTGTCGACCGCGTCGAGCAGGGCCCGGGGGTCCTCGTCGGCGCCGATCTCGATGTTGTGGCTCTGCACGCCGACGGTCTCGCACGTCTCGTGCTTCTTGCGCACGTAGCCGGCGGAGGCCTCGTCGTCGCCCACGAGGATCGTGCCGAGGCCGACGGTCTTGCCCTGTTCGCCCAGGGCGGCGACGCGGGCGCGCACCTCGTCGAGGACGGCTTCGGCCACGGGGGCCCCGGCGAGCAGCTGTGCGGTCACGACGGGCATTCTCGCGGATGTCGCCCGGAACGTCCGATTGGGATGCGGCCGCTCAGTAGCTCCAACCAGCCCGGGGTGGCGGCAGGCGGAAGGCCTCGTCGAGCGCGTCGAGCAGCGCCGGCGGCCCGGACAGGTCGTCGGTGAGGGCGAGGCCGGTGGCGGGGCGCACGCCGAGCCACAGGCGGGTGAAGGCGCCGACGGAGGCGTCGAGCACCGGCAACCCGTCGTCGATCCCGTCGGCCACGGTGGACTCCTCGCCCAGCCGGACGGTGCGCTCGCCGCCGATGCCGGGCCAGCCGCCGAAGTCGGCGATGGGGTCGCGCAGGCGCAGGCCGAAGGCCAGCGGCGGGGTGCGCAGGTGCACGGCACCGATGCACGCCGCCAGGTCGAGGATGCGGTCCTGCTGCTCGGCGATCGACTGGTGGAGGGCGTCGGATCCGCCGGCGAGGCGGG
>DMTU01000140.1:9025-9576 GCA_003476595.1 Acidimicrobiaceae bacterium | reverse complement strand
CGCCGCTGCCGGACCGGTTCGCGGATGAGGTCCTGCAGCTGCACCCCGGGCGGCTCGTCGGCGATCGTCACCGCGTTGACCTGGTCGCCGAGGGCTCGGACGAGCCCGAGGAGCTCGAGCACCTGGGTCGGCTCCTCGTGGGCCAGCACGGAGATCTCCCAGGGGCCGTGCTCGTCCTTCATCGAGCCGAACAGCGCATGGGTCAGCCGGCCGCCGGACTCCCGGAAGCCGAGGGCGAAGGGCTTCTCGGTCCACGCCCACTCGAGGTCGAACCAATCGGGCGGGTCGACGACCACCGAGCCGTGGCCCCGGTGCCGCCGGGTCATCAGGGCGTGCAGCTCGGGCATGTCGTCCCGGCCGAGCCGCACGGGCGGCCGCCGGGGCACGGGCACGGTGAGCGACGTCGGATCGAAGGTGAGGCGGTGCTCGTAGGTGCCGGTGCCGAAGCCGAACCGGTCGTAGAAGCCCTGCTCGAAGAACCCGAGGGACGCGACCGCCGCCCCCTCCTCCACCGCCTCGCCGAGGGCCTCCACCAGCAGCGCCGAGGCCAG
>DMTU01000140.1:0-8955 GCA_003476595.1 Acidimicrobiaceae bacterium | reverse complement strand
TCCACCAGCAGCGCCGAGGCCAGACCCTGGCGACGACCGACGTGGCTGGTGGTGACGCCGCTGATCGCGCACAGCGGGAGGTCCGTGTCGACGTAGCGGATCGACCCGGCCGTCCGGTGCACCATGCACTCCGCCTCGCCGTGCACGTCGGCGAGCAGGGCGGTCCCCCGGTCGAGGAAGCGCCGCAGCGCCTCGGCCTGGCCGTCGCTGTCGTCGATCCAGCCGACCTCGCGCCACATCCGCGTCACCGCGGCCAGGTCGCGCTCCTCCTCGTAGGCGCGTCCCACCATGGCGGCAGTCTCTCCCACGCCGCCCCGTTCCTCACGCGCATTTCGACCGCCAGCGGTCGGATCGCGCGCTGGGAACGGGCTAGTGGAGGAAGTGGCGCTCGCCGGTGAAGACCATGGCCACGCCGAGCTCGTCGGCCTTGGCGATGCACTCCTCGTCGCGGACCGAACCGCCGGGCTGGATGATGACCGCGGCGCCGGCGGCGGCTGCGGCCTCGATGCCGTCGGGGAACGGGTAGAACGCGTCGGACGCGCAGGCCCCGCCCTCGGCCCGGCCGGCGGCCTTGGACGCGGCGATCTCGCCGGCCTCGACCCGGTTCTGCTGGCCGGCGCCGATGCCCCAGGCCGTGCCGTCCTTGGCCAGCACGATGGAGTTCGACTTCACCCAGCCACCGACCCGCCAGGCGAAGGCGGCGTCGGCGAGCTCGGTCTCGGTCGGCTGGCGCTTGGTGACGACGCGCCACTCGTCCTGAGCTGAGGAGAAGTGGTGCGGCTCCTGCACGAGCCAGGCCCCGTTCAGCTGGCGCAGGGCGAGGCCGGGCTTGCCCGGCGCGGGGGCGGTGAGGATGCGGGTGTTCTTGCGCTTGCTGATGAGGGCCTCGACCACGCCGTCGCCGTAGCCGGGTGCGATCACGACGTCGGCCTGGGCCGCGCCGACCATCCGCTCGACGGTGGCGTCGTCGATGGGCTCGCTGGTGGCGACGATGCCGCCGAAGGCCGACCTCGGGTCGCACTCGAACGCGAGCCGGTAGGCCTCCTCCAGCGTGTCGGCCACGGCGGCCCCGCAGGGGTTGGCGTGCTTGATGATGGCGACGGCCGCCTTGCCCGGCGACACCCGCGCCAGGTCGTGGGCCAGGTTCCAGGCCGCGTCGGCGTCGAAGAGGTTGAGGTAGCTCAGCGGCAGGCCGGAGTGCTGGGTGATGCCGTCCATCCACGACGACCGACCGATCTCCCGGTAGCGGGCGCCGCGCTGGTGCGGGTTCTCGCCGTAGCGCAGCTCGTCCACCCGCTCGAGGGCGAGGTGCACGGTGACGGGCAGGGCGTCGGCCTCGTCGCTGTCCTCGGGTGCGGTCTCATCGAACCACGACACGACGGCAGCGTCGTAGGCCGCGGTGTGGGCGAAGGCCTTGCGGGCGAGGCGCCTGCGGGTGTTGGCGCCGAGCGCGCCGTCCCGGCGGATCTCGGCGAGCACGATGTCGTAGTCAGCCGGGTCGACGATGATGCCGACGTGGGCGTGGTTCTTCGCCGCGGCCCGGACCATGGCCGGCCCCCCGATGTCGATGAGGTCGACGCCCTCGGCCAGGCGACGGCCGCCGGCATCGCCGGCCGCGTCGGGTTGCCCGAACGGGTACAGGTTCGACACCACGAGGGAGAACGGCTCGATCTCGTAGGTCTCGAGGTCGGCCTGGTGCTCCGGGTCGGACGGGTCGGCGAGGATCGCACCGTGGATCTTGGGGTGCAGGGTGGCGACCCGGTGCCCGAGGATCGCCGGGTAGCCGGTGACCTCTTCGGTGCTGGTGACCTCGAGGCCGGCGTCGCGGATGGCGGCTGCGGTGCCGCCGCTGGACACGAGCTGCCAGCCGGCGTCGACCAGCCCACGGGCGAGGTCGACCACGCCGGTCTTGTCGTACACGGACAGGAAGGCCCTCATGCGGACTCCTCGGTTGCTCGGGGGGACCGGTCGAGGATGCCGGGTTCGGCCAGCACCGCTCGGATCGTGTCGGGGTAGAGGCGGCGCTCGACCTGCTTGATGCGCTCGTGCAGGGAGTCCGCGGTGTCGTCGGCCAGGACGGGCACGGCCTCCTGGGCCAGGATCGGCCCGGCGTCCATCTCCAGCGTGGCGACGTGGACCGTGCAGCCCGTGACCTTCACGCCGTAGTCGAGGGCGGCGTCGACGGCGTGCCAGCCCTTGAACGCCGGCAGCAGCGCCGGGTGGGTGTTGAGGATGCGGTGCGGGAACGCGTCGTGGATGGCTCGTCCGAACACGGTGCCGTACCCGGCCATCACGACCAGCTCGATGCCGGCGTCGACCAGCACCGCGGTGACCTCGGCCGTGTAGGCCTCACGGTCGAAGTCGGCGCCGAAGGAGGTGCGCTCGTGGCACACCGCACGCACGCCGTGGCGCTCGGCGACGTCGGTCGCGGCGCAGGGGCGGTCGACCACCACGAGCTCGACGGGGATGCCGTCGGCGAGGATCGCGTCGAGGAGGGTCCCGCTGCCGGAGGCGAGCACGGCGATGCGCATGAGGGGCGGAAGGTAGCAAGCGGTCCCCCGATCATCCGCACGCCCTGGTCAGCCGCGCAGCTCCCGGGCCAGGCAGGCACCCTCCGCGGTGAGGCCGGCGGACTCGCAGAACGAGCGGACGTCGTCGGCGGAGGAGAACGGGCCCGGGTCGACCAGCACCCAGAAACCCTCGCCGAAGGCGGACCAGTCGCTGCTGCGCGCCGCGACGACGCCGGGGGCGTCGGCGCGGGTGCGCTCCCACTCCTCGGCCAGGGCCGCGGTGCCGGCGTCGTAGGGCACCGACTTCAGCTGGGCGAGCCAGCCACGGAAGCTCGTGGACAGGGCCGGCACGGAGCCGGTGCCGTTCGGCTCTGTGCGGAACGAGGCGGTGGCGGTGGTCGGCGCCGTCGACGTGGTGGGCGTGCTGGTCGTCGTGGTCGTGTCCGCGACGGTGGTCTCCGTCGTGGTCGGTGCCGTGGCGCTCGTGGTGGTCGTGTCCCCGAGCTCCGAACCGTCGAGCCCGCCGGACTCGTCGGGGGTGGCGACCTCGTCGGCATCGGCGCCACCGGAGGAGGCGCCCGAGTCGTCGTCGCCCAACAGCTGGGACCCGGCGACGACGGTCAGGACGAACACGCCGATGGCGAGCGCGGCCAGGGCGACCGTGCGACCCGAGCCGGCGCGGACCTCCGGCTCGGCGACCGGGGCGGGCTCGCGGATCGGGATCGCCCAGGGCGGGGCGTCGTCGATGGAACGGGTCTGGTCCACCGCACGGGTCTCGTCGACGGCGGGCGATGCCAGCGCCCCGCAGGTCGGGCAGCGGGTGGCATCGTCGGCGAGCGGCTCGCCACAGGTGGTGCAGGGGGTGCTCATGGGCGCGAGTTCCTCATCGCTCCGACCGCCCCGACCATGGTGCCACGGCGACGTGGCGCGATCGTTGGACCCGCTCAGGCCAGGGGCGGGTCGACGCAGCCGCGGACGCCGCCGCCCGAGCCGGCCGGCACCGCGACCTCCTTGGTCGGCTTGAAGCCCGAGCCGGGATCGTCGGTGCGCAGCAGCCGCAGGACGCCGTCGGCGATGGCCCGCGCCTCGGCGTCGCGGAACTCCTCGGTCTCGAGCAGCGCGTTCTCGGCCGGGTTCGACAGGTAGGCGGCCTCGGTGAGCACGGACGTGACGCCCTGGGCGTTGCGCAGTATGCCGTAGTAGTCGTCGCCGGTGCGCATGGAGCGACGGGCCCGGGCCCCGGGGTCGTCGCCGATGGCCCAGTCGGTGCCGAAGGGGGCCAGGTGCTCCTGCATCTCCTCCCACAGCAGGCCGGCGAGGCGCTTGGACTCCGGATCGGCGAGCTGGTGGTACAGCTCGCTGCCGGGCACGCCGGAACGGCCGACGGGGGCGGCGTTGTGGTGGATCGAGAGGAACGCGACGGGCGACATGGTCCGGGCGATCGATGCCCGGGTGGCCAACGTCATGCGCACGTCGGCGTCGCGGGTCAGCACGACGGTGGCGCCCTCGGCCTCGAGCAGGGCCCGGACCCGCCGGGCGATGTCGAGGTTGAGGTCGGCCTCGCGCAGGCCCGTGGGCCCGACCGCGCCGGGCTCGTCACCACCGTGGCCGGGGTCGAGCACGACGTGGGCGCCGAGCACCGGCTCGCCCGGCACGACCGCCGAGGTGGCGCACGGCGTCAGCACCTGCCACGCGCCCTGCTCGCCGCCGAGGACCGGCAGGACGAGGCCCACGGGCGTGCGCACGGCCCGGACCTCGCCGTGGTCGGCGATGGCGGGGAAGCCGAGCACGGCGGTCGTGGAGGGCGCCGTCGACGTGGGCGCCGCAGCGGCCTCGGGCGACGTCTCGGCCGGCGCGTCCGTCGTCGGGCCGGTGACCGCATCGCCCTCGCTGGCTGCGGCGAGCGCGGCGACCACGCCGGCGGCGAGCAGCGCGATGGCGCTCAGCAGGATCAGATGGGACGAACGGGGCATCCCCCCAAGGATGGGGGCGCCGGCACCGGGCCCCAACGCCGACCGGTGCCCGGGAACGGTTCTGGCCTGCATCCATGACCACCAGGGGGCACGGATGCAGGCCAGAACGAGGGGCGGGAGGTGGTGGGCTCAGCGGAGCCCGTCGACCACCTCGACCATGAGCGCACCGGCCTCGGTGGGGTTGTTGCCCACCTTGACGCCCGCGGCCTCGAGGGCCTCGCGCTTGGCGGCGGCGGTGCCCTTGCCACCCGACACGATGGCGCCGGCGTGGCCCATCTTCTTGCCGGGAGGGGCGGTGACGCCGGCGACGTAGGACACGACCGGCTTGGAGACGTTGGCCTTGATGTAGTCCGCCGCCTCCTCTTCGGCCGAGCCGCCGATCTCGCCGATCATCATGATCGCCTGGGTCTCGGGGTCGGCCTCGAAGCGCTCGATGCAGTCGATGAAGGTGGTGCCGGGGACGGGGTCGCCGCCGATGCCGACGCAGGTCGACACGCCGATGTCCTTCAGCTTCAGCTCGTACAGCGCCTGGTAGGTGAGGGTGCCGGAGCGGGACACGATGCCCACGTTGGGGCCCCCTTCCGAGGGCTCCTTGGCGATCTCGCCGGCGGTGATGCCGATGTTGCACTTGCCGGGGCTGATGATGCCGGGGCAGTTCGGGCCGAGCAGCTGCACGTTCGGGAAGTCCCGCTGCAGCTTGTTGTAGAACCAGGCCTCGTCGTGGGCGGGGACGCCCTCGGTGATGACGACGATGAACTCGACGCCACCCTCGGCGGCCTCCATGACCGCGTCCTTCACGCCCGGGGCGGGGATGAAGATGCAGCTGGCGGTGGCGCCCGTCTCCTTCACGGCCTCGGCGACCGTGGCGTAGATCGGCACGCCGTTGACCTCGGTGCCCGCCTTCTTGGGGTGGGTGCCGGCCACGACCTGCGTGCCGTACTCGGCGTTGCGCTGGCCGTAGAAGGAGCCCTGGGAGCCGGTGAGGCCCTGGTAGATGACCTTGGTACTGCTGTCTACGAAGATGGCCATTGTTCAGACCTCCCGATCCGAGTGCGAGGGCTCCGGAACGTTTGCCCGGCTGGAGTTGGTGCTGCCCTGCGGGCAGGGATCGACGAAGATCGCCATTACTGGCCACCCCTTTCCTTGGCCAGGGCGACGACCGTCTCGGCGGCCTCCACCATGGTGGGCTTGCTGATGAGCGAGTCGGACTCGTGCTCGGCGAGGATCGCCCGGCCCTCGTCGGCGTTCGTGCCGTCGATGCGGATGACGATCGGGGCGTCGATGTCGACGCGCTCGAGGGCGGTGACGATGCCGTTGGCGACCTCGTCGCCCTTGGTGATGCCACCGAAGATGTTGATGAAGATGGCCTTGACCTTCGGGTCGTTGTTGATGACCTCGAGGGCACCGGCCATGACCTCGGCGTTGGCGCCGCCGCCGATGTCGAGGAAGTTCGCCGGCTTGCCGCCCACCTGGTTGACGATGTCGACCGTGGACATGGCCAGACCGGCGCCGTTGGCGATCACGCCGACGTAGCCGTCGAGGCCGACGTACTGGAGGCCCTTGCTGTGGGCGTCCTCCTCGCGCTCGTCGCGCACCTGGGTCTGCTCGTACTCGGCGTAGTCCTCGTGGCGGAACGTGGAGTTGCCGTCGAGGGTGACCTTGGCGTCGAGGGCGTGGACCTCGCCGGTGGGCTTCAGGATGAGGGGGTTGATCTCGGTGAGATCGGCGTCGCCCTCGGTGTACGCGGTGTACAGCTTGCGGAGGATGTCGACCGCGCCCTCGGTGGCGTCGGGGTTCAGGTTCGCCCGCTCCACCCAGTCGCGGGCATCGGCCTCGGACAGGCCGTCGACCGGATCGATCCAGATCTTGGCGATGGCGTCGGGGTTCTCCTCGGCCACGGTCTCGATCTCGACGCCGCCCTCGGCGGAGAGCATGCCGAGGTGCTTCTTGGCGGAGCGGTCGAGGGTGAAGGAGGCGTAGTACTCCTCGGCGATGTCCGAGGCGACCTCGATCCAGATCGTGCGGACGATGTGGCCCTTGATGTCGAGGCCGAGGATGTTGCCGGCGTGCTCGCGCACCGCGTCGGCGTCGTCGGCCAACTTCACGCCGCCGGCCTTGCCGCGGCCACCGACGTGGACCTGGGCCTTGACCACGACCGGGTATCCGATGCGGTCGGCGACCGCCACTGCGTCGTCCACCGTGGTGACGGCCTCGCCGTCGCTCACGGGGATGCCGTAGCGGGCGAAGAACTGCTTGCCCTGGTATTCGAGGAGGTCCATGCGTGCTTCCCTTGTCTGGCTTGGGCCGGGGCGGCCTTCGGCCGGATACTAGGAGGATGCCCACCAGCCCCGGCCAATCACGATGAGCCCGGTCGCCAAGCGACGCGGCCGAGGCCACACCGGCCGGGCCGTCGCCGTCGCCGTGGTCGGCGTCGTCGTCGCGCTGGGCACCGCCTTCCTCGTGGCCAACCTGGCCAGCCGCGGCGACGTGCAGGTCCGCCTCGGCGACGACCGCTTCGACGCCGGCCGGGTCGAGAACCTCGCTCGCATCATCGACGAGGACGGCCAGCCGATCCTGTTCCCGGACCCGGCCAACTTCTCCCGCTCCATCTACGTCGACCACCAGGGCGGCGACCCCACCACGGGGTGGATCGCGCTCAGCGCCTTCGTGCCCGACCAGCCCGAGTGCACCCTCACCTTCGACCCCGAGGTCGACCGGTTCACCATCGACGACGCCCAGCCGGCGTCGTGCGACCGGGACACCACGTTCCCCCGCTCCGGCGCCGGTCTCCGCGTCTACGCCACCGAGGTCATCGACGGCCGCCTCACCATCGATCTCCAGGACCCGGCGAACGCCCCCGACTGAGCACGGCGACGCCGTCGGGGTCGAGGGCGACCACGTCGGCGTGGCGCTGAGCGCCGGCGGCGAGCGGGCGGCCCTCCACCTCGGCGAGCGCGAAGCCATCGGGGACCGGTACCGACACGGGCGCCGCCCCGAGGTTCACCACGACGAGCACGTCGCCCCGGCGGATGCGGATCCAGCCGACGTCGGCGTCGTGGTCGATCTCCTGCGCCTCCCAGCGGCCGTCGGTGAGCGACGGGTGGCGGCGGCGCAGCGCGATCAGGTCGCGGTGCCACTGCAGCAGGTCGGCGTGGCCGGGCTCGGCGACCTCGTCCCAGCGCAGGACGGAGGACTCGAACGTCGCCCGGTCCTGGGGGTCGGGGACGTCGGCGGGGTCCCAGCCGAAGTGGGCGAACTCGTGGGTGCGCCCCTCGGTGACCGCCCGGCCGAGCGCGGCGTCCTGGTGGTCGGTGAAGTAGCGGAACGGTGACGACGCCGACCACTCCTCGCCCTGGAACAGCATCGGCACGAACGGGCTGGTGAGCAGCAGGGCGGCGCCGATGCGGAGCCGGCCGTCGGACACGCCGTGGCCGATCCGGTCACCGGTGGCGCGGTTGCCGATCTGGTCGTGGTTCTGCACCGAGACGACGAACGCGTGGCCGGGCAGGCCGGCCGGCGAGCGGCCGTGCGCCCGCTGGCGGTGCTCGGACCAGTCCCCGGCGTAGACCCAGGCCTGCTGCAGGCCCCGCACCAGGTGGTCGAGCGTGCCGAAGTCCTCGTAGTAGCCGTCGGTCTCCCCGGTGAGCACGGCGTGCAGCGCGTGGTGCCACTCGTCCGCCCACGAGGCGTCGAGGCCCATGCCGCCGGCGGCGGTCGACAGGACGTAGCGGGGGTCGTTGCGGTCGCTCTCGGCGATGAGCCAGCACGACCGGCCGGTGTGGGCGGCGGTGGCGGCGACCTCGTCGGCCAGCTGCTCGAGGAGGTGGGTGGCGGAGTCGTCGACCAGCGCGTGGACGGCGTCGAGGCGGAAGCCGTCGAGGTGCAGGTCCCGCTGCCAGCCGGTGAGGTGCTCGACGAAGTAGCGGCGCACCTCGTCGCTGCCCGGGCCATCGAGGTTCACCGCTGCGCCCCAGTTCGTCTGGTGGCGCTCGGAGAAGTACGGGCCGTAGGCGCCGAGGTGGTTGCCGTCGGGGCCGAGGTGGTTGTGCACGACGTCGAGCACCACGCCGATGCCGGCGGCGTGCGCGGCGTCGACCAGCCGGCGCAACCCGGCGGGGCCGCCGTAGGCGTCGTGCACGGCGTGGGGGAAGGTGCCGTCGTAGCCCCACCCCCGGTCGCCGGGGAAGGCGGCCACGGGCAGCAGCTCGATGGCGTCGACGCCGAGGTCCGCCAGGTGGGGCAGCCGCTCGGCGACACCGTCGAAGGTGCCCTCGGGGCTGAACGTGCCGACGTGGAGCTCGTAGAGCACGGCGCCGGGCAGGTGGAAGCCCCGCCAGTGCTGGTCGGTCCAGGCGAAGTCGGTCTCGTCCGGCGCGTCCACCGCCGAGAGGCCGTGGACGCCGTCGGGCTGCCAGCGCGAGCGCGGGTCGGGCAGCGGGTCGGCCCCGTCCAGGCGCCAGCCGTAGCGGCTG
>DMTU01000339.1:3991-10306 GCA_003476595.1 Acidimicrobiaceae bacterium | reverse complement strand
GAGCCGGCGCCGGGCTCGGAGAAGAGCTGGCACCAGGCCTTCTGCCCGGTGATGATGTCCTTCACCAGGGTGCGCTTGTGCTCGTCGGAGCCGTGGTCGATGATCGTCGGACCGGCCAGGAGCAGGCCGAGGCCGCCGGGGGCGGGGAGGGCGCCGAACTCGCCGATGCGGTTCTGCACGGCCACGGCCTCGGAGCGGTTGAGGTCCTTGCCATACCACTCCTCGGGCCACATGGGGGCGCCCCAGCCGGACAGGCCCAGGCGGTTCCACCACTCCTCGACCGTGATGTCCGGGTCCCAGTTCTCGTTGAGCCACTCGTCCAGCTCGGCGATGATCTCGGTCTCGGATCGATCAGCGGTGCGCGGTGCAGTGTCCGTCATGGCCAACATGGAGCCACAAACTTGACCCGCCGGTCAAGTCGTTCCGGGGCCGCTCGCGGTGGGGCACGATGGGCCCATGGCGACCCGGATCCTGACGTGGAACGTGCAGGGCCGGGCGCGGCCCGACCTCGAGTCCCTGGCCACCGTCATCGCCGATTCCCTCCCCGACCTCGTGGCGCTGCAGGAGGTCCAGCGGGCCCAGGCCCGCTGGCTGGCGACCCGGCTCGGGTGGTCGCTGGTGTGGCGGTGCAAGCACTGGCCGCTCGTGGCGCCGGCCGAGGGTCTGGCGCTCCTGTCGCCGTCGCCGGCGGAGGACGTCGCCACCGTCCACCTCGCCCATCCGTACCGGGTCTGGTCGTGGCGGCGTCGGATCGCGGTGCGGGCCACGGTGGTGGGCGCCGACGGCCCGCTGGTCGTCGTGGCGGTCCACCTCGGCGCCGGGGTCGGCGACGCCGAGCGGGCACGCCAGGCTGAGCTGGCGGTCGGGCTGCTCGGTGCCGGGCCAGCCCCGGTCGGGCGCGGCTGCGTCGTCGGCGACCTGAACACCCACCCCGGCTCGGAGGTCCTGGCCGCGTTCGCCGCCCACGGCCTCCGCGACGCGTGGGGCGAGCTGCACCCGGACGAGCAGGGGCCGACCAACTGGTCGAGCACGCGCCGGGATCGGCCCCCGGACCAGCGGCTCGACTACGCCCTCATCGGCGGAGGGCTCGAGGTCGTCGACGTGGCCGTGCCGGACGCAGCCGAACCCGGCTTCGAGCGCTACGCCGCGCTGTCGGACCACCTGCCCGTCACGGTGACGGTGGTGCCTCGGGCGTAGGCGCCGCTCAGGCCGGGTTGTCGACGGAGGCGTCGGTGCCCTCGTCCTCGGGGGTGTCGACGGCGAGCAGCAGGTCCCCCTCGTCGGCCGAGGCGCGGGGGCCGTACCCGACCATGGCGATGCCCTTGGTGCCGCACTCCCGGCACGTCATGGCCAGGATCGCCGACATGTCATCCGGGTCGGATGCGCCCTCCATGCGGCGGAACACGTCGACCTCGACGTCCTCGGGCCGCTCCTCGTGGCGGCACTGGGTGCAGCGCACCACGCCGCCCTCGCCGACGACGAAGTCGGCCCCGTACCCCTGCTCGCGGAGATCCTCGATCTCGGCGACGGCGGTGGTGTTGTCGGAGGGTGCTCCGGGGACGGGGTCCATGTCGTCATCCTCGTGGTCGGGAGCCTGGGGGTCAGCCATGCCCGTGCCCTACCCGTTCCGTCGGCCCCGCACCACCCGGCCGGGTCGCGCGCCGGTGGCCTCGCCGTCGACGAAGGTGATCTCGCCGGCCTGCACCGTCCAGCGGTAGCCGTCGACGGGCTGCACGAGCCGTCGGCCTCCGGCCGGGAGGTCGAAGATCATGTGGGGCACGTGGAGGTGGAGGGCGTCGAGGTCGATGACGTTGACGTCGGCCCGCTTGCCGACCTGGAGGACGCCACGGTCCCCCAGGCCGTAGACGTCGGCGGTGGCCTTGGTCTGCTTGTTGACGACCAGCTCGAGGGGGAGCTTGTCGCCCCGGGTGCGGTCGCGGGTCCAGTGGGTCAGCAGGTAGGTCGGGAACGACGCGTCGCAGATCAGGCCGCAGTGGGCGCCGCCGTCGGACAGGCCGACGGCCGAGGCCGGGTGCTCGATCATCGAGCGGATCGCGTCGTGGTTCTTCTCGACGTAGGAGCCGAGCGGGCTGAACAGCAGGCTCTTGCCGTCCTGCTCCAGCAGCCAGTCGAGGACGACCTCCTGCTCGCTGCGGCCCTCCCGTGCTGCGGTGGCCGCCACCGAGGATTCCGGCGTGGGCTCGTAGTCGCAGTCGGTGCCGAGGCGGAAGATCTGCTCCCAGTTGGTGGCCAGGTACAGCGCCGACGCGTTGCGGGTGCGGGGCTCCTCGGACAGCAGCCGGGCCCGGACCTCGGGGTCCCGCAGCCGGGCGACGCGCTCGTCGAGGGAGAGCTCCCACAGCGGCCGGTAGGTCGGGTGCGCCATGAACGGGTGGAAGCTGCTCTGCAGGCCGAAGAGCATCCCCGTGGGTCGGCTCGGCACCTGGGGCACCACGGTCTGGCCCTGCTCGCGCAGCGCCTGGGCCTCGTCGAGCGCCTCCTTGAAGGCGTTGGGGTCCCGGGGCGACTGGGCGAGGGAGTAGGTGACGGTGACGCCGGGCAGCCGGGCCAGGTCGCGGATCCATTGGCGCTCGACGGACTCGGTGCCGAGGCCGTCGGAGACGAACTGGAACACCGCCGGGCCGCCCTGGGAGATGCCGTGGCCGATGGCCAGCAGCTCGTCGGGCACGGCCGTGGTGCCCGGGATGAGGCCGTGCTTGGAGGTGTGCAGGATCGTGCGGCTGGTCGAGAAGCCGAGGGCGCCGGCCCGGACGGCCTCCGCCGTGAGGTCGGCCATCTGCTGGAGGTGCTCCGCGGAGACCTCGGCATCGTGGGCGTCCTTGCCGAGGACGTAGGCGCGCAGGGCGGCATGGGGGACCTGGGCGGCCACATCGATCGTGCGGGGCATGGCCTCGAGCGCGTCGAGGTACTCGCCGAAGCTCTCCCACTGCCAGTCGATCCCCTCGTGCAGCGCCGTGCCCGGGATGTCCTCGACCGCCTCCATCAGCTCGATGAGGAAGTCCCGCTCGTCGGGTCGGGCCGGGGCGAAGCCGACGCCGCAGTTGCCCATGACCACGGTCGTCGCCCCGTGCCAGGACGAGGGGGCCATCTCCGGGTCCCAGGTGACCTGACCGTCGTAGTGGGTGTGGATGTCGACCCAGCCGGGGGTGACCAGGGTGCCGTCGGCGTCGAGCTCCTGGCGGCCCGCGCCCACCGACCCGCCGTCCCGCGAGATCTCGGTGATGATGCCGTCGTCGACGGCCACGTCCCCGTGGAAGCGGTCGGCACCGGTGCCGTCGACGATGGTGCCGTTGCGGATGACGAGGTCGTGCATCTTCAGTTCCCCCTGGGAGCGAGCATCGGCCGCATCGTCCCACATGGAAACGGACGTTGCCAGTGGCCGGACCACGGGGCCGGGCCCGATCTGCGACGCTGGCGCGATGACCCAGCAGATGGACGGCGGCCACGTGGGGATCGTCGGGGTGGGACACGTCGGGATGGCGTCGGCCGCCGCCCTCTTCCACGCCTCGATGGTCTCGCGGCTCACCCTCGTGGACCTCGACGAGCGCCGGGCCGAGGGCGAGGCCATGGACCTGATGCACGGGCAGGCCCTGGTGGGCGCCTGCGACGTGCGGGCCGGTGGCGTCGAGCAGCTCGCCGGTGCGGCCGTGGTCGTGCTGTGCGCGGGCGTGTCGCAGCAGCCGGGGGAGACCCGCATCGACCTGCTCGCCCGCAACGCGGAGGTGTTCCGGTCCGTCGCCGACGGGTTGGACGAGCACGCTTCGGAGGCGGTCGTGCTGATCGCCACCAATCCGGTCGACATCATGAGCCGGATCTTCGCCGACCTCAGCGCCCGCCCCCGGGAGCGGATCATCGGCACCGGGACCACGCTCGACTCCGCCCGCCTGCGGGCCCTGCTCGGCCGGCGCTACCGGGTCGATCCGCAGTCGGTGCACGGCTACGTGCTCGGTGAGCACGGCGACACCGAGATGGTGCCGTGGAGCCTCGTGTCGATCGGGGGCACCACGATCCGCGACCGGAGCGTGCTCGGCGTGTCCTGGGACGGGGCGGCGATGCGCTCGCTGGCCGAGGAGGTCCGGACGGCCGCCTACGAGATCGTCGCCCGCAAGGGTTGGACGAACTGGGCGATCGGCTCGGTGATCCGGGAGCTGGTGGCGGCCATCCTGCGCGACGAGCGCACCGTCGCTCCCGTGTCGGTGCCCTTCACCGGGGAGTACGGCATCACCGGTCCCTGGCTGAGCCTGCCGGCGCGGATCGGCCGCGGCGGGATCGACGGCGTCATCGCCCCACCGCTCGAACCCGACGAGGAGGAGGCCCTCCGGGCCTCGGCCGCGGCCCTCGACGAGGTCCACGCCGCCCTCGACGCCTGACCATCGACGTTCCCGACGCGCAGATCGACGTGGCACCGTCGTTCTGCGCGTGAGGAACAGATCAGTAGTGGTAGGGGACGCCCGACCAGTCGGCGTCGCGCTTCTGGAGGAAGCTGTCCCGGCCCTCCTGGGCCTCGTCGGTGCCGTAGATGAGCCGGGTCGCCTCGCCGGCGAACACCTGCTGGCCGATGAGGCCGTCGTCGATGAGGTTCATCCCGAACTTGAACATCCGGGTGGCGGTGGGGGACTTGCCGCAGATGGTTCGACCCCACTGGAGGGCGACCGCCTCGAGCTCGTCGTGGTCGACGACCCGGTTGACCATCCCCATGCGGTGGGCGTCGTCGGCGGAGTACTCCTCGGCCAGCAGGAAGATCTCGCGGGCGAACTTCTGGCCGACCTGGCGGGCGAGGTAGGCGGAGCCGAAGCCGCCGTCGACCGAGGCGACGTCGAGGTCGGTCTGCTTGAAGCGGGCGTGCTGGCGGGACGCGATGGTGAGGTCGCACACCACGTGCAGGGAGTGCCCGCCGCCGGCGGCCCATCCGGGGACCACCGCGATGACGGCCTTGGGCATGAACCGGATGAGGCGCTGGACCTCGAGGATGTGGAGCCGGCCGCTCATCGCCGGGTCGATGCCCTCCGCGGTCTCGGAGTCGGAGTACTTGTAGCCGTCCTTGCCGCGGATGCGCTGGTCGCCGCCGGAGCAGAACGCCCAGCCGCCGTCCTTCGGTGAGGGGCCGTTGCCGGTGAGCAGCACGCAGCCGACGTCCGCGCTCATCCGGGCGTGGTCGAGCACCCGGTACAGCTCGTCGACGGTGTGGGGCCGGAACGCGTTGCGGATCTCGGGGCGGTCGAAGGCGACCCGGACCACCCCGGCGTCGACGGCGCGGTGGTAGGTGATGTCGGTGAGGTCGAAGCCCTCGACCGGGCGCCAGGCCTCGGGGTCGAAGGTGTCGGAGACGTGGTCCTGCATCGGGTCGCTCATCGAGTGGCGTCGGCCGGCTTGGTGGCCTGCACGATGGCGTCGGTGACGGCGTCGGGTGCCTCGAACATGAGCATGTGGCCCATGCCGGGGAGGACCTCCAGGCGGGCCCCCGGGATGGACTCGGCGATGAGCTCGTTGCCCGCGAGCGGCGTGAGCTGGTCGTGGGTGCCGGCGACCACGACGGTGGGCAGGTCGATGGACGGGAGGTGGGGGCGGAGGTCGAAGGATCGCAGCATGGCCATGGCGTCGATGCGCGTCTGGCGGTCGGTGCGCATGATGCCCTGCCGGGTGGCCTCCAGCGCCGGACGGGTCGGCCAGGTGCCGAAGACCCGGGACACGAACAGCAGGGCCAGGGTCTCGCGCTGCATCACCCGCTCGAGGAGGCCGACCACCCGCCGGGGGTCGACGTCGACGTCGGGCAGGCCGAAGAGCGGCTCGGGGAAGGCGAGGGTGGCGACGAGGACCTGGCCCTGCAGGCGAGCCGCGGCCACCTCGGGGTGCGTGGCGCTGAACGCCATGGCGCTGACGCCGCCCATGGAGTGGCCGACGAGGACGGCGTCGCGCAGGTCGAGCCCCTCCACCCAGGCGCGGACGTCGCCGGCGAGGGTGTCGGTGTCGAACGGCGCGGTGCCCCGCTCGGAGCCCCCGTGCCCCCGCTGGTCGACGATCACGACGTCGAGGCCGGCCTCGGCGAGGCGACGCACGACCGGGGCCCAGAACCCGACGGACTCGATGTAGCCGTGGACGAGCAGGGCGGTGGGGCCGCTGGGGTCACCGCAGCGGTGGCCCACCAGCCGGGCCCCGTCGTCGGCGACGACCTCGATGTCGGTGGTTGCGGGCAGGCCGAGCGGGTCGCCGTCGCAGTGGTCGGGGTTCGTGTCCCACCTGGACGTGTGGCTGTCGAGCGCTCGCTTGGCGACGACGGCGCCCCCGACGGCGGCG
>DMTU01000339.1:3429-3865 GCA_003476595.1 Acidimicrobiaceae bacterium | reverse complement strand
GACCGGTACCGTCGGCGCGATGGGCGCGACCGACGACCTCCCCGATGTGCTGCGCTTCGACTGCCCCCGCTGCCAGCGGGAGGTGGAGACCGCCTACTACGGCCCGTGCGAGACGTGTCTGGGTGAGCTCCGGGTGCGCTACCAGGCCGAGCGCACCGAGGTCGCCGCGACCGCGTACGAGCCGAAGATGAACGTCACGCCCAACGCGGTGGCCCTCAAGGACGACTGAGTGCCGCAGCCGCGCCGCCACGTCCGCCCGATCGAGCCGGTGGTCGGCGATGGACTGGAAGCGATCCGGGACGAGCTCGGGGTGCCGACCGCCTTCCCCGACGACGTGCTGGCCGCCGCCGCGGCGCTGGGGCCGGTGCCCGAGGCCGGCCGGGTCGACCGGCGCGACCTGGCGATGTGCACGATCGACCCCGAGGGCAGCACCGAC
>DMTU01000339.1:0-3322 GCA_003476595.1 Acidimicrobiaceae bacterium | reverse complement strand
CCGACCTGGACCAGGCGCTGGCGATCGAGCCGGTCCCCGGTGGCCACGTGGTCTGGTACGCCATCGCCGACGTCGCCGCGTTCGTGGCCCCCGGCGACCCCATCGACGTCGAGTCCCGGCGCCGGGGCGTGACGCTGTACTCGCCGGACGGGCGGGCGCCGCTGCACCCGCCGGCGCTGTCCGAGGACCTGGCCAGCCTGCTGCCCGGCCGAGACCGGCCGGCGGTGCTGTGGCGGCTGCGGCTCGACCCCGACGGGCAGCTGGTGGAGGTGACGGTCGGTCGGGCGATGGTCCGGTCACGGGTCCAGCTCTCCTACGAGGAGGCCCAGGCGCGCATCGACGCCGGCGACGACGAGCTGGCGCCGCTCGCGGTGGTCGGGGCCCAGCGGTCGGCGATCGAGCGTGACCGGGGCGGGGTGAGCCTGCCGGTGCCGGAGCAGGAGGCGGTGCGCGACGGCGACGGCTACCGCCTCGTGTACCGGGCCCAGCTCCCCGTCGAGGGCTGGAACGCGCAGCTCTCCCTGCTGTGCGGCATGGCCGCCGCCGACCTGATGCTCGCCGGGGGCTGGGGGCTGCTGCGGACGCTGCCGCCGGCGGACGAGGAGTCCCTGGCCGCGCTGCGTCGCCACGCCGTGGCGCTCGGGGTGCCGTGGCCCGACGGTGCCCGCTACGCGCAGGTGATCCACGACGTGGACCCGAGCGACCCGGCGGCGGCTGCGTTCCTGATCCAGGCCACCCGGCTGTTCCGGGGCGCCGACCACGTCCCGCTGCGGCCGGGCTCCGCCACGCCTGACGACGTGCTGGTCCACGCCGCCATCGCCGCCCCCTACGCCCACGTCACCGCGCCGCTGCGCCGCCTGGGGGACCGCTTCGCCACCGAGTGCGTCCTGGCGACCGTGCACGGCCAGGACCCGCCGGCCTGGGCCCGCGACGCGCTGGACGAGCTCCCGGCGCTGCTGCGCGCCTCCATGGCCCGGGCCGGCGAGCTCGACCGTGCGGTCGTGGACCACCTCGAGGCCCTGGTGCTGTCCTCCCACGTGGGCGAACGGTTCCCGGCCGTCGTGGTCGACCAGCGGCGCGACGCCGCCGTCGTGCAGCTGCGTGCGCCGGCGGTCGTGGCCACGGTCCCGGGCGAGCACCCGCTGGGCGCGGAGGTCGAGGTCGAGGTCGTGTGGGCCGATCCGGTGGCCCGGACGCTGGAGCTGGCGGTGCGGAGCTCGCGCTAGCCGATGGTGGCGCCGGGGGAGCCGAACCGGGCCAGGACCTCGTCGGCTCCGGGCTGGACCAGGTCGAGCACCTGCGCCCCCGACCCGAGGGTGCGGTTGGACGTCGGCAGCGCGGTGGGCTCGAGCTCCATCCCCCGCATCCGCAGCGCCAGGCGCACGGCGTCGAGGTAGCTCATCTGGTCGTCGATGCGCATGCCCGCGGCCATCGAGCTCGTCATCCGGGCGAGCCGCAGCGGGTTGCGCTCGCCGCTCATCTCCGACACCACCGCGGACAGGAACTGCTGCTGGCGCACCGTGCGCCCGATGTCGCCGGTGGGCTCGGTGACCTGCCGGCCGTCGATGGTCTCGGTGTAGTAGCGGGAGCGCACGTAGGCGAGCGCCTGCGTGCCATCGAGGACCTGGGGTCCAGCCTCGGGAACGTCCAGCCCGGACATGTGGTCCGAAGCAGGGTGGGGGAAGTCGATGGTGATGCCGCCGAGGGCGTCGACCAGGTCGCGGAAGGCGACGAAGTCGATCTCCAGGTAGTGGTGGATGGGGAGCTGCAGCTGGTCGCGGAGCGTGGCGATCAGGCGATGGGGGCCGCCGTTGAACGCGGCGTTGATGCGGGTGGTCTGGTCGGTCTCGGAGATGGTGACCAGCAGGTCGCGGGGCACGGAGAGCATGCGGGAGCCCTCGCCGTCGACCCGCAGGATCATGATCGTGTCGGAGCGCTCCGGTTCGCCGCCCTGGGCGTCCGGGCCGAGGATGGCCCCGGCGTTGGGGTCGTCGGGGGAGATGCCCGAGCGGGTGTCGGAGCCGACGATGAGGTAGTTGGTGCCGTCGGCCGAGGCGAGGACGTCGGCGAGCTCGACCCGCTCGATGGAGCGGAACTGCTGGTACCCGTACAGCAGGCCGCCGACGGCGAGCAGGGCGAGCACGAGGAAGATCCCCAGGACCGTCCGCACCACCGTGCGTCGAGACGGAGGCCAGCGGCGGCCGGTGCGGGCCGGCTCACGGTCGCGGGCGGCGGGGGGCTTCGTCGTCGGGCGCTTCACCGCAGCGGGAGCCGCCGGTGCGGGCTTCGGCGCCGCGCCGGGCGCGGGGATGACGACCCGGGCCGGGCGGTCGGTGCGGGGCGGCGTCGCCGTCGGAGCGGGCGGGGCGGGGGCGACCATGGTGTGCCCGCCTGCCGGGTCCGCGGGCCCGGTCGATGGCAGCACGACCTCGGGGGTTCGACGGGGTGGCGGCGTCGAGCGACCACCGGCCGGGGGCGCCGGCACGACGAAGCGCCGGGTGTCGGTCTCAGCCACGGAGGGGTCCGGTGGAGGCCGCGCGCAGGGGTCGGAGCACGGCGCGAGTCTTGCATCGCGGTGCCTCCGGTGACGATGCACGAGCGTGCTCGGGTCGTCGGGCTTCCGGCTCCTCCGGTGCTGCCGCGACCGCTGGGAAAGTGGTCGTCCCGCCCTGGCGGATCGGAGCGGGACGGGGCAGAGTGGTCGTGCGGGCACCTGACGACGGACCAGAGGGACCCCGACATGGCGATCAACGACCGACTGCGCAGGGCACGCTTGCGACGCGATGCGCGGGCACGCGGCCTGGAGGTCGCGCTGGGGCTCGGCGACGAGCCGCCCGCTGACCGGCGCCCGACGTCCCTGGTCGACCTGCGGTGCGCCCGCTGCGGCGGGGCTGGTCGCCTCGAGTCCCTCGACCTGCGCACCTCGCGTGGCCTCGGGCGCTGCTCGTCGTGCGGAACGACCTGGTCGATCATCTACCCGCCGGGCTGACCTACCCGAGGAGGGCGGCCAGCTCCGCGTCGGCTGCCGCCACCGCGTCGCGGCCTCGGGGGAGCGGGGACGGCGACCCGTCGCCCGCCGGCACGGAACCGGGTACCGCGACGACCTCGTCCATGGCGGCGATCACGTCGGGGGTGAGGAACCGGCTGCGCTGACCGGTGGAGTGGGCGTCGTCGAGCCGGTTGCGGTGGTGGTGGAACCGCAGGGGCACGTGGACGTGGAGCTCGTCCCGGGCCCGGGTGACGGCCACGTAGAGCAGGCGGCGCTCCTCCTCGAGCTGCTCGGGGTCGCCGGTGGACAGGTCGGACGGCAGGTTGCCGTCGG
>DMTU01000078.1:8423-9872 GCA_003476595.1 Acidimicrobiaceae bacterium | reverse complement strand
GGCGGCCTCGAGGCGTTGCATCGTCGACTCCGACATGAGGCTGGCCGGCACCGCCCGCCGGGTGGCATCGGGGGCGTACACCTCGTTGGACACGACCATGGCGCCGTCAGCGGCGAGGACCTCGCGGACCGAGGTGACCACCCGCTCGCCGGTGGGGAGCCGGGCGACGTGGACGATGAGGTGCACGGCGTTGGCGACCATCAACGCCGTGGTCTCGGCCCCGAAGCCCTCCGGGGACATGGCCGTGTACATGGCCAGCCGGGAGAACACCGCGGCCGAGGAGTCGGCATGGACCGTGGACATCGACCCGTCGTTGCCCTGCGACATCGCCAGCAGCATGGGCGTGACCTCGTGGCCCCGGATCTCGCCAACCACCACTCTTCCCGGGTTCATCCGCAAGGTTTGGCGAACCAGTTTCGCCATCGAGTAGGCGCCGACGCCTTCGGTGTTGGCCTCGCGGGCTTCGGCCTCGATCAGGTCGGGGTGCAGCCCCTCGAAGCGGGAGATCCCCAACTCGAGCGAGTCCTCGATCGTGACCAGCCGCTCGGCTGGGTCGATCTCGTTCAACAAGCACCGCAGCAACGTGGTCTTCCCCGCGCCGGTCTCGCCGGCCACGATCATGTTCAGCTTCGCCCGCACCGCGGCCCGCAGGAAGTGCAACAGCGACGGCGACACCGTGGCGGGGACCAGCTGCTTGAGGCGGTGAAGATCGAAGTTGTGTCGGCGGATCGACACCGCCGGGCGCGACGTGACCCATCCCAGGGCGTGCAGCCGGTCCCCGGAGGCCAACTGCAGATCCAGGTCCGGGGAGGCCGAGTCCCACGTCTTCTCCGTCAGCGACCCCCGCCGGGCCGCGGCCTGGATGATCTCGCGCAGCTCGGCATCCGAGTCGGCCACCGCCTCCCCGGGCACCTTGGCCCCGTCCCGCTTGGTCAACCACACCACGTCGTGGCCGTAGATGGTGATGTCGGTGTTGTCCGGGTCATCGAGGTAGTCCTGGATCCGGGCCAGCCCGAACAGGCGGTTCAGGACCGCCCGTTCCACCTCGTCCTCCTCGGCCTCGGACAGCACCGGCTCGGCCCGGCCCAGCCGGGCCCGGGACTCGACCTCGAGCTGGGCGCGGATCAACGCCATCGCCAGCTGCCGGCGGGAACGGCCGTCCAACGGGGCCTCCTCGCCCCGCTCGGCCCGGCGGGCCTGATCCGACAACGCCTCCCCCACCACCACATGCACCCGCTCGACCAGCCCGGCGTCGACGGTCACGACCCTGTCACCGCCCCCCGCACCCCGTCCTCGACAACCTCAACCGCAGCCGGCTCGGCGTCAGCGGCCGGGTCCGGGAGCTCGGGGGTGGGATCCTCGGTGGCCGGGTGGAGCCAGTCGTGCAGGTGGCTTGCCAAGGCGTGCGCCGCCCGCACCACCGGGGTGCGGGACAGCTTCCGGGCCGGT
>DMTU01000078.1:7981-8286 GCA_003476595.1 Acidimicrobiaceae bacterium | reverse complement strand
CGCGCCCCTCGGATCGTTCGGGACCACCCCGAACACCGGGACCCCATAGGCGTCCTCGACCTCGCCTGGCGAATGGGGGCCCTCCCCGACCAGACACCAGCCCGCAGGCACCCGCCGGACCCGAAGGCCCAACAGCAGGCCCGATCCCGGGTGGAGCTGGTCCAGCACCGGGCGGGCCACCAACACCACCACCGATGACCGCTCGACGAAGGCCTCCGCCGGGCTGCCCGCCACCAGGCGGCCGGCATCGGCGATCACATCGACATCGGTGCGCTCCGCCAGCCACGACCCCAGCGAAGCCCCCG
>DMTU01000078.1:5147-7857 GCA_003476595.1 Acidimicrobiaceae bacterium | reverse complement strand
CGACAGCACCCGGGCGGCGACCGCCGTGGACACCGGGGCGGGCACCACGGACGCGCCCCCGGGCAGCGGCTGGGCGTGATCCCACAGATCCCGAAGCGACACGCCATGGCGGGCCGCCGCCCCCAACGACACCAACCCCGGATCCGCCGGGATCCCGGTGCGCAACGACACCACACCCCCGGCCGGGTCCGCCTCCAACAACAAGCTGCGGTCCCGGACCGGCCACGCCGCCGCCACCGCCAGCGCCGTCGTCGACACGCCCGGAGCGCCCCGAACCGAACAGAACGTGACCAGGCCCATCAGCGGGCCACCTGCACGAGACGGACCCGGCCCAGCGTCGCCGCCGACGCCACCATGCGGGCCTGGTCCTCGGTCATCGACAACGACACCACCATCTCGCCCTGACCGCCCAACGCTGCGGCGTCCACCACCGTTGCCGCATCGACCAGCACCTCGCTGCGCGCCTCGATCTGGGATGCCGTCAACGACTCCGAGGCCATCGCCGACGGCGGCGTCAACAACACCGACACCGTCGTGCCCGGCGTGAGCCGCAACGCCGGCACCTGCCCCGGCTCCAACCGCAACCCGACAACCCCCTCCCCCACCTGCACCTCGTCGGCCGACGCCACCTGCGACGACGTGATCAGCGACCCCGCCGGAAGATCGACCAGGGCAACACGGCCCACGACACCGTCCACGTCGCCCGGGTGGGTCACCGCGATCGCCTCGTCCGCGGCAACCTCGACCGTGACCAGATCCTCGGCGGTCACCACCTCGCCCCGCTCGACCGGACCGGCCAAGGCCAGCACCCCGGTGCGATCCGTCGACGACTGGAACAACCACAACGCCGCCAACGCCGAAACGACCAGGACCAGCACGCCCAACGCGATCTCCGGGACACGAGAACGTGACGTGCCCGGCCCCGACCCCGGGCCATCCAGGCCCACCGGCACCCGCCGTGGCGACCCGTTCGTCGACGGCGTCGCCGTCGCCTCCATCGTCGTCATGTCATGCCTCGCTTCACTGAGTTCTGCCCTCCACCGCCTGAATCTCACCCACCGCCTTCTGGGCCTCGCCGGTCCGGTCGACCGTCGCGAACACCCCCTGATCGGCGCCGTTGATCGCCCACGTCAGCTCCCACCGGACCGTCGCCGTCACGTCGAACGCCCCGTCGGGCTCGCGCACCGAGGTCCGCTCGTACCGGTGCGTGCACGACGAGCCCGCCTCGAACACCTCCGGCGAGAACACCTCGCCCGGCCCCAAGCACACGAACACCGCCCGGCCATCACCCCGGGGATCCCACGTGACCCGCTTGGGAGTCGCCGCCACCGACACCGTCACAAACCCCTGGGTCTGGGACTCGACCACCGGCTCCCACGACGTATCCACCCAGAACCACGTGTCCGTGTTCACCACCGCCGGCGCATCCCCCGGCGGCGTCGACCCCAACACCGGCTCGGCCAACACCAGCCTGGCCTCCGCCTGGGCCCGCAGCACCTCCGGCGACACCGGCGGCGTCACCTCGTCGAAGAACACCACCGAGAACAAGAACCCACCATCGGACCCGGTACAGGTCACCCGATGCGCGTCGTAGACACCCGACGGATCGAAACCGTTCAACGCAACCCGTTCCTCGGTCGCCCGGCCCTCGTACTCCACCGCCACCGACGCCCCACCCGAATACACGCCACCGCACCAATACGCGTAACGATCCTCC
Source organism: Acidimicrobiaceae bacterium (assembly GCA_003476595.1). Lineage (GTDB taxonomy): Bacteria > Actinomycetota > Acidimicrobiia > Acidimicrobiales > Salinilacustritrichaceae > Salinilacustrithrix. Next base: position 6,140 of record DMTU01000078.1, on the reverse strand, counting down.
TCCGACCACTCCACGAAAACCGGCTGCGGGCCCGGCGACATCTCATGGCATTCAGCTGTCACGGAACCGCCGTCGTCACGACTGGTGGTCGAACCTGTGCAGTGACCAGCGCCTGCTGGCGATCCGAGCGAACCGGGGACAATCACCGACCCCAGCAGGACCGCAACAAGCACGGCAATGCGCACGGCTGCCCTCATACGACCGGCACTCCCCGTGGAGTGGGAGCGAACTCGCAGGTCGTGTCCGTGCTCCCCTGCCGATCGACGACCTTCCAGCGCCCGCCCTCAAGCACCATCGTGATCTCTCGAAGATCGCGTTGGCCTGGTTTGGCAGGAGGGTCGATTTCCAGCCGTTGGTCGGTGCCCTGGTCGTACGCTCCGTACGCGGGGTCAGTCTCTTGGCAGTCGAGAACAACCACCGTCGAGAGCGTGCGCCACTCCGACACCTCCGGGTGGAGAGTCGGCTCGTCCCGGTAGTAGCGGCCGTTGGCAGCATCGTCGGAGGTTAAGCGACGGAGGTTCTGCAGATGTCCTCCCGCCGCGATCTCGGCGAGCCTCGGGCTGTCCGGGTCCGGCGGGTTCGAGATCTCGTTCAACCCGTCCCAGTAGTCGGCATAGTCACGTAGCACGGCCTCGTTGAGTTCCGCGGGGATGCACCCGGTCCGTGAGACGGCCTCGAACGTGTCGAACCGGAAGATGCCGGTGTCATCAACGGAGCCTGTCGCCCGGAAGAAGTTCGCTGCCGTCTCGGCCTGCGGCGGCGTGAGGAACGCGCAGTCCTCGACCGTCGACTCCCCCACCGTCTGGGATGGATCGGAGTTGGGCGAGTTGAGGACCTGGCGTCGGTTGCGCTCGTCGATCGTGGCGATGGTCATGACCTGAGCGGCGACCTCGGGGGTCGCGAACGCCTCCAGGTCAGCCGCCGTCGAGTCCTCGGTCGTCGCCGCGGCCCACAGGTCGACCCACACGTCGGCCGGCGAGTCCTCTTCCGGCG
>DMTU01000078.1:3270-4949 GCA_003476595.1 Acidimicrobiaceae bacterium | reverse complement strand
GTCGTCGACGTCGTCGACGAGGACGTCGACGTGGACGTCGACACTGCGCTATCGGAGCTGCTGGCGGAGGAACATGCTGGGCTCAGCAGCGCCGCGAGGACAGCGATGGCTGCGACGCGTCTCATCGGGCGGCTTCCACGCCGTACAGAACGTCTGCGGTCTCGGTCGCCGACACGGTGAAAGGCTCGCCCGGCAGCAAGGTCTTCGCCACCGTGAGCTCGATCGTCACCGTGCACGACGTCGACCCGACGGTCACGGTCGAGGCCGGCGAGCCGACGCGAGCGAGGTAGTCGGTCGCCTTCGACTCCGCCAGCGTCAGGTCCAGCTCCGGTGCGCCCCCACCGACGCTGGCCGGTGAGATCCCCTGTGCGCATGCTCGGGCCGTGTTGTCTGCCAGCTCGCGGGCCTCGGACAAGCCCCCGAGCTTCGCCGCGCCGTCGTAGGCCAGCCCGGCGGCTGCGACGAGGCCGGCGCCGAGGACGGCAACGAAGACGGTCACCGACCCGCGCTCGTCTGCCCGATGTCGAACGTCTCTGGGTGCGTGCACGGCGTCGGCCACGGACCTGACCTCTTCTCGAGGAACACCGCTCATCAGATGCGGCGGATCAGACAGTGGTCGAGCGTCCTGTAGCCGCGGGCTGGGCTCGACGCGCCGTCCCCGCGAGGTGTCCGTACCATACTGCGACGACAAGCGGGGTCGGGGCAAGAGGTCCCCCAGTTCTCCTGAGAGGGTCTGCCCCATTTGGGGCGGTCCGTCGATTCCGCCCGACTTGCTAGCACCGCGCCTACCCCACCGCGCCACACCAATCACCCGAAACCGGCAGAACCGCGCAGGGAGACGTCACCGCGTGCGCCTCGGGTCCGGCGTGGGGCCACACATGGGCGTCGGTGTGTCGACGCCCATGGTCAGGTTCCGTGGAGGCGAGAAAGGTCGACGAGGACCACGTCGGGTCGGTCACGCTCTGTGGGCCCGAGGTCGAAGTCGGCTCCGAACAACAGGAGCTTGGCCGCACTGGCGCGTGGACCGAAGCTGGCCCGTGCTCGCTCGAGGCGGGCCACGTGCCGGGCCGTGATCGTCTCGCCAGCCTTCGCTTCCCCGATGGCCACGATGGTCCGCTCGGCGGGGGCGCCATCGCCGGCTGCGACCACCACATCGAGTTCGTGTTCGACCCCGTCGATGGTCGCGAACGACGGCCCGACGTGATCGATCACTCCGCCGAGCTCCTCGGCTGCGGCGAAACGCTCCACCCAGGTCCTCGCCATCTGTTCGAAGACCGGGCCGCGGACCCGCGCATCGAAGATCGTGCGGAGGCGATTCGCCCAGACATCGTGGAGGTCACGGGACCGCAGCACGGTGCGATGGGGTTCCAGCACGGCGTAGTGGAACTGCAGGTAAGGGTCGGCCAACGCGTAGAGGGGCCGTTGCTTGCGAACGGGGTCCTCGTGACGAACAACGAAGCCGGCGTCGACGAGACGATTGATGGTCGGCGACAGGTTCGACACCGGTCGGCCGACCTGGGTCGAGATGGTCCCGGCGGTGACCGCGCCATTCGCGATCGCGCCGAGCACCGCATGGTGCAACAGGTCCGATGAGGCGGCCAGCGTCGGGTCCTCGGCGAGCAGCGTGGTCGCCTCGTGATGCAGCGGCGACGCCGGCGACAGGACCCGCTCGACCACCC
>DMTU01000078.1:1610-3131 GCA_003476595.1 Acidimicrobiaceae bacterium | reverse complement strand
CCCACCGGTCGAAGTCGTCGAGGTCGCCTGGAAGGTCGAAGGCGACCATGTCCGTCGCGTAGCCGACCACTCCCCCGATGACACTGAACACCCGCACGGCGAGATCCAAGTCCGGGCCCGGCAGCCGGGTCGCTGCGACCCGGAAGTCATCGGGTTGCATGACCAGCTCCAGGCTCGACCGGCCCCGCAGCGGCGCCTCGCCCGCAGTGAGCGCGCGCATCATCGCGATCGCCGACCCGCACAACACCACCCGTGCAGCGCTCGATCGGCGTGCTCGAGCCGCCGGGCCGAGGGCCGCGGCCAACACCGAGTCGACGGCAGGGTCGGCCTGGAGGATGAGTCCGAACTCGTCGAGGACCACCGGAACCGGGTCGTCCTCGCCCAACTGGAGCAGCGCGTCCACGGCCTCCTCCCAGGAGTCGAACGCCAGCCGCCCCGTACCCTGGTACTCCCCCACCGCCGCCCCCAGCCGTCGAAGCTGGGCGGGAGCTTCAACGCGCGTGGCCTCGAAGTAGAATCCGCCCCGAGCCGTGGCCTGCTCGACCAGCAACGTCGACTTGCCGATACGTCGCCGGCCGTACACCAACCCCAGCAGGGCCCGGTCGGCCGGATTGTCGAAGAACTCGACGAGTTGGCGGCGGTCAGCCTCGGAAACCACGGACGGATCATAGTGTGGCTGTTCATGCTATGGCTGTTCATAGTATGTACAGCCATAGCATCGTTCAGGTGGGTGGGCTGCTCTGATCCTTCAACCCGTGGGCTCGGCGGATCGCCTCATCGAGCAACAACGAGTAGCTCATGCGGGTGTCATCGGCGAGCTTGTCGAAGGCGTCGGCTTCGGCCTGAGTGACGCGAATCGTCACCAGCCGCTTGGGCTCGGTCGCGGCCAGCTGGCGGCGGGTCAGCTCGACCGGCGCGAAACCGTCGTCTTCGACGGTCGTCACCGTCTCGGAGCGAAGCGCTTTGTGCTCACGCCGCACCGCCGCCATCGCCGCCTGACCCAGGGTCATGCGCTCCCGCTCGGACAGCTCATAGAGCAGCGACGCCACCGTCTCGGTCAGCCGGACCTGGAACTCGCGCCGGTTGCCCCTCTGGCGACCGCCGGTGGCGGGCGACGCCGGCTTGGCCGACGCCTTGGAGCGAGAGGGCCGCTTCGCCGGTCGAGCCGGCGCGTCCTCCGTCGTGGCGGGGCTCTCCGGTTCGGACTCGGGCTCCTCAAGAACAGCGGCCTCGTCCCCTCCCGAGTCTGGGCCCGGGTGAGCGGTCGGGGCCGGCACGGCCCGGGGACGGGGCGGCGGGGCGACAGTTGCCTTGCGCGTCGAGTCCCCGTCACGCAGGGCCGCCAGGTGAGGACGCTCGTCGTCGGCGCTCATGCCGAGACCTCGCGGCGTTGGTCCCGGCGTCTGGCGAACTCGGCCAGGACCTCGTTGGTCAACGCCTCGTAGTCGGCGGCCAACCCTCCGGCCGCGGTCGAGAAGTCCTTGACCTCCCGGCCGGCCTTGCGATCGCGGATCCGCTGGC
>DMTU01000078.1:0-1534 GCA_003476595.1 Acidimicrobiaceae bacterium | reverse complement strand
ACATCGGCCTTCATGCGTTCTGCGACCTGCTCGTACTCGATCGCCAGCCGACCCTCGGCCCGACAGTCGATGGCGGCCCGCTGGGCGAACCGGATCGTCGCCTCGAACACCGGCCACTGCTCCCCCAGTTCGACGGCCAGCTTGGCCCGCGTCTCCTCTCGCACCCGCGACGCCCCGGACGGGACCGGCGCCACCACGACGCCGAGCAAGTCATAGTCCGGGTTGGTCTGGCGCGCTTCGATCATCCGTGCCGCGACCTTGTTCAGCCCATCGATCGAGGCTTCGTCCGGCGCGGTCGGCACGAGGGCGAACCGCGCCGCCTCCGCCGTGCACCGCTGCAGCATCGCATCGCCGGGCGGGGTGTCGACGAGGATCAGGTCATAGGTCGGGGCCAGCGGAGCCAACACGTCCTGCAAGCTGGTGAGCACGGTCGCGAATCGTCCCGCCAACGCCCGGCGGTTCAGCTCCGCCACCAAGTCCTCGAGCCTCTCGCCCCCGGGAATCCAGTCGAGCCGCTCCCGGACAGGCACAGGCACCAGGGGCGCGCCCTTCATCACCGCGTCGGCCAGCGCAGCGCCATGGTCGGTGCGGTCCATCGTGCCGAGGTCGCGGGCCAGGTTCCCCTGCGGGTCGGTGTCCACGACGAGCACGGACCAGCCGCCGGCAGCGGCGACGCCGGCGACGTTGGCCGTGATCGACGTCTTCAGCACCCCGCCCTTGCCGTTCGTCACCGCGACCACGTTCTCAAGCACGGCGCGCCACTCCCCCACCGCGACGCGAGGTGCTTGCAAGCCCCTTGCAAGCACTGGCGCGGGGCCAGCATGTGCCGCGCGGGTCCCCTACTGGCTGCTGACGTGTGGCATGCGAGCGGCTCATAAGGTGCTTATTGTAGCGCGTCAGCGGCCGGCAGGGCGCCAACATGGGCCTCACAGGGCGCCTACGGCCCCCTTGCAAGGTGCTTAGACGGGCCGGCAGGCGCCGGCCAGGAGCTGAGTGAACCATGCAAGGTGCTTACCGCAGTCCGGGCCGCAAGTGGGGGACCATCCTCGATACGAGCCGCCGCTGTCGCCCCCTCAGCGGCCCCACAGCGCCCGGAGGGCCCGTCCAGGTAGGGAAGGACTGCTCGCCTCGTCCTGGGCCGTCCAGCGCCCGCCTCGGGGTCGGCGACTCACACGGTCGCGGACGGTTTCGCGCTCTGCGAGAGGCGCTCCCGGATCGCCGCCACCCGCTGGTTCACTTCATCAGCCGACGGCATCGCCGCGGTCGCCTCGCTCTCGTCGCTGACCGTCAACGAGCGGGGCTGGCTCACCGGTCCGGTGTGCTCGAGCTCCGATGGTGTTGGGGTACCGGGACGGGACCCGAGCGGGCGGTGACGGGCGGGGGAGAAGTAGGCACGGTCACCTGTCCGCGCCGTGTTGACGAGCTTGCCCATGGGCGTGCGCAGCCCGGCGCGTGCCTCACAGGCCAGTCGCTGCACGGCGGCGGTCACCGTCTCGTTGCAGAAGGGACCGAGGGCGTCACGGAGTCCGGCCAG
>DMTU01000297.1:1713-4572 GCA_003476595.1 Acidimicrobiaceae bacterium | reverse complement strand
CCGGCACGGTCGAGTTCCTCTACCAACCCGACGAGGACCTGCTCGCCTTCCTCGAGGTCAACACGCGCCTGCAGGTCGAGCACCCCGTCACCGAGCTCACCACCGGGCTGGACCTGGTGCGCCTCCAGATCGAGGTCGCCCTCGGCCACCCCCTCGTCGGCGAGCCGCCGGAACCGAACGGGCACGCGTTCGAAGCGCGCCTGAACGCCGAGGACCCCCAGCGCGGCTTCGCCCCGGCCGCCGGTCGCATCGAGCGCCTCGTCCTGCCCACCGGTCCCGGCGTGCGGGTGGACACCGGCGTGGCCGAAGGCGACGTGATCGCCGCCGAGTACGACTCGATGATCGCCAAGGTCATCGCCTGGGGCGCCGACCGCGAGCAGGCCCGGCGCCGCCTCCGCCGGGCCCTGTCGCAGACCACCGTGCTGGTCGAGGGTGGCACCACCAACAAGTCGTTCCTCCTCGACCTCGTCGACCGGGCCGAGGTCGTGGAGGGCTCGGCCGACACGGCGTGGCTCGACCGCCTCACCGGCGCCGATGGCCACCGCACCGATCGCTTCGCCGACATCGCGCTCGTCGTCGCCGCCATCGACGTCCACGACCACGAGCGGCTCCTCGACCGGGCCCGCTTCCTCAGCTCGGCGGCCCGTGGTCGACCAGAGTCCGACCTCGAGGCCGGCCACGACGTGGAGCTGCGCTGGGAGCAGGACGAGTACCGGCTCCACGTCGCCACCGGCGACCTGGGCGGCTGGTACCGGGTGACCCTCGACGGCGTCGTCGCCGACGTGGTGCTCGATCGTCTCGACGACGCCCACAGCCGCCTCGTCGTCGCCGGCCGGACGTACCGGGTCGTGTCCCACGCCCACCGCACGGAGCACCTGGTGGAGGTGGAGGGCATCATCCACCGCTTCTCCCGCGACGACGGCGGCCTGCTGCGTGCGCCGGCGGTGTCCCTCGTCGTCTCGGTGGAGGTGCAGCCCGGGGATCGCGTCGTCGCGGGCCAGCGGGTGGCGGTGGTCGAGGCCATGAAGATGGAGACCGCGGTGGTCGCGCCGAGCGACGGTGTGGTGGAGGAGGTCTTCGTCTCGCCCAACGTCCAGGTCGACGTCGGCGCCCCGCTGCTGCGGATCGGCGCCAGCGACGGGAACGGCGGCCACGACGAGAGCACCCGCCCCCGGCTGCGCCTCGCCGCGGCCGGATCGTCGTCGGACGCGGACCGGACCACCGGCCGCCTCGACGTGCTGCGCTCGCTGCTGCTCGGGTTCGACGTGGCCGATCGCGACGACCGGATCATCGAGGCCCACCGCGACGAGGCCGATGCCGACGACCCGACCGTGCGCCGCCGCGAGCTCGAGCTGCTCCGGGTCTTCGCCGACCTCTGCGGGCTCACCCGCGACCGGCGCGGCACCGAGGGTGACCACGGCCTCGAGGTCCGCAGCCCGCTCGAGCACTTCCACGCCTACCTGCGCACGCTGGACGCCGACCACGAGAGCCTGCCCGACCGGTTCCGCGCCCGGCTGCACGACGCCCTCGCCCACTACGGAGTCCACTCCCTCGACCGCACGACCGCCCTCGAAGCCGCCGTCCACAGCATCCACCGCGCCGTGCAGCGCCGCCAGGAGCAGCTGCCCGTGGTGCAGGCGCTGCTCGAGCGCCGCCTCGCCCACTGCGGCGACCCCGGCGAGCAGGACGAGGTGCGCGACACCCTGGACCGGCTGATCGCGGCCACGCAGGCGCAGTACCCGGCCATCGGCAACCTGGCCCGCAGCGTTCGCCACCGCTGCATCGACCGCCCGCTCCTCGACCACGCCCGGGCCGACGTGCACGACGAGGTGCGCGCGTCGCTGCGCGCGCTGGCCGACGACCCCGGGGATCCGGTGGCCGCGGACCGCCTGGTGGCCACCCCGGTGCCGCTCATGTCGGTGATCGCCGGCGAGGACGCCCTCGGGCGCAGCCCGGTGCTGAGCGCCGCCATCGTCGAGGTGCTGACCAGGCGCTTCTACAAGATCCGCGCCCTCGAGGACCTGGCCCGCCACGTGGCGGGGGCGCCGGCGGTCACCGCCGGGTACGAGCACCGGGGCCGCCGGGTCGCGGTCGTCGGGGTGGCCTGCGACGAGGGGGACCTCGCCGGCGGGCTCGCCGAGGTGGCCGGCCGGGTCGGGGGGGATGCGGCGCACGTCGTGGACCTCTACGTGCGCCTCGCCGAGCCGCGCGCCGCGGACGAGCTGGTGGCGATCGTCGACGTCGCGCTCGCTGCGGCGGACCTGCCCCGCGCCGTCGCACGGGTCGCCGTCGTCGCCGCGGCCGCCGGCCTCGACGGCGCGGAGGTCCACCACCTGTCCTGGACCAGGGACGACACCGGGGCGTTCCGCGAGGTCACGGTGTTCCGGGGCCTGCACCCGATGATCGGCCAGCGGCTGCAGCTCTGGCGCCTGGAGAACTTCGAGGTCACCCGCGTCCCCGGCCCGGAGGACGTCCACGTCTTCGACTGCGTGTCGGTGGAGCAATCCGGCGACGAGCGCCTCGTCGCGGTGGCCGAGGTGCGCGACATCACCCCGGTCCGGGACGCCACCGGCGCCCTCATCGCCCTGCCCGAGCTGGAGCACGTGCTCGTCTCCTGCCTCGACGGCATCCGGCGATCGCTCTCGACCGACCGGCGACGCCGACGCCTCGAGTGGAACCGGGTGATGCTCTTCGTCTGGCCCACCGTGGAGATCAGCCTCGAGGAGGTCACCGAGGTGGCCAAGCGGCTGGTGCCCCTCACCAACGGGCTCGGCATCGAGCAGGTGCTGGTGCAGGGCCGGGTGACCGACCCCGGGTCGGGCGACACCGCCGATGTCGTGTTCCGCCTCGGCTACCAGG
>DMTU01000297.1:0-1588 GCA_003476595.1 Acidimicrobiaceae bacterium | reverse complement strand
CGGGCGGGGCCTCACCATGCAGGTCACCGACCCGCCGACCGCGCCGATGCAGCCCCTCGACGACTACACCCAGAAGGTGCTGGCCTGCCGGCGCCGGGGCACGGTGTACCCGTACGAGATCATCCCGATGCTCACCACCGAGGCCGAGCACGGCGAGGGGCACTTCACCGAGCTGGACCTGGACGGTGACCGCCTCGTGCCCGTCGACCGGCCGGCCGGGCACAACGAGGCCGGCGTCGTCGTCGGCCTCGTCACGGCCGCCACCGAGGTCCACCCCGAGGGCATGACCCGGGTGGCGGTCCTCGGTGATCCGACCCGTTCGATGGGCTCCATCGCCGAGGCCGAGTGCCGCCGCCTGCTGGCCGCCATCGACCTGGCCGAGCAGCGGGGCCTGCCCGTCGAGTGGTTCGCCCTGTCCGCCGGAGCCCGCATCGCGATGGACAGCGGCAGCGAGAACCTGGACTGGGTCGCCTCGGTGCTCCGCCGGATCGTGGAGTTCACGCAGGCCGGCGGGGAGATCAACGTCGTGGTCGCCGGCGTGAACGTCGGCGCCCAGCCGTACTGGAACGCCGAGTCGACGATGCTCATGCACACCAAGGGCATCCTCGTGATGACGCCGGACTCCACCATGGTCCTCACCGGCAAGCAGGCCATCGACTTCAGCGGCGGCGTGTCGGCCGAGGACAACATCGGCATCGGCGGCCACGAGCGGGTCATGGGCCCCAACGGCCAGGCCCAGTACTGGGCACCCGACATGGTGGGCGCGGTCGACATCCTCTTCGCCCACTACGACCACAGCTACGTGGCGCCCGGTGAGCCCGGCCCCCGGCCCACGCTCACCACCGACCCCATCGATCGCGACGTCACCACCGAACCCCACGCCGGCGCCGGCACCACGTTCACCACGGTCGGCGAGATCTTCTCCGACGCCACCAACCCCGGACGCAAGAAGCCCTTCGACATCCGCTCGGTCATGCGGGCGGTCATCGACCACGACCTCGAGCCGCTCGAGCGCTGGGCCGACATGGCCGAGGCCGAGGGCGCCGTGGTGCTCGACGCGCACCTCGGCGGCCTGCCGATCTGCATGGTGGGCATCGAGTCCCGACCCCTGCCGCGCACCGGCCAGCTGCCGGCGGACGGACCGAGCCAGTGGTCGGCCGGGACGCTGTTCCCCCTGTCGTCCAAGAAGGTGGCCCGGGCCATCAACGCGGCGAGCGGCAACCGCCCCGTCGTCGTGCTCGCCAACCTGTCGGGGTTCGACGGCTCCCCCGAGTCGCTGCGCCGCCTGCAGCTGGAGTACGGCGCCGAGATCGGACGGGCGATCGTGAACTTCGACGGGCCGATCGTGCTGTGCGTGATCTCCCGCTACCACGGCGGCGCCTTCGTCGTGTTCTCCGGACGGCTGAACGACCGCATGCAGGTGCTGGCGGTCGAGGGCTCCCACGCCTCGGTCATCGGCGGCGCGCCCGCCGCGGCGGTCGTGTTCACGCGCGAGGTCGACGCCCGGACGCAGGCCGACGTGCGGGTGGCCGAGATGGAGCAGCGCCTGGCCGCAGCAGCGCCCCACGAGCGGGCCCGCCTGCGAGCC
>DMTU01000198.1:36063-37379 GCA_003476595.1 Acidimicrobiaceae bacterium | reverse complement strand
AATATCGACTCAGATCACTAGCTCGTCATGCCTTCGAGGCCGACGAGGGCACGGGCGTGTTCGATCTCGCCCATGTGTCGCAGGCCGTGCTGGTACCACCAGCACTCGATGGCGTCGAGCTTGGTGATGCCGACTTCACCGCCGACCCGGGCGGAGTACGTGCTGGCGATCTGGGGCGGGTACGGCTTGGGGATGAGCACGTCGGTGAGGGTCGCGGGGTCGAGATCGGCGAGGAACTTCTCGGTGCGGGCCCAGACGGCGTTCATGTAGTCGATGAACGCCTCGTAGTTCTCGATGCGCTGGCCGACCATCTCCTCGGGCGTGCGTTCCTTGCCGTGGTCGTTGATGGCCACGCCGAGCTTCTCGGCCCACTCGTCGTTCCAGATCGGGGCCTCGCCGCCGGAGATCAGGAAGTAGGCGGTGTCCTCCATGTTCACGAAGTGGAACAGGGAGAAGGCGATGGGCAGGCATGGCTCTCGCTCGACGTGGTTGACCTGGTCGACGGTCATCGTGGCGCAGGCGTCCTCGTAGAGGGAGTGCATGGCGCGCATGCGTCGCTGGAGGGAGTCGAGGATCAGCTCGTTGCTCATCGGTCAGCCTTTCGGAGAGATGTCGATGTGGTCGGTCGCAGACCGCGATGGCGCTGTGGGCCGCTCGGATGCCCCCGCACAAGTACTGCTAGTCTGAACCGCAAAAGCATCGACAGCAAGTCAGGCCCATCCACGCCGACGCACGCGGTCGACGGAACGTCAAGGGGAACGGATGCGACAGCTCACGCTCAAGGGCGCCTTCAGCTCGCCCTACTCGCTGAAGATGCGGGCGGTGCTGCGGTACCGCCGGATCCCGTACCGCTGGGTCCTGCAGGGGTCGCGCTGGGACGATCTGCCGCGGGCGCCGGTGCCGGTCATCCCGGTGCTGGGGTTCCACGACGTCGATGGGGCCGTCGCCGAGGTGATGGTCGACTCGAGCCCGCAGATCGCACGCCTCGAGGAGGAGTACGACGGCCGCAGCCTCGTCTCCACCGATCCGGCGTCGGCCTTCCTCGACTTCCTGCTCGAGGACTACGCGGACGAGTGGGTGACCAAGGCGATGTACCACTACCGCTGGACGTACGACCCCGACATCGAGAAGGCCGGCCGCCTGCTGCCCCTCGACCGCGACCTCCACCTCGGCGACGAGCAGCTGCGCGGCGCGCACGACTTCATCATCGAGCGCCAGGTCTCGCGCCGTGCGCTCGTCGGCTCCACCGAGGCGAACCTGCCGATCATCGAGGGAAGCTACGAGCGGCTCCTCGACCTGCTCCAGGCGCACCTGGC
>DMTU01000198.1:35703-35894 GCA_003476595.1 Acidimicrobiaceae bacterium | reverse complement strand
GCCGTCGAACGGGCACCCCGGCTCGTCAACTGGATCCAGCGGGTCGACGACCTGGGCTGGTGGGAGGTCGACGGCGACGAGGGCTGGGACCCGGCGCCGGCGCTGCCCGAGGCGGTCCACGCCATGCTCCGCGAGGCCGGGTCGACGTATGCGCCGTTCATGCTGGCCAACGCGGCGGCGCTCGAGGCGGG
>DMTU01000198.1:34991-35455 GCA_003476595.1 Acidimicrobiaceae bacterium | reverse complement strand
GGCGGGCGACGACGAGGTCGTCTGCGAGATCCGGGGGTCCGAGTTCCGCCAGGCGCCGTTCAAGTACCAGGGCAAGTGCCTCACCTGGCTGCGCGAGGCCCACGCCGCGCTCGACGACGCCGCCCGCACCGCCGTCGACGAGATCCTCGACGGCACCGGGTGCGAGCAGCTGTTCGCGTGACGCCCGACGTCACCCTCTACGGGCACTGGACCTGTCCGTTCGTGCACCGTGTGGCGTGGGCGCTCGCCGAGCGGGGCATCGAGCACGGCCACGTCGATGTGCCGCCGTCCGCGGTCCGGCCGAAGGACTTCGTCCTCCCCGAGGAGTTCGTCGCCCACAGCCCCCGTCTCGAGATCCCGATGGTGCGCGTGGGGGAGGAGTACCTGGCCGACTCGATCCCGGTCCTCGAGTGGCTCGAGGTGGTCGTGCCCGACGCACCGCCCTTGCTGCCTCGTGACGACGA
>DMTU01000198.1:29045-34858 GCA_003476595.1 Acidimicrobiaceae bacterium | reverse complement strand
TTGCTGCCTCGTGACGACGAGATCGCCGCGCTCGTGCGCGAGCGCGTTCGTCGGATCGACACGGACGTGTTCGCACCGATGATCGGCGTGTACTACGGCGTCGACGACGAACGCATCGCCACGGCCTCGGCGGCGCTGTCCGATGCGTTGGAGGAGGTGTCGCGGTGGCTCGACGACGGGCCGTGGCTCGCGGGCGCCGTGCCGACCCTGGCCGATGCCGTCTTCGTCCCGTTCCTGGTCCGCGAGGGCGCGCTGCGCTCGCTGGGCTACGTCGAGCCCGTGCCGGATGCGATCGTGGAGTACGCCGGACGGGTGCGCGCCGGTCGTGGGTGGCCTGCGGTCGAGTGGACCTCGGAGCAAGCCGACGAGCTCGTCGGCCGCTTCTTGGCGCATCGCCGGAGGGTGCGCGCCAGCAGTGGTGCATCACCGGAGGGCAGGTCGACGTGACCATGGACGTCGTCGTCGTGATGGACGGCCCGGAGACGGTCGTGCCCGCCACCGACACCTCCTTCGGCCTCGCGGCCGCCGCCATCGAGCGTGGTCACCGCTGCTGGCACTGCACCCCTGCCGACCTGTCCGTGGTCGACGGCTCGGTGCGGGCGCGCGTGCGCGAGATCCGACCCGATGCCGAGGCGATCGATCCGCTCGGCCTCGGCGGGGCCACCGACGTCGAGCTCGCCTCCGTCGACGTGGTCCTCGTCCGTCCCGACCCGCCCTTCGACCAGGACTACCTGCACCTCACCTTGGTGCTCGACCTCGTCGCCGACGCCACCCTGGTCGTCAACTCGCCACACGGCCTGCGCACGGCCAACGAGAAGCTCTACGCGCTGCGCTTCCCCGACGTGACGCCGCCGACGGTCGTCACCGCGGATCGCGAGCGTCTGCTGGCCTTCGCCGCAACGCACGACGCCGCGGTGGTCAAGCCCATCGACGGACACGGCGGCCGCAGCGTGCTGGTGGTGCGACCTGGCGACGAGAACGCAGCCTCCATCCTCGACACGGTCACCGCCCGTGGCACCGTTCCCGTGGTCGCCCAGCGGTACCTGCCGGGCGTGCGCGACGGCGACAAGCGCATCCTCCTGCTCGACGGCGAACCGCTCGGAGCGATCCTGCGCCGCCCCACCGGCGACGACTTCCGGGCCAACATCTGCGTCGGTGGTGCCGTCGAGGCCGTCGACCTCGACGACGACGACCGTCGCATCGTCGACGCCATGGCCCCGGCGCTGCGCGCCGATGGCCTGCACCTCGTCGGCATCGACGTGGTCGACGGCCACCTCACCGAGGTCAACGTCACCAGCCCGACGGGGCTGCGCCAGCTCTGCGAGCTGTCCGGCGCGCGCCCCGACCTCGACGTCGTCCGCTGGCTCGAACACCGGGCCGGGGCGACCGCCTCGACGAGCAACCCTCGACCGGAGGATCCGACTCCATGACCTACACGCTCTACGGCGCTCCGGTGTCCCTCTACACCGGCAAGGCGCGGGCCTACCTGCGCAAGCAGGGCATCGACTTCGTCGAGGTCTCCCCGGGAAGCGACCGCTACCTGAACCACATCGTGCCGACCGTCGGACGATGGATCATCCCGTGCCTCGAGACGCCCGACGGGACGATCCTCCAGGACGGCGCCGACATCATCGACCACTTCGAGCGAGGCCCCGGCCAACCGCTCCGTCGCCACCCCGCCTACCCCGAGTCGCCGACCCTCCTCGCCGTGGCGCACCTGTTCGAGCTCTTCGGCGGCGAAGGCCTGCTCCGCCCCGCCATGCACTACCGCTGGAACTTCGACGAGGAGAACCTCGCGTTCCTCACCTCGGAGTTCGCGCTCAACATGCCGGCGTCGCTGTCGCCGGAGCAGGCCGAGCAGGCGTTCCTGAGCAGCAGCGGACGGATGCGCAAGGCCGCCGTGAGGTTCGGCGTCACCCCCGACACCGCACCAGCCATCGAGGCGGCCTTCGTCGAGTGGCTGGACCTGTTCTCCGCGCACCTCGCCGACCACCCGTACCTGCTCGGCGGTCAGCCGACCATCGGCGACTTCGGCCTCATCGCCGCGATGTGGGCGCACCTCTTCCGTGACCCGGCGCCGCGCACGCTCGTGCAGCAGCGAGCGCCTCGGGTGGGCCGATGGGTCGAGCGCATGACCACCAGCGAGCCCTACGTGCACGAGTACGCAGCCGACGGGCGGGACGCCGGCGGCCTGATCGACGACGTGCCCGAGACGCTCGTGGCCATGATGCGCTTCGTCGCGGAGGAGTACCTGCCCGAGATCGCCGCCCACGTCGAGGCGGCGAACGAGTGGCTGGCCGCGCACCCGGACATCGAACCGGGGACCAACGGGCTCGACAAGGCATCCGATCGCAGCCTCACCGGTGGTCGTGACTCGATGGTCACGTTCGACTGGCGACGTCAGCGAATCGCCACCAGCGCCATGCCGTACCGGTTCTGGTTGCTGCAACGCCTGCACGACGATCTCGCGGCGGCGCCCGTCGCCGCGCAGGACGACGTGCGCACGCTGTTCGCCACGGCAGGTCTCGAGCCGATCCTGGACCTCCGTACACTCCGTCGCGTGGAACGCAAGGGCCACCTCGAGGTGTGGGGACCGATCGATGTCTGACATCGACGAGGACGTCCTCGACGACGAGACGGCAGGTGCCGACAAGACGGTCGACGGGCGTCGCCTTCGGCGCGAGCGCAACATCGCGTCGGTGATCGACGCCGTCCTCGAGATGTTCGAGGAGGAGGCGCTGACCCCCAGCATCGAACGGGCTGCCGAGCTGTCTGGTCTGTCGCTGCGCTCGGTCTACCGCTACTTCCCCGACCCCGAGGCGCTGACGCAGGCCGCGATCGACGAGCTGTGGCGCCGAGGGCAGTCCGCTGCCCACCTGTCGCAGATCGGCGAGGGCCCCTTCGAGGACCGCGTTCTCGAGTTCGCCACCATGCGCGTGCGCCTCTACGAACACGTCGGCCACGGCTACCGCGCCGGTCGCCTCCAGGCGCCCCGGAGCGTGCGCATCCGCGAGGACCTCGAGCGCACCCGCCGCACGCTGACGGGTCAGTTCGATCTCCAGTTCGCACCCGAGCTCGACGGGCTGGACGCCGACGTCCGGATGGCCCGGCGGAGCACCGGCGACATCATGAGCCAGCTGGACGCCATCGATCTGCTCCGTCGGGCTCGTCGCTTGACGGTGCAGGAGTCGGTCGACGTCGTCGCCGAGGCGATCCGGGTGGCGCTCACCCCGTGAGCTGCTGCGTCCCCGACCGGGGGCCGTCGGGCGACGTCTCCCCTCGTGGCGCACGGTCGGGCGGAACGACGGGACCGCCGGGTGCGGCCGAGGCGCAGATGGCACCCACCCTCGTGTCGGTCCCGGGCGGATCCTTCGTCATGGGGGAGTCCTCGCAGCTCGCCAACGCGGGCGACGGGGAGGAGCCGGTCGAGGTCGACGTGGAGCCGTTCGCGCTGCAGGCCACCGCGGTGACCAACGCGGAGTTCGCCGCCTTCGTCGCCGCCACCGGTCATGTGACGGTCGCCGAGGAGGTCGGGGCCTCGTTCGTGTTCGGCGGCCTGCTCCCCGACGACTTCCCGCCGACCCGGGCGATGGTCGGCGCCGAGTGGTGGCGGGAGGTCGAGGGTGCCTCGTGGCGTGCCCCTGAGGGCCCCGGCTCGTCGATCGACGACCGCCTCGACCACCCGGTCGTGCACGTGTCCTTGCTCGACGCCTCGGCCTACGTCGACTGGCGCGGCGTCCGGCTGCCGACCGAGGCCGAGTGGGAGCGGGCGGCGCGGGCCGGCACCGACACGATCTGGCCGTGGGGCGACGAGCTCGAGCCCGCCGGTCGCCACGCCATGAACGTCTGGCAGGGCGACTTCCCGACGAGGAACACCGCCGCCGACGGCCATGTCGGCACGGCGCCGGTGCGGGCCTTCGAGCCGAATGCGTGGGGCTTGTGGAACATGGTCGGCAACGTGTGGGAGTGGACCGTCGACGACTTCGGGCTCCGCTTTGCCGGCGCGGCGCGCAGCGGTCGTCGTGTGCTCAAGGGCGGCTCGTACCTGTGCCACGCCTCCTACTGCAACCGATACCGCCCGGCCGGGCGGATCGGCACACCACCCGATGCGACCGCGGGGAACGTCGGGTTCCGCTGCGCCGCGACGCACACCCACTGAAGGAGCACGGATGCACATCGTCCACGGGCTGACGCGGTCGTACTTCACCCGGAAGGTCACGGGCTACCTCGACTACACCGACCGGCCGTGGCGGCCGGAGCCGATGGGACCCGAGCCGGCCGGCCACCCGGAGGCTGTGGCGGCCGGGTGGACAGGTGCCATCCCCGTGGTCGACCTGCCCGACGGCACACCGATGTGGGACTCGACGTCGATGATCGAGCACCTCGACCAGGCAGTCGATGCGCCCCGCGGGCGGAGCGTGTTGCCCGACGACCCGACGCAGCGGTTCCTCGCCTACCTGCTCGACGACCTCTCCGACGAGTGGCACTACCGGCCTGCGGTCGGCAGCCGCTGGTGCTACCCGGAGAACACCGTGACCGCCGGTTGGCAGCTCGCCGAGGAGCTGGGCGTGCACGTCCCGGCGCCGGGGGCGATGGTGCGGGAGATGGTCGTGGGCGCCATGACGGCCAGCCTCCCGCGGATCGGCATCAAGGCCGACCACATGGATGCCTGGATGGGCGAGGTCGTGACGCCGTGGTTCCGTGCCCTCGGCGCCCACCTCGACGAAGGCGGCGGCTTCCTGTTCGGCGCACGGCCGTCGATCGCCGACTTCGCCGTCTTCGGCGCCAACGCCGCGCACTTCGTCGGCGATCCCTACTGCCGCGCGCTCGTCGACGAGCACGGGCCAGCGGCGGTGACCCACACCAACCGGCTCCGGATGCCGCAGCGCGAGGACTTCGGCTCGTGGACCGAACCGGGCGACGTGGCTGCCACGCTCGTGGCGGTGGTCGCCGAGGCCGGCCGTCACTATCTCCCGTGGGTCGCGGAGGCCACGGTGAAGGGGTCGGCCACCGTCGAGATCGCCGACGGGGTCATCGCCGAGATCGCCTCGTCGCCCTTCCTCGAGTGGGCCCGTGGGGTGTTGCTCGCCCGCTACGTCGAGCTCCGATCCGATGCGCTCGACGCCGTGCTCGAAGAAGCAGGCGTGCTCCGGTACTTCGCCGACCACGTCGACCGAGCCACCGCCGTGCCCGACACCTCCGCCCCGCCCCAGCCGTCCGACAACCGCCCCTACGCCATCAGCTGAGGAGCGGCCGGTGGCTACTCGCCGGTGAAGACGGGGCGGCGCTTCTCGAGGAACGCCCGCATCCCCTCCATCTGATCGGCGGTGCCGGAGCAGTCGAGCACGGCCCGGCGCTCCTCGGCGAGGGCTTCGTCCAGGGGTGCGACGCCCGCGCCGACGACGCAGCGCAGCACGCCGGCGACCGCCCGCGGCGGCATCGCGGCCAGCTCCGGGGCGAGCGCGTGAGCCGCCGCCTTGAGCTCGTCGACGGGGTGCACCTCGTGGACGACGGCGGCCGTGAACACCAGGGCGCGCACCGATCGGTCGGCGGCCGCCTCGCGCACCGCCTCCTCGAGCGCGTCCATGTACTCGAGCGTCATGCGGTTGCGCGGCGCGTCGTTGTTGACCAGGGTCAGCACCCCGCCGTCCTGGTCGACGAGGAGCGCGTCGTCGTCGGTCGTCATGGATCCGTCCCGGGTCGGTGCAGGTAGTGCCAGTGTGCCATGCACATGTGGTGGCAGGCTGGGCTACGTTTGCGAGGTCCCAGAGACGGCAGCGCGAGGCAGACATGAAGATCAGCACGACCATCGG
>DMTU01000198.1:23484-28952 GCA_003476595.1 Acidimicrobiaceae bacterium | reverse complement strand
TCAGCACGACCATCGGATTCAACGGTGCCCCGCAGAAGCTGGCCGCCCAGGCTCGCGACCTCGAGTCGGCCGGTGTCGATCTGCTGTGGGGGGCGGAGATCTACGGCTACGACCTCGTGTCCACCCTCGGGTTCCTCGCAGGCCAGACCGAGTCGGTGCAGCTCATGACCGGGATCATCCCGTTGTACTCCCGAAGCCCGGCCCTCATCGCCCAGACCGCGGCGACGCTCAACGCGCTCTCCGGCGGGCGGTTCGTGCTCGGCCTCGGCTCCTCCGGTCCGCAGGTGATCGAGGGGTGGCACGGCGTGCCGTTCGAGAAGCCCCTGGCCCGCACGCGCGACACCATCGACATCTGCCGCAAGGTCTGGAGCGGCGAGAAGGTCTCCCACGACGGCCGCACCTACAGCCTTCCCCTGCCCGAGGGCGGGACCGGGCTGGGCAAGCCGCTCAAGTTCATGAACCGCCCGCCAGGCCAGGACATCCCGATCTCGCTCGCTTCGATCGGTCCCAAGAACGTCGAGCTCACCGCCGAGGTGGCCGACATCTGGCAGACGATCCACTTCGTGCCCGACCGCTTCGAGCAGGTGTGGGGCGACGCGCTGGCCGCAGGCAAGGCGAAGCGCGAGCCCAACCGTCCGCCGCTCGAGATCATCGCCGGTGGCACCGTGGCGCTGGGCGACGGGCCGCACATCCAGGAGGCTCGGGACGCGGCTCGGGGCCTGATCGGCTTCTACGTCGGTGGCATGGGTGCGAAGTCGAAGAACTTCTACAACGACCTGTCCAAGCGGTACGGCTGGGAGCAGGAAGCCGAGGAGATCCAGGACCTGTTCCTGTCGGGCAAGCGTGCCGAGGCCTTCGCCGCCGTCCCCGACGAGTACATCGACCTGAGCTCGCTCATCGGCGACGAGGGCTACGTGCGCGAGCGTCTCCAGGTGTTCAAGGACGTCGGCGTCACCTACCTCAACGTGACCCCGCACGGACCCGATCCGCTCGGCACCATCGAGAAGATCAAGACGTGGGTGCAGTGAACCGCCGGTTCGGCGGTGCTCGTGCGCGTCAGGGGAGTGGGGTCACCGCCGACTCGGCGAGCGTGTCGATGTGTGGGATGAGCACGAGGGCGTAGGCGTTCGGATCGTGTACGGCTTCCTGGGCCGCGAGCGAGGCAGCCGTCTCGGCGCTGATGCGATCCCAGCGGGCCTCGGCCCACTGGCGCTCGTCGCCGAAGATGTTGCCCTCGACGGTGAAGCGTCCGATCCGGGTGGCGTCGATGTCGTCGGCCAGGTCGGGCGCCTCGGCGTCGGTGACCACCTGGAGGAGCAGTCGGTCGCCGGTGCCCGCGGCCGACGACACGTCGGCGGGCGCCGGGTCACCGCCCCGGGGCATGGACGCGACGACGATCGTGCGCTCCATGCCGGCGTTCTTGTGCTCGTGCTTCTCCTTGAAGTCGTCGCGGTTCGACATCTCGATGAACGACATCCGGGTGGGGTACAAGACGATGGCGATGCGGTCCCACACGACGTCGTCGCCGCGCAGCTGGTGCTCGACCGGCGCGACGAGCACCATGCGGCCGCCCACCGCCTCGATCTGGGCGCTCGGGTTGTACTCGTTGTCGGCCTCCAGGCCCGAGCGGTCCTGGACGGTGCCGTCGGCGGCGACGGCGCGCTCGCGGTACTTCATGAGGTTGAGGGCCCAGAACGGTCCGTCGTCCTCGCGGTCGAACCAGGTGCTGATGTAGTCGAAGTTCGGCCTGCCGTAGTCGTGGCGGATGGGGTCGCTCATTGCCTGGTCATCTCCGAGTCGAACTGGGCTTGGGCTTGCTCCTGGCGTTCGCGCTCGGAGCGGGTGGGGTCGAGGTCGATCACGAGCTCGTGCAGGGTGCCGGCGAAGGGGAAGCGGCCGGTGTACTCGCGGCTGACGGCGGTCTCGGTGCCGTGCCCGACGTCGGACCCGGTCGAGCTGGACATGCGCATGAGCCAGGGGATGTCGGCGCTGCCGCAGGGGTCACCGTCGATGCGAAGCTCGATCACGCCGGTGCGGCCGGTCCGCTCGAGCCGGGCGGTGAGCTCCCTGGCATCGGCCGGGATGGTGACCTCCGAGGTCACCACCGTGTGATCGCCGAACGCGTTGTAGTCGAACCACAGGCGGTCGTCCTTCACGAAGAACGTGAGTCCCGAGTTCTGCGTGCCAGACGTGAAGAGGATGCCGTCCTGGCCCGGTGCTCGGGTCACCCGGGCCGTCATCGTCCACGATCGACCAGCCAACGCGGGGTCGGCGCCGGCGGGGATGTGGCTGACCGGTGGCACGTAGCGGTACCGACCCGAGGCGTGGGGCGTGTGCGGTTGGCGCGGCGTGCGGAACAGCTCCATGGTCCGCTCGTCGAAGGGCAGCCCGCCGTAGCGCCCCACTTCGAACCACCACAGCTCGATGAGGTGAGCCAGCTTGTCGGGTTCAGCCGTGGCGAGGTCGTTGCACTCGGAGAAGTCCTCGGGCAGGTAGTAGAGCTCCCAGTCGTCGGTGCCCGATCCGTCGAGCGGGTTGCGACGGGTGACGGCCTTCCAGCCGTCCTCGACGATGGCGCGCATGCCCATCATCTCGAAGTACTGCACCCTGCGGGTGCTGGGCGCATCGGGCTCGTCGATGGCGTAGAGCAGCGGTGTGCCGGCGATGGGGATCTGCTCGAGGCCGTTGAGCTGATCGGGCGGCGTGATGCCGATGGCCTCGTAGATGGTGGGGGCGAGGTCGATGACGTGGTGGAACTGGTGGCGAAGGCCGCCGGCATCGGAGACCTTGTCGGGCCAGTGGACGATGAGCGGCGACCGCACGCCGCCGGCATGGGTGTTCTGCTTGTACCACTTGTTGGGCGTGTTGCCCGCCTGGCTCCAGCCCCACGGGTAGTTGTTGTGCGCGTTCGGCGTGCCGATGTCGTCGATGTGGGCGATCATCTCGTCGGCCGAGTCGAAGCGCATGTTGAAGAACAGCATCTCGTGGATCTGTCCGTTCGGGCCGCCCTCCTGGGAGGCGCCGTTGTCGGAGGTGAGGAGCACCAAGGTGTTGTCGAGCTCGCCCATCTCCTCGAGGGTGTCGAGCAGCCGGCCGATCTGGGCGTCGGTGTGGTCGAGGAACGCGGCGAAGGCCTCCTGCATCCGGGCGAACAGCTTGCGCTCGTTGTCGGAGAGGTCGTCCCAGGCGTTGACGCCGTCGTTGCGGGGTGCGAGCTGCGTGCCCTCGGGGATGATGCCCATCTCGAGCTGGCGCTCGTACCAGCGCTGTCGGAACACGTCCCAGCCCTCGTCGAAGGCGCCGCGGTACTTCTCCAGGTACTCGGGTGGTGCGTGGTGTGGCGCGTGCGTGGCACCGAAGGCGACGTAGCCGAAGAACGGACGGTCGGGCCGCACCGACTTGGAGTCGCGGATGAACCCGATGGCGTGGTCGACCAGGTCCTCGGAGACGTGGTAGCCCTCCTCGGGCGTGGCCGGCGGGGTGACGTGGTGCTGGTCGTAGGTGAGCTCGGGGTGGAACTGGTCGGTCTCGCCCTGCAGGAACCCGTAGTACCGGTCGAACCCGCGCTGGGTGGGCCACTGGTGGAACGGCCCGGCAGCGGAGGTCTCCTCCATGTTGGTCAGGTGCCACTTGCCCACGGCCCAGGTGCCGTAGCCCTCCTGCTGCAGCACCTCGCCGATCATGCCGGCGTTGCGGGACACCTCGGCAACTGCCGACGGGAACCCGGACTGCATGTTCGACACGGCGCGCATGCCGACCGTGTGGTGGTTCCGGCCGGTGAGCAGACAGGCCCGGGTGGGGGAGCACACCGGCGTCACGTGGAAGTTCGTGAACCGCACGCCACCGGCGGCGAGCCGATCGGCGTTGGGGGTGTGCAGCGTCGAGCCGAAGCAGTTGAGGTGGCCGAAGCCGAGGTCGTCGTAGAGGATCACCAACACGTTCGGCGCACCCTCGCCGGGATGCGGGTTGGGTCGGAAGTGCGGCTCGGAATCGGCCAGCGTCTGGCCGATGGTGCCCTGGAACCACTCCCGCCCCGGGATCTCGTTGCTCATGTCAGCGCCCCCTCGGCTTCCTCGTTCGAGCGGAACCTAGGCGACGCCGTGAACTTCTGCCAGTTGTCACAGCGATACTGCGTCCCGTACGGTGCCAGTCCACCTGGCACTTGACGAGATCGAGAGGTGCACATGTCCGGCGACGCCGCCATGAGAGCGTTCGGGGAGCAGCTCCCCGTTCCGGAGTTCGAGACCACTGCCTTCACGAAGCCGCAGAAGCCGCTGGAGGAGTGCACGGTCGCGATCGTCACCTCGGCAGCGCTGCACCGTCCGGACCAGGAGGGCTTCAGCCCCGGCGACGTCGGCTTCCGGGACATCGACCGTGCTGATCGCGACCTGGTGCTGGGGCACTGGAGCCCGAACTTCGACCGGAGCGGGTTCCAGCTCGACCTCAACGTGGTGTACCCCATCGATCGCCTCGAGGAGCTCGCCGCCGATGGCGTCATCGGTGCGGTCGCCGACACGCACTACGCGTTCGCCGGCAACCAGCCCGACACCGTCTCGGAGATCCGCCTGGACACCGGCCCGGCGTGTGCGCAGAAGCTGCTGTCGGCAGGTGTCGACGTCGTGGTGCTCACCCCGGTCTGACCGCTCTGCACGCGTACCGTGAGTACGCTCGCCCACGTCTTCGAAGAAGCCGGCCTGGCCACCATCGTGCTCGGGTCCAACCGCTCGGTCGTCGAGCGCATGCAGCCACCGCGGGTGCTCCACTGCGAGTTCCCGCTCGGACGGCCGCTCGGCAAGCCCGGCGACGCCGAGTTCCAGCGAGGCGTCCTCGAGCGCGCCTTCGCTCTGTTCGACGCCGACGAGCCGACCATCGTCGACCACCCCGAGACCATCGAGTCCGACGAGACGCCGATGGCGTGTTCGCTCCCACCCCGGTACGACCCGGACCTGCCGCCGGCCGTCGACGAGGCCCAAGGCCTGCGCGCCGCCTACGACCGTGCCGTGGCCAAGCGGGGCGCGACCTCGGTTGGTCGCACGATCACCGCGGATCAGGTGCCGGAGGTGCTCGGCATCCTGCACCAGTGGGCCGAAGGCGCTTCCTGGAAGGAGACGCCGCTGCCCGACCGCAACGTCATCGGCATCTGCCACGACATCCGCTCCTACTACGAGGAGGCGGGTCTCGAGCTCGTCGACGGACCGCCGCCCGCCGGCCGGGCTGCCGAGGCGTGGTTCCACGAGCAGACCGAAGGCGGCAAGACCCTGATGGCCGCACGGAAGGCGCTGCAGGACCAGGAGGCGCCGTTCCCGATGTGGTTCTACATGGCGCCCGGTCATCGCTGACGCGACCTCGGGCGACGAGCTCATCGACCGGCTCCGAGACCACGCTGGCGTCCGCATGGACGTCCGGGAGAACGCATGTAGGGAGTCGATGGACGCCTGCGACCGCTTCTACGGAGCCGCCGGCCGCTC
>DMTU01000198.1:18295-23399 GCA_003476595.1 Acidimicrobiaceae bacterium | reverse complement strand
ACGGAGCCGCCGGCCGCTCCCTCCACGAGGACGGCCGCAAGCCGCATCGGCCGGAGGTGGCCGAGGAGATCTGCCGGGACCTCGGCTTCGACCCAGGCGTCGTGCGGGCCGCCATCGACGATCCCACCACCCGCGACGAGGTGCACGCCGACCACGACGCCGTCGTCACCCGCGGTGGTGGGTTCGGCGTGCCGACGCTGGTGTTCAACGGCGACCGCTACGTGTACGGCCCCGTCGTGGCGCCGGCGCCCACCGGCCAGGACGCGCTGGACCTCTGGGATCTGACCGTCGCCTACAGCAAGGTGCCCCACCTCTACGAGCTCAAGACGCCGAAGTCCGACGCGGACATGATCCACATCGGCGAGGTGTTCCGCCCGTTCGCCGTTCGGGAAGATGGGCGAGTTCGCCGCTGCCATCGCCGACCTGGACCCGGACGGCCTGGCCACGAAGGTGGCCGAGGTGACCGCCTCCCGCCTGGACCACCTCCGTTCGATGGACGCCGGTGCGGTCGATGCACCGTCGATCACCCCGACCGGCGTGAGGACCTACGGCGACTTCCTGCGCATCCGGGTCTTCGACCTCTGGGTCCATGCCCACGACATCGCGATCCCGCTCGGTCGACCTGTGCGCACCGGCAGGCTCGCCACCGAGCTGACCCTCGACGAGGTGGCGTCGTCGATCGGCTACATCGTCGGCAAGAAGGTCGGACTCCCGGACGGTCGTTCCGCCGTGGTGCACGTCACGGGCGAAGTCGAGCGCGACATCGGCGTCGGCGTCGACGGCAAGGCCCGCTCCGTCGACGCCGTCGATGATCCCGATATCGAGCTCACGGCCGACGTCGAGACCTTCGTCCTCCTCGCCGCGGGGAGGGTCGACCCGCAAGCAGGCATCGACGACGGTCGGATCACCTGGTCGGGCGACGCCGAGTGGGGCGAGCGCATGGGCCGCAACCTCGCCTACACCATGTGACCCACAGGCTCCTCCATGGCGACGATCACCAGGTCGAGGGTGGAGACCCGTCGATCAACTCCCGAACGATGTCGGCGTGGCCAGCGTGCCGTTGCGTCTCAACAGTCAGAGCGGCGACGACATCGGCGCTCGACTCGGCCGGCTTCGCCCGAATGTCAGATCCGGGCGTCACGTTTGACAGCCAGCGAAGGGTCGGATCCTGCGGTCGATCGAACCGTCGCAGAAGTACATGAGGTGTGATCGGGCACTGTGCTTGACCAGTCCCAGGAGGTTGGTGCCAGTGGGTGTCATGGGACGGCGGATGTCGTACTCGTCGAGTCCGTCGAGCTTCCACAGCAGCGTCTCGCGCGCACCCTGGAGGTACTCGTACAGATCGTCGTTCACATCCACGGGAGCCTCCTGCCCTCAGCGCGACGATGCCTACACCGCGGAATCGACGCACGTACGCGCCGATCGGTGCGCCCGGCATTGCGGTGAACGTTGAGAATCGGGTCGTCCGATAGGGATCAGCGGGGGCGGTAGACATCGCTTCGGTGGTCGATCGCGATGACGGTCACGACGTGCCGATCGTCGTCGATCTCGTAGATGACGCGGAAGTCGCCGCGTCGAGCGCTGTGCGTCCCTTCGAGGTCGAATCGGAGTGCCCGACCGACCCGGTGAGGATTCTCTGCGAGTCCGCCGTAGACGAACTCGACGCACGCCGTCGCGATCTTCTCGGGTAGGCGGTCGAGCGAGCGAAGCGCGCTGGACGTCCACTCGATCTCGAAGGGCTCGGTCGTCACTTCTTCGAGGAACGAGCCAGCGCCTCTTCCTTCGTGAGGCGCCCCGTGCGACCAGACGCGAGGTCGGCTTCGCCTTCACGGATGGCGTCTCGCAAAGCAGGGTTGCTCAGGATCTCCAGCGTCTCCTCGAGCGACTCCAAGTCGTCGACGTTCAGCATCACGGCAGCGGGCTGTCCGTGTTTCGTGACGACCACGCGGCCATGTTCGCGTTCGAGCTTGTCGACAACCTCCGACAGCCGGTTCTTCACGTCTGCCAACGAGAGATGCTCACTCAACGCCATAGCTAGAAGTATGGCTAGAAGACGGGCGGCCGTCAACCAGCACAGCCGTCCATATCGACGCCCACCTCAGCCGATTCCGGAGAGGCCGACCCGCTGGAGAACCGGCGATCGCGAGAGGATCGGTCTCGACGTTCCACTGGATGGAACCAGCGAACCGATCGGCGCGCTCGTTTCCTTGGCCCCGCCGCTCCGAACCGGCGGTACTCGGTGGGCGTGTCATCCCGCATCCAGCCCAGCCGGGCTGGCCTGCGTCGCGCCACGTCAGCGCGACAAGAGCGCTCACGATGTCACAGCTCGACGTGCGGTTCAGCTCCGGGCCGAGTCCAGGTGGTCGAGCAGCTCGTCCGCAGCCTTCTCCACTGCGTCGTGCTCGTTCTGCGCGGCCCGCTGCTTCGCCGCGATCAGGCCGCTGCGGATCACCCGGTGGAAGTCGCCGAACGGGAAGGCGTAGCGGTCCTTGGTGCCCTCGGAGGCTTCGCTGTCCACCGCCAGGTGCCACTCGCCGTAGCCGTCGTACCCGTCGCGGTCGATCTTCTCGTTCGACTGCTCGGTCGATGGCGCGGCGTCGCTCCACTCGGTGTCGAGGTCGTACTGGTTGCTGTCGATCATCTGACGGGCCTTGGCGGCGCCGTCGTCGTTGACTCGGTACTTGGGTGCCATGCGTGTCACGTACCCGACCGGCGTCGTCAGTGATGCATCTCGAGGGCCGTCGGGGAGGAGGCGGGGTGCGGCGCGGGGGCGCCCGCCTCCACCGTTGTGACGAAGGGGGAGGTCATGGCGCGGAGCAGGGCGCTGTAGTCGACGCCGAAGCGCAGGTCGTCGCCCACGGCACCGGCTGCGTCACCCAGGTCCACGACCAGGTGGTCGCTGCTCATCCCCAGCAGCGAGACTCCTGCCGGGAACGTGAGGCCGTCCGGGTCGACGTCCTGGCGCCCGAGCGCGACGATCGCCTGTCGGACCAGGCCGGTCCCGAGCCGAGGCGCCTGCGCGCCGAACGCGGTCTGGGCGAGCTCGCCCCACGGTCGGGCCGGCTTCACCTGGACCTCGATGATCTCGGCCACGAGGGCGAAGGCGTCGGTGCGGAGGCCGTCGATGGGTCGCCGGTGGAGCGGCTCGGTGCCGAGCAGGATCGACTCCCCGAGCCGGAGGTCGTTGACGCGCCCGGCATCTGACGTCGTCAGGGCCCACTCGAGGTTGGCGGAGTTGCCGCCGGAGACGACGGAGAGCTCGACCATGCAGGCCGCCTCGACCTGCTCGACGAGGCAGGACATCTCGTCCATCTTCGCCTGGTCCGGCACGACCCCGCACTGGCACGCCAGGTTCGTCCCGAGCCCGACGAGCGACAGCCCCGGACGTCGACCGACGGATCGCGCCAGGTCGACCACGTCGGCGCTCCCCACGCCCTCGCGGAGGTCGCCCAGCTCGACCATGAGGACGATCTCGTGCGTCGTGCCCTGGGTCACCGCGGCGTCGGCAAGACCGTCCAGGACGGCTCCCTCGGTGTTCATGCTGGTGGTGGCGTGGCGGACGACCTCGTGGACCTGGCTCAGCATCGGCGCCCGGATCAGGGTGAGCGGCGCATCGACCTCCGCCGAGCGCATCCGGGCGAGGTTCTCGACCCTCGAATCGCCGAGCCCGGCGGCGCCGCCGTCGAGCAGCGCCTGCGCCAGCCCGGTCGAGCCGAGGGCGGCCTTGGTCACGCCGGTGACCTGGATGCCGCGCTGCGCCAGCCGGTCCACCAGGACCCGTGTGTTGTCGCGGATCGCGTCGAGATCGACCTCGAGGCGGGGTGCCGTCACCGCTCGCTCAGGGTGCGCGACCCAGCGAGGGTCGGGAACGCGTCGACGACCATGTCGACGAGGCGATCGAGCGGCCTGGTGAGCGGGTCGGTGGCCGGCACGCCGAGATCCAGCTCGTACTCGTCGATCGCCGCCGTGACGTCGGCGTCGGTCATGTGCTCATGGTTGATCGTGACGCCGATCACCTTGGTGTCGGCGAAGGCCTCGATCAGCTCGACCTCGCTGGCGACGGTGGGCATGGCCACCATGGGGAAGTCACCGAGCACGCGGCGCTTCGGGGCGTGCTGCACGATGACGCCGTGGGGGCGGCTGCCCCGGAGGATGTGCGCTGAGGTGAGGTACGCGGGGTGGCTGAGGGCACCCTGGCCTTCGACGACGATCACCTCGGGGTCCTCGCCCTCGAAGGCCGCGACCACCTGGTCCTCGACCTCACCGGAGCAGAACTGGGGGACGAGGGCATCGAGGGCCACGCCGTACCGGCCGCCCTGGATGAGGGTGGTCTGACCGGTGCCGACCATCACCGCCTTGACCCCGCGGGCGTTCAGCGCTTGGACGAGCAGCGTTGCGGTGGTCCGCTTCCCGATGGCGCCATCGGTGCCGAGCACGGCGATGCGCAGACAGGTGACGTCGGCGATCCGCCCCGAGAACAGCTTGAGGTCCTTCTTCTCCTTGGGGCGCCGGACGTCGGTGATGGTCACCCCGGCCATCAGGCTGGCCGCCACGAACTCGGCGTCGTCGTTGAGGAACTCGTGGAGCCCGTTGACGACGTGCATGCCTCGGGCGATGCCGTCGAGCAGGACGACCCGCTGCGCCGGGGAGAGCAGCCCGTCCGCCGGCGCGACGCCGCAGATGAGGTAGTCGGGGACGCCTCCGGCGTGGGCGATGGCCTCGGTCAGGTCGGTCAGCACCGGGACGCCGTTGGCTGTCCCGTCGAGGAACGAACCCGCATCGAGGCCGGCGCGGCGGCTGTCGATGACGCTGACGATGCGGTACTTCTCGGAGTGCCGGACCAACCCGTTGGCGGTCTTGCCGTCCTGCTCGCCGAACTGGCCCTCGCAGTAGACCACCGCGGTCGGGCGCGCATCGCGGGTGGAAGGGGTGGGTGCGGGCTGGGGCATGTCTCTCCTCTGAGCGTCTCAGAGGAGGCGACGGGCTCGTTGCCGGGGACGGTGTCCCTGCGGTCGGCGAGGCCCCTGCCCCTGAGTGCCGACGGTGTTGTCGACGGCTGCATCCTACCGGCGGGACGGGCGGACACCTGCGGGCCGGGCGCGCC
>DMTU01000198.1:16639-18133 GCA_003476595.1 Acidimicrobiaceae bacterium | reverse complement strand
GCGCCGATCTAGGTTGAGGAGGTGGCGACCGGCTTGACCCTCAGCGAGCAGTTCTTCCGTGACCAGGCGGCGTCGGGTGCGAGCGGCGACCTGTCCACCGTGCTCAACCGCATCAGCCTGGCGGCGAGGATGCTGGCGTCGGAGATCATGCGCGCCGGCTTCGTCGGCAAGCTCGGCCTGACCGGCGACAGCAACGTGCAGGGCGAGCAGGTCCGCCAGCTCGACATCATCAGCAACGACATCGTGAGCCAGGTCATGGACCACGCGCCGATGATCGCCGGCATCGGCAGCGAGGAGCTCGAGGACGTCTACGCGATGCCCGGCTCGGAGCACGGCAAGTACGTGCTCACCATCGACCCGCTCGACGGCTCCGGCAACGTGGACGTCGACGGGGCCATGGGCACGATCTTCGGCATCTACCGGCGTCCCGAGGAGCGCAGCGGCCTGCCCGCCGACGTCGCCGACTTCCTGCAGCCCGGCCGGGACCTGGTGGCCGCCGGCTACGTGCTCTACGGCCCCTCGACCATGTTCGTGTACACGGCCGGGGGCAGCGTCCACGGCTTCACCCTCGACCGCTCCATCGGCACCTTCTTCCTCACGCACCCGGCGATCCGCATCCCGGAGGGTGCGGGCACCTACGCGGTCAACGAGGCCAACGAATCGCAGTGGGACGACCGCACCCGGGACATGGTCGCCACCTTCCGACGCCAGGAGTCCCACTGCGGGCCCCGCCAGGCCCGCTACTCCGGCGCGCTCGCCGCAGACGTCCACCGGATCCTGCTCCGGGGCGGCGTGTTCATGTACCCGCCGACGTCCTCGAGGCCGGAGGGCAAGCTGCGCCTCCTCTACGAGAACGCCCCGCTCGCGTTCCTCATCTCCCACGCCGGTGGCGCCGCCACCGACGGCCACCGCGACATCCTCGACATCACGCCCACCGAGCTGCACCAGCGCACGCCGCTGTACATCGGCAGCAGCGGCGACGTCGCCGAGGTGCAGCGCCTGCTCGGGGACTGAGAGCCCCGGACGGGTCCGCCCGCACCGCCCGCCGGGGATGTGACGCGAACCACGCCACGATCCGGGCACCAGTGACCCAAGGCCCTTCCTGGGATCCAGGGGTCGCCGTACGTTCCGATCATGGTCCCCCCACGGGCGCGCCGAGGTGCGCCGGTCGCCATCTTCGTGCTGTTCTTCGCGGGGTTCGTCGCCGCCTGCGGCTCGGGTGGCACGGGTGAGCCGGCCTCGCTGGCACCGACCACCACCCTCGCCGGCGTCGTCCGGGCGCCGCTGCTCGAGGTCGCCGACGTCTCCCTCCCCGAGGCGGCGAGCGGCACGCCGATGGCCATGCGAGCCGACGACGGCGAGCTGCTCGTCGTGTACTTCGGGTACACGTCGTGCCCGGACGTCTGCCCCATGACGATGAGCGATCTGCGCGTCGCCATCGAGGACCTCCCCGACGGGCTCGCCGAGAAGGTGACCGTGGCGATGGCCACCGTC
>DMTU01000198.1:10628-16493 GCA_003476595.1 Acidimicrobiaceae bacterium | reverse complement strand
GAGAGGGTGACCGTCGCGATGGCCACCGTCGACCCCGAACGGGACCAGCCGGAGACCCTCGCCGGCTACCTCGGGCACTTCTTCGACCGGACGGCTGCGCTGCGCACCGAGGACCCCGTCGAGCTGGCGACCGCGGCACAGGCCTTCGGCGTCCAGTACGAGGTCGAGGAGCACGAGCCCGGCGACGCGACCTACGACGTCGGGCACTCGGCGATCACCTACGTGATCGACGACACCGGAACCGTGCGCGTCGAGTGGCCCTTCGGCTTCGAGAGCGAGCACATGACGACCGACCTGACCGCCCTGCTGACCCGACCGGAGATCCGATGACCCCCACCACCACCCGCCGCCTGACCGCCGTCGCCGCCCTCGTGCTCGCCGGCTCCCTCCTCGCCGGCTGCGGCGACGACGACGACGTTGCCGCCGTGTCCGGTGAGGCCGCCCCGGTGACCGACGCCGCCGACACCACCGACACGACCGAGGCCGAGGAGCCGGCCGGCGAGCTGGAGGTCACCGACGCCTGGGCCCGCACCTCCCCGGCGGTGGCGACGGCCGGGGCCGCGTACCTCGACATCACCAACGGGAGCGAGACCGACGACGTGCTGCTCTCGGCCAGCGTCGACGCCACCGTCGCAGCGAGGGTCGAGCTCCACGAGACGACCGCCGTCGAGGACGACGGGGACGCCGGGATGGGCGAGGGCATGGGCGGCGAGGACGGCGAGGGGACGACCGACACCTCGATGGCCGGCGCGCCGATGATGCAGATGCAGCCGGTGGAGGACATCCCGGTGCCGGCCGGCGAGACCGTGTCGCTCGAGCCCGGCGGCCTGCACATCATGATGCTGGACCTGGTCGAGCCCCTCGAGGTGGGCACCACGATCGAGCTCACGCTCACGTTCGAGCAGGCCGGTGACGTCGTGGTGACCGCCGAGGTCCGGGACATGGCCCCGTGATGGCGTGCCGCCCGGGACTGCGCCTGCTGGCCTGGGCGCTGTTGGCCGTCGCCTCCGCCGGCGCGGTCGCCGGCTGCGGCGAGGACCGCCAGGCCCAGACCGTGGAAGTCGTCGTCCCGGCCGGCACGCAGGACCGCCTCGACGCCGGCGAGATCGTCGACGTCATGCCGGCCCGGATCGAGCTGCGGGTGGGTGACACCTTGCTGCTGCGCAACGAGGACGACGTCGACCAGACGGTCGGGCCCTACTTCGTGGCCGCGGGCCGGAACCTGTCGCTGACGTACAGCGTCCCCGGGCGCTACGAGGGCTACTGCCCCCTGTCGGGGAGCGACGGCTACGAGATCGTCGTCGTGGACTGATCGCGGGGCACCCGCCGGCGCGCCCACTGGTACAGCAGCATCGAGACCACCGCGCTGATGCCCATGCCGACGAACACCGGCCGCAGGCCGACCGTGTCCGCCACCGCGCCGAGGGGCAGGGCGGCGAGGCCGAACCCGGAGAAGCTGAGCATCAGCAGCGACTGGACCCGACCGTGGTACTCGGGCTCGCTCTCGGTGAGGATCAACGTGTTGTTCATCGCCTGGAACGCCGAGGCGCCGCCGCCGATGACGAAGAGGGCGAGCAGGGCGAGCGGGAACGACGGCGCGAGCCCGAGGGCGACGATGCCGACGCCGAACACGACGCCGGCGATGACCTGGATGCGCCAGCTGTCGGCGCCGGAGATCCGGGCGATGCGCAGCGAGACGATCACGGCCGCTGCGCCGCTGGCGGCGTTCATGATCCCGTAGCCGGCCGAGCCGACGTCGAAGACCTCGGTCGCCACCAGGGGCAGGAAGGCGATGTAGGGGAACGCGAACATGACGACCGCGTAGGAGGCGATGATGAGCAGGAGCACCGGCCGGTTGCCCCGCACGTAGCGCAGCCCGGCGCGCAGCTCCGAGATGGGGCTCGGCCGGTCGCTCCGGTCGACCTTGGCCTGCTTCGGCAGCGGGAAGATGATGATGAGCGCGATGATCATCAGCGCCGCCGTGATGAGGTAGGTGCCGGCGGTGCCGAGCCAGGCGACGCCGATGAGCGCGCCGCCCGCCGCCGGCCCGATGATCCGGGTGCTGTTCATGCTGATCTGGCTGAGGATCACGGCGTTCGGCAGCGCCCGGCGGTCGACCAGCTCGCTGGTGAAGCTGATCCGGGCCGGGCCGAAGATGGCGAACCCCGACGCCTGGACGGCGGAGGCGCCGACGAGCATCCAGTACTCGAGGACGCCGAACGCGTCGGCCAGCCCGACCCACAGCGCGCTGATGACCAGCAGGGCGGTGGAGACGAGCAGGACGGTGCGCTTGGGGAAGCGGTCGGCCGCGACCCCGCCGAACGGGGTGAGCAGCAGCATCGGGATGGCGAAGCCGAAGAACACCCCGCCCAGGCCCCGGTTGGATCCGGTGAGCTCGGCGGCGAGCCAGCCGCGCACGATCTGCTGGGCCTGCACGCCGAGGAAGATGAAGAGCCCGGAGATGAACAGCAGGCGGTACTCGGGGTAGCGCAGGGAGTGGAACGTCGAGATCCGCTCGACCGCCTCGGTGCCCGGAGCGACCGGGGACTGCGGGACGACGACGCGCTCAGGGACCTCGTTCGCCGAGTCGGGGGCGGTGTCCGGGGGGTCTCGACGCATCGCCGGACCACCTTATTGACCGCGCGGTCAAGAAGCGTCGGCCCGGGTCAGGTCGTTGCCGAGGACGATCGTCCCGTCGAAGTGCTCGGCGGCGATGGCCCGCCACGCATCCTCCTGTCCCGGTTGCATCGGCGGCACGTAGTGGGTGAGGACGAGCGTGGCGACCCCCGCCCGTGCGGCGGTCTGGGCGGCCTGGGCCACGGTCGAGTGGTAGTCGAGGATGTCCTGGAGCCGCGCGTTGGGCACGAGGGCGACGAGGTCCTCCCGGATCACCGTCTGGACGTACAGGTCGGCGCCGGCGCACAGCTGGTCGAGGCCCTCGCAGGGGATGGTGTCCCCGGCGATGGCGGCGACGGCGCCGTCGTGGTCGATCCGGTAGCCGAGCGTCGGCTCCACGGGCCGGTGATCGGTGGCGTGGGTCGTCACCGTGCACGCGCCGATCGTGAAGCGCTCGCCCGGCTCGTGCTCCACCACCTCGAGCTGGGGCCCGGTGGTGAGGTCGTCGTGGTGGTCGATCCGGTAGCCGACGTCGGGCTGCAGCATCTGCTCGATGCCGGCGACCACCGCCGCGGTGCCCGGAGGTCCGTGGATCGGCAGCGGTGTCGGTGCCTGGCTGGTCACCCAGTGGGACGTGATCACGTCGTTCAGGGCGCAGATGTGGTCGCTGTGCAGGTGTGTCAGGAGCACGCCGGTGACCATGCTCGGGAAGAGCCCGGCGCCGGCGAGGCGCATGACGCATCCCCGCCCGGCGTCGACCAGCAGGTTGGTGTCGCCGGCCTGCACGAGGGTCGACGGGCCGGCCCGGTTCGGATCGGGGAGCGGGCTGCCCGTCCCGAGCAGCGTCACGGAGAGCGGCATCCGGACAGCCGAACATCTGCGAGCCAAACTGTCAAATGATTCTCCTATCGTCGCCGGGGTGGTGGAGGACGGAGCGACGTCGGCACGTAAGCCCCCCGGGGTCTCCTGGGAGCGCTGGATCGAGCGTCAGATCGCCGACGCGATCGAGCGCGGCGACTTCGACGGCCTCCCCGGCGCCGGTCGGCCGATCCGCGACCTCGATGCGCGCCGGGACGAGATGGCCTGGATCCGGGACAAGCTCCGCCGCGAGCGCGCCGCGCCGCCCCCGCCGCCGGCGATCCAGATCCGCATCGACGTGGACGCTGCGCTCGGCTCACTGGGCGCGCTGGCGACCGAGGCCGAGGTGCGCTCGTTGGTCGAGCACCTCAACGACCGGATCCGGACGGTGAACCGCACCACGGTCTCGGGACCGCCGACGACGCTCGGCCCCCTCCCGGTCGACGAGGTGCTCGAGCGCTGGCGTCGACTGCGGGACGCGGCCGAGGGGTCCTGAGCGGCGGCAGCGTCAGGGCAGCCGGCTCAGGGCGGCGTAGCCCGCGCCCACCGCCGCCGGCTCGTCCACGGGGACGGATCGGTCGGCGCTCGTGCACTCCGAGGCCGGCAGCGGCGCCGACTCCGACGCTGCCCGGACCACGAGGCGCCCCCGCAGCGACCCCGACCGGCAGCTCGGCACGGTGAGCCGGTGGACCGCGGCCGGTTCGTCGAGGAGCGCGTCCAGCTCCAGATCGAGCACCTCGAGCAGCTGCATCGCCGCGGCGGCGTGGTCGGCCTGGGCGCCGCCCTCCACCCGCACGACCAGCGCCGGGACCCCGGCGG
The DNA here is from genome assembly GCA_003476595.1 of Acidimicrobiaceae bacterium. Lineage (GTDB taxonomy): Bacteria > Actinomycetota > Acidimicrobiia > Acidimicrobiales > Salinilacustritrichaceae > Salinilacustrithrix. The sequence goes on along the minus strand of DMTU01000198.1, from coordinate 12,200 downwards.
CCGCGGCTGCAGCGGCGATCGGCTCGGCCCCGCCGAGCTCGGAGGTCCGGTCGATGCCGACGACGACGAGGTCCGGCGCGATGCCGGTGGCCACGACGGCCGCGGCCACGAGATCGCCGTCGGACGTGTCCAGCACCGCCACCGGGAAGCCGCTCATCGTCACGGCACCGTCCGACGGGGTGCCCGCCGCGACGACGGCCACCCGGATGTCCGGGCGCTGGGCGAGGGCGGCGGCGGCGGCGTCGAGACCCGGGTCGGCGGCGTCGCCGGCGTGGGTGAGCAGCACGGTGAGCGCCGTCGCCGAGGGTGGTGCGGGTGGCAGCGTGTCTCGTGCGCTCACCAGCTCGGCCGGCGGCAGATCCGCGGACCCGGCAAGGTCGTGCGCCGCGCGGTCGGAGGCGCTGTCCACGCCGCAGGCGCTGAGCACCAGCACCAGTGCGACGGCACATCCCCCGAGCCGGAACCGCATCTGGAGCCAGTGTGGACCTGGCATCTCGGCGATGGGTGGATGGTCCGCCGGTACGCTCCGAGGCCGTGGACATCGCAGCGTTCCAGGCCACCATCGCCGCCACCTACGGCGAGCGAGACGCCGATCGGGGAACCGCGCCGACGGTGGCGTGGCTGTGCGAGGAGGTGGGCGAGCTGGCCCAGGCCGCGCGCAAGGGCACACCCGAGCAGCAGCTCCACGAGCTGGGCGACGTCATCGCGTGGGTCGCGTCGCTGGCCCAACAGCTCGGGCTCAGCCTGGACGAGGCCGCCCAGCGCTACGCAGCCGGCTGCCCGGTCTGCGCCTCGATGCCCTGCGACTGCTGACCCGGGTCAGGGCCCTCGGCCGACGAGGTCTCCGATGGCGATCACGAACCCGGGTGCGGCGACGAGCACGATGGCCCCGATGGCGAGGCGAACCGCTCGCAGCCCGGCCGGACCGGTCAGCCACGCCCGGCCACGCTCGACGGCTCGACCAGCGAAGACGTAGGCGAGGCCACCGATCAGGGCGGCGAGCCCGAACGGGAAGAGGAGGACGAGCACCAGCAGCGATACGTAGGCGAGGGAGCGTCGGCCTCGGCCGATCAGGGGGAGCCAGCGGCTGACCCGCGCGGAGACGGCGGCGAGGGAGATCCCGAACCCGAGCGCCAGGGCGGTGAAGGCGGTGATGGCGAGCCACCAGGGCCCGACCAGGTCGAAGTCCTCGTTGCCCGGCCGCAGCGGCTCCATGCGGGTGCCGAAGACGACGAGCAGCGCGGCGCCGAAGACCAGGCCGCCGATCCAGCGCGCGGGGAGGAAGCGGCGCACGGCGAACCACAGCAGCGTCATCACCAGCCCGCTGAGCAGGCCGATGAAGACGATGAACCCGATGGTGCCACCCACCGTGATCTCGCCCACGACCTCGTCGGCCTCGGTGATGCGGCCCTGCGCCGCGTCGCCGGCCGTGGCGCCGAGCAGGCGCATGGCCAGCCGTCCGCCCAGGCCCATCACCAGCAGCCCGCACAGCAGCGCGGTGGCCAGCATGACCTGCACCCACCAGAGGTAGTGGCGGGCGCGCACGCGCGGCCCGGCGTCGGCGGCCGGCGG